>DHBS01000044.1:15600-18784 GCA_002398825.1 Syntrophomonas sp. UBA4922 | reverse complement strand
ACGCCTCAATCGCGGGCCTATTTCAGGCCTTGCCCTTCGCTTCCGTCGCCCGCTCTGCTGTTTTTGCTTGGACGCAAGTGGAGCCGGGTTTTGAAAAACTGCCCCGGTCTTAAAACGCTCCTGCCTGTCTCCAGACGCCACAGATTATTTGAAAAGCCACAGCGGTAGAGGTAATCTAAAAGAGATATTTTGCATAATTTAGATAATGTGCGGACAAGGGGATAAGACATGAGAAAAAAAGTTGTAAAAATAGCGCCGTGTGTATATCAGGTGGGAGGCGGAAGACTATCTGATGCCGAGGATTGTCTGGTTTATCTGGTGGAAGCACCCGGTTCATCCTGCTTGATTGATACCGGAGCAGGGGGCAGCGTAGCTCAGATCATGGATAATATGGCGTACAGCGGGTTAAACCTTGATTACATCAAAACGATTATTGTGACCCACGGGCATATCGACCATATCGGCGGGCTTGAGGCTTTCAAGGATATCCTGGGAGCGAAAGTCATTGCCCATCGCCTGGAACTGCCGGCTATAGAAGAAGGCCGGCCCGAGCTTACCGCTGCCGCCTGGTATGGGGTGAAGTATCGGGGAGTCAAGGTGGACCGGGTTATTTGCGGCGACGAAACCGTGATGATTGGGGATTTGGCCCTGCATTGCGTCCATACCCCGGGACACACCCCGGGAAGTATCGCGGTCTATGTGGATATCGATAAACAGCGCATTCTGTTCGGCCAGGATATACATGGCCCTTTTACCAAAGAGTGGGGTTCTGACAAGGTGCAGTGGAAGAAATCCATGGAAAAGCTCCTGGCTTTAAATGCGGATATTCTCTGCGAGGGGCATTTTGGCATTTATTCGCCTGCCGGCGCGGTTAGCGAATATATTCAGGGTTATTTGCACCGCTTCAGCCGCTAGATAAACTGGCCGGGCTGGATTTGTAGCATATAAATAATCGGAATTGGAATTTACCGCATCGATACGGTCTAAGGCCGCCATGCGCTGCCGTAAAGCGCGGGGCGGGGCGGAATTATGCCGTTCAGGGCCTTGCTGCTCCAGTTATCGCCACGGTTCATACCAGTAATAATCGACAGTTTTGATGCCGAATTCCCCAGCGCTGCGATCGCTGTAATAATTGCCGCGTCCCAGGAAGACATCAATCCAATAAGGGGTGGCGCCATAGCGCCCGTAATATATATCCCCGGTATCGAAGACTTTGAAGGCTGACATTTCACGGCCCTGTACAGTGATGGGTTCCTCCAGATATATCATGGTTCCATAGGGGATAATGGGTTTGCGCGGATCTACACCCGGATAAATAGGGTGAACAGCAACCCCGCCGATATAATAGCTGCCGCCGCTGGATGGCCGCACTCCCCCGTATTCTAAATAGGCGGTGGATTTTTGATCTTTAACCGAGAATTTGACGTACCAATCGGTTTCGGCCTGTCGCTCCTCCGGCACCGTCTGCGGCTTCTGCGGCACTTCCGCCGGAGGTTTTCTCCCCATCGTGAACCACAGCGTCACCAGAATTATTACCACAGATAATGCCATTGCCAAGAGCCTGGTCCAGTCTCTTTGATTATCCTGCACCTTTTACCTCACCTCCTGTTAATTAAAATTAATTTGCACCAAAACAGAGGCGAATATGAAAGCCGCAGCTTAAGGCACATATTAGCAAATCCACCGCTTATGCTATAATTAACCTTATCAACAAATGAGGAGGAATCATTGTGGCTGTAGTAAATGCCGGCATTGACGAAAAGTTATGCGATTATCTGAGCAGATCGCTTAAAGACACCCTTTACTATCAGCTCCTGGGTTTGGAACTTGTGCGACTGGGTCCAGGTTTATCTGAATTTGAAGTCGTGACCGCAGAGAAGCACTGCAATCCGCTGGGATTAGTGCATGGCGGGCTGATTATCTCGCTGGCAGACGCAGTCATGGGCAATGCGGTTCGCTCCCTGGGGATAACCGGGGTTACGGTAGACCTTTCCGCTTCAGTGATTACCTCGGTACCATTGGGCTCAAAGCTTCGGGGCACCGGCAAAGTGGTGCGGGCGGGTAAAAACATGATCTTCGCTGAAGCCGAAATTTGGTGTGATGATCGCATTGTAAGCGATGCCCGAGGCACCTTATTCAATAGAGGCCCCATCAATTACAAATAGGACAGGTCGGTCACAATGAGCAAACAGTTGATTAAACTAGATGATTATGGCCTTTTAACCTTCAGCACCACCACACAGGCCTTGAAGGCGGAAAAGGTCTTGCATAGGTCCGGGGCTGAATACCTGGTGATTCCCATCCCCCGGGAGATATCTGCCAGCTGCGGGCTGGCGGTGAAAACCCGCCTGGAAAGCCTGGCCGCCCAGCGGGAGTTGCTGCAAAACGAACAGGTCAGGGTGGAAGCAGCCTACCATATAAGACCCCAGGGCAAGGCCTGGGAAGTGATTCCTATCGAATAGTCTATGAATGGAATGCGCTGCGAGCTTAAGCACGGCCGTTGGCGCCAGGCCAACACCTCCATAATGATACCGCGGTGGCAGCGTTTTACTGAAACCGGTGGCAGGAGAGAACGCCTTTCAAAGGAGTATTCTGGCTCATGAGCTTTAACCGCGAGGCCGTGGCTGCCTATTTTCGGCCCGGCGGAGCAATGGAACAGCACATCAAACAATACCGGCGCCGTGATGAACAGGTAAAGATGGCTGAGGCGGTGGCCGATGCCTTTGCCAACCGGGAATTCCTGGTAGCCGAAGTGGGCACCGGGGTGGGGAAATCCTTCGCTTATCTGGTGCCGGCGATTCTGTGGACTCTGGAAAGCGGTGAAAAGGTGGTGGTCTCCACCCGCACCCGGGCTTTGCAAGAGCAATTGACCGAACATGACATCCCCGATCTTAAGTATATTCTGGGTTCCGGTTACTCTGTTGCAGAGGCCAAAGGCCGAGAAAATTACCTGTGCTGGAACCAGTATATGAGCATCCTGGCCGGCAAACAGAAGCTTGATGACGAGCAGGAGAGATTTATAACCGCGGTCTTGTCATGGGCGGAGAGCACTGAAAGCGGTGATCGAAAAGAACTGGGGCTGCCCGGGGAGCTTATGCGGCACTGGGGTCTGTTGGCCGCCAACCGGCGCAGTTGTGCCCGTGAACTCTGCCCTTACCGTGAAAAATGCTTCCGTTTAAAAATG
>DHBS01000044.1:14484-15463 GCA_002398825.1 Syntrophomonas sp. UBA4922 | reverse complement strand
GAAAAATGCTTCCGTTTAAAAATGTTAAAGCGCCTGGAAAAGGCTGATTTATTGATAGTCAATCATTCTCTGCTGCTTTCGGACCTTTTGGTTGATAACAGCATCCTGCCGGAATATCATTACCTGATTATTGACGAGGCCCATACCTTCGAGCGGGAATCTTTTGACAAGCTGTCGGCGGTGTTCTCACTTGAAGAGTGCCGGGATATCCTGCGGCTGTTGTACAGCAAGGAACGCAGGCACGAGCGCGGCTACCTGCAGTATCTCAAAGGCCGCTATCCCAACCTGATGGCCGCTTTAAACGAGCTTTCCACCATGGTCTACCGTTGCGGAGAGTATTTAGAAGCCTGTTTTGCCGCGATTAAAGCCGTAAAAGTCCGGGATGATCATGCCCGGGTCCTGGAACACCAGGATTTCCAAAGCCGGTGGTTTGCTGAGCTGATCGACAATTATACCGGCTGGCAGCACTTGATGAACCTCTTGATTCACCGTCTTGCCGAGCTCAAAGCGGAGCTAAACGGGATGGAGGAGGAAGTGGAGATCAATGCGGTGATTCAGTTGCTCAGGGAAGGATCGGAAAATGCCTTTATGGTCATGGAAGAGTCCCCTGACAGGCCGGATACGCTTTGCTGGGTGGAGTTTCAAGATGGTCAGCCGGTAAGACTGTCATCTTCCAGTATCCGCATCGGGGAGCTTCTGCATCAGCGATTGTTCAGCAAATTGGAGTCCCTGGTGATGGTTTCGGCAACCCTGACCATTGAGGACTCGTTCAGCTACTTCATCGAAAAGAATGGGCTTAACTGCCTGGACGACCGCGATCGGGTACAGACCTTACTGCAGTACTCCCCTTTCGAGTATGATAAGCAAGCCCTGCTTTTGTCGCTTTACGATATGCCTGATCCGACCTCGGCCGGTTTCCCCAAGGCCGTAGCCAATGCCTTGAAGGATATTCTCACCGTCACCCAGGGCCGCACCATGG
>DHBS01000044.1:3391-14333 GCA_002398825.1 Syntrophomonas sp. UBA4922 | reverse complement strand
GCCGCACCATGGTCTTGTTCACCTCGCGCAAAGAGCTGCGCCAGGCCTCCAAAGACTTGCGGGATTGGGCCGATGAACAAGGACTCTGCCTCCTGGTGCAGGGTGAGGATGGAGAATTCAAGCGCCTTATGGAGTTGTTCATCGAGGCTCCCAATACTGTATTGATGGGATTGGAGACCTTTTGGGAAGGGGTCGATCTCAAAGGGGAGGTTCTGCAAACCCTGGTTATGGTACGCTTGCCCTTCCGTTCCCCGGCCGACCCTTTCTGCAGTGCCGGCGACCGTTATTTCCGGCTGCAAAGACGCAGCAGTTTTCAGGGCTTCATGCTGCCCGATGCTGCGGTCCGCTTTAAGCAAGGCGCCGGGCGCTTGATCCGCAGTGAAAGCGACCGCGGACTATTGATCGTTCTGGACGCCCGTCTGGCCAACCGCTCTTATGGCCGGGTATTCAAAAACAGTATTCCCATCAAAAAGGTAGTCAGCCTTAAAAGAGCCGAATTGCCCGCTTTTCTGGCTGGAACCGGCACCGCTTATTTGACCCCGTCCTAAATATTTGTCACCTTTTTTAACAGACAATCATACAATACCAGAAAAGGTAGTGTTTATTTTAAGGAGGCAAAAACAAGTGCGGGTATATTACTTTAGGCTCCCGGGTTTCCTGCGCAATCTTTTGATGAAGATATGGGGTTAATGGTTGGGGATAAAATGAAGAGTCGCAATGGTTTAGAGATCGGACCTGACCGGGAAACGGCAGGTACCGCTACAGTCTGTAAAAAGACGGCCAGCGGAGCCGGGTGAGTCGGCTTTGCTGGCTGTTTTCTGGTTTTTCCATCGTAGGGATTTTCTAAGAATTGTTGCTCAGCCCGATGCCCAGGATGCCGCCCAAAGCCCCGGATGCCAAACAGAGCAAAAGGTTGTAAAGTGAACCTTTTAAACTGAGTAAGCCGGGACTGATGGCCACAGTTGCAATGAGCATAAGGATAAAGATCATCACCCCGAAATTCAACCCCCTGACCAGACCCCGGCTGGCACGAACCTTGGCAACATAGGCCGCTCCTGTAAAAACGCCTAGGGCCAGGATCAACTGGGCCATAAGCCCAAACAGCTCCTCCGACAGGTTGGTATAATACACAACCACAGCAGCAGCCGCTGCCAGGAGCAGCGATAATAGAATCGCCCGGGCCAGTCCATTCAATTCAATGCTTAAATTTTTCCACACCTCTTTCCACCTCCTTGCTGCACCTTATGAGATTTTTGCTGTGAATATTACTGCTAAGCGCAAATCCGCTGGTAATTATTTCAACTGGCCGGAATAGCCCGTAAATTCCATTTGGGGACGGCGTCCGGCCCCGGCTGTCACTCAAAAAAATCCTAATCCGGCCGTTTACCACATAAGAATTATTATTATGGGTTAAGCGGCCGGGGGAATGAAGGTGTTTGATAATGTAATATTTATGAGCGTTGCGGCGGGATTCTGCACTACCGTCGGGGCCCTGGTGCTTTTTATGAAGCGCAATTGGAGCAACCGCAGCCTGGCCGTTTTTCTTGGCCTGGCTTCGGGCGTAATGGTGGCGGTAGTGTTGCTGGATATGTTGCCATCCGCTCTGTTGAGCAGTCCTAAAGCCGCTTTGGGGGGCATTCTGCTGGGCGTCGCCGCCATCTTTTTCTGTGATCTCTGGCTGGGAAAAAAGATGAAGGGGCCGGAGACTTTGCTGGGACTTGGTTACCTGATCATGCTGGGGATAGCCATGCATGACCTGCCTGAGGGCATGGCCATCGCTATGGGCGGGGAACTTAAGGCGCGCACCGGCATGGTGATCGCCCTGGCCATTGCTATACATAATATTCCTGAGGGCATGGCTATAGCCGCCCCCTTGCTGATGGGGGGGCAGCGCCGCCTGCGCATTCTGCTGGAGACGGCTGCCATAGGCCTGATCACTCCGCTGGGGACTGGCGCCGGAAAACTGGGCATAGCTATGGTGCCGCAGTTATTGCCCTGGCTGTTAGGCTTTGCTTCGGGCATAATGCTCTATTTAGTTGTGTTTCAGCTGTGGCCGCAGGCATCGGCCCAAGGAATGCGCAGCCGGTGGATGGGCTTCTGCATCGGCGTTGTCATCATCGCTCTGGCCACCTTTATTTAGGCCTGATACCAAATGATTCCATGTGCCGATCGGCACCTATGCCATAATACTCCGTAAACTATAGTGGGTTAACATTTTTAACGGGGTGGTAAGCGGTGCAAAACGGCTGGGTAGGAAAGACACTCCATGATCTGCAGGAAGATATCGAGCGATTGAAGGAACAGCTGGTCAATTGCGGCAATTTCACAGAACGCCAGCAGTTGCGTGATAAGCTCAATAAGCTGCGTCGAGCCCGGGCCTGTTATTTGAAATGGATTTACGGGGTCTGGGACCGCTTCTAAAGGGCGCTGCAGTTAGCTCCTTGCATAAAACCACTGGCGGTTATAAACAATATAGCCAACAGAGGCGAAAGGAGCACAAGCGGTGAATTGGCTTTATTTGGGTTTGGCAGCCCTATCCGGAGCGGCTATGGCCCTGCAAGGAACATTTAACGCGGCCCTGGGCAAGGTGATCGGAATCTGGCAATCGACCCTGGTGGTGCATGTCATCGGGGTGTTGACCGTATCATTGATTATTTTGGCTTTGGGGATAGGCTGGCAGACCAGCAAACTGCAGGAGGTTCCCTGGTACGCCTATTTGGGCGGTATTATGAATGTGGTGATTATATACGCAGTGGTGCGCACCATACCGCAGATTGGGGTTGGCAATGCCACCACTGCCATTATTGTGGCTCAGATTTTAACCGCATTGATCATTGACAACATAGGGGCTTTTGGCATGAAGCAATGTGATTTCCAAATAAGAGACATCTTAGGAGTGCTCCTGCTGGCCGTAGGCGCCCGCATCCTGTTGATGGAGTAGCCCGTAATAAGATCAAAGCAGGTTTACTTCTCGAAGCAAAATGCCGCAATGCCGGTGACAAAGCCCATGAGCATCAAGATCAGGCCGGCCACCGCACTCCAGAACGGGCGGGGCAGCAAATTATAGAAGAGGTCCAGGTAATAAGCCACCAGGTCCTCTTCTTTGAGTTTTTGAAGCTCACGGCTTATCTTGAGATAAGACAGACCTCCATAGGAAAACAAAACCAATCCTACTACAGTAAACACCGTCGCCGCTTTAGCCAACATCTTCGTTTCTCCCCGCCCTACACATTAATCATCATTATAATTATAGAAAATTTACCCCCATGGAACAATAAGGAGACAGTTCCCATAACTCAAGTGATCCGCCAAATTGTTTTGACTCCTGACAGATAATTATCCCGATAAAAGTCCCCGGCCGTTGTAAACATATCCAAACCTAAAGATTACATAAAATTTACTTATCAATTGATGTTAATTAATATTCAGATTGTAAAATTAAAATGAAAGGAGGTGAAATAAGAAATGATGAGAATGGAAGCAGATTTGCACATTCATACCACTGCCAGTGGTCATGGCTACAGCACGATAAAAGAGATCGTTGAGGCGGCTGGTGAAAAAGATTTAAAAACCATAGCGATTACCGATCATGGGCTGAACATGCCCGGAGCTCCTCACTGGTATCACTTTACGAATTTGATTTCTCTCCCCCGCGTAATGCAAGGAGTTGAGGTTTTAAGGGGTGTGGAAGCCAATATTCTGGACTCTGCCGGTAACATCGATATGCCGGAGATCGTATTGTCTGATTATCTGGATATCGTTTTGGCCGGATTTCACGATGACACTGGATATAGCGGAACAACTCTGGAGGAAAACACGGTAGCGATGGTGGCCGCGATAAAGAATCCCTTTGTGCACGTGATCACCCATCCCGGAAACCCTAAATACCCCGTTGACGCAGAAACAGTGGTAAGGGCCGCCAGGGATTATAATAAAGCCTTGGAACTGAATAATAGCTCATTCATAGTTCGACCCGGAAGTTTTCCGCTGTGCACTGACTTTGCCAAGATGGCTAAAAAATATAAGGCTTTAGTAAGCATCAACAGTGACGCTCACATTTGCTACAATGTCGGCGAAAATACCAAAGCTCTTGCACTGGCCTCTAAGGAAGGCATATCCAGGAATCAGATTATAAATTCTTCTTCACGGCGTCTGTCTGAGTACCTAGACTATCACAAGCAGCAATCGAAACTGGCTTTGAAAAAGGTTCAGTAAGGTTGCTGTCCAATCCTTTTTTTCTTTTAGAAAACAATACCTCTAACCATGAGGTTTTATCATAATTACAGGGACAAGGAAAACAGTGCTTTCACCTCCCTCCGAATTTCCCTCTGAGACTGCGATAATCAAAGGTAATTCGGGAATGATAGCCATTCCACGTTCCTATGCTTCCTCAACCTGCCGTCCTCTGCTGCCTCCCGAGCTAGGGGACGGTTCTCCCTTTCTGGGGGATGTGGTAATCTGTGATAAAAGTGAAATGTATGAGGCGGATCAGTTCATTGAGTTGCCAAAGGGGCGGGAGAAACCGCCCCTTGGTGCTTGCTTCGGACAATATAGCCGCTATGCCATTTCATATTTTAGCAGGCTGCAAGGCCTTTATTCTTTTTGTGATTTTGCCACATGGTCCAAAGCGGCCCCGCGATACAGATGGTTGAGTAACAGCCGGAAATGGTGCCAAACATCATGGGCAGGGCGAATGCTCTAATAGATCCGATATCATATATCTGCGCGAAAACATACACCACGGTAATACTTACAAACACCGCAATATTTGTGTTGACTGAGCGCATCATGGATTGATTGATGCTGGTGTCGACCAGTTCCTCAGCGGAGGTTTGTTTCCGGAAGATATGCTCATTTTCCCGGATACGGTCATAAATGACAATGGTATCATTGATGGAAAAACCGATGATGGTAAGAATCGCGGCAATAAATGCGTCGTTTAAGGGGATTTTAAAGATTATAAAAACCGCGGTGACGATAAAAACGTCATGAAACAAGGCAATAATTGCCATAGCGCCTGCAGAAAGCCCGCCGATATTCCTAAACCTGAATCCCACGTATACGAGTATGAGCAGAAATGAGAGCGCGATGGCGATCAACCCATTGGTGAAAAAATGCCTTCCGATGAATGGCTCAACGGTTAACGATTCGGACAATGTCAGCTGCCTGTCGGGATATGCCTGGGTGAGCGCCGCAGTGACAGCGCGTTCTTCCTCCGAGGTTAGCGCTTCATTGCCGGCCAGACTGACGATCAGCATTTGATTATCCAGGGCCATATTGGACTGCAGCTGGCAGTTGGTGATTTTCCCAACCGACTGTTGAATGATCTTCTCCGCTTGTTCGGCATCGATTGTGGATACGTAGGCGTATTTCAGTATGGTGCCGCCTTTAAACTGAATATCAAGATGGATGCCGTTGATAAAAGCGGCAACAATCCCGAATAACACGATGCAAAGCGAAATCGCGAAAAATATATGGCGGTGTTTATAGAATCTGATCATTGTGCAGCCCTCCTTGCACCAAAATACTGCGGTAAACGCAATGCCTTAAAATTGGCCAGTGAACGTATCATAAGGCGGGATGCGGTGACACCGGCAATAAAATTCATGATGACCCCGCATAGAAGGGTATACCCGAATGACAGCATGGCGCCGGAACCGAAGATTATCAAGATGATGGCCACGATGATCACTGTGATGTTGCCGTCAAAAACGGCCGAAAAAGCCCTTTCAAAGCCGGTTTCAATCGCCCTCAAGAGGGTCTTGCCCGCGTTAAGCTCTTCTTTGATGCGTTCCGATACGATGATGTTGGCATCTACGCCCATACCAACGGACAATATCAAACCGGCGATGCCCGGCAGCGTCAAAGTAAACTGCGGTACCGACAATGCCAGCAACTGGCCGGTAACCTGTAAAATCAAGGCGATGCATGCCACCAATCCGGGCAGGCGGTAATACGCCAGCATAAACAGGCAGACCAGTATGAACGCAACCTTGCCCGCCATCACCATTACCGCAAGGGCGTTGCTGCCCAGGGTGGGGCTGATAATATTGCAGTTTTTTACCACCAGCGAGTAGGGCAGAGCGCCTGAACTGATCTTATTGGCCAGCGAGACTGCGGCCTCCAGGCTTCCCAGCCTGGTTATCTGCGCATTGCCTCCCGTAATCTGTGTCATTACAGTTGCCGTAGAAATCAAGCTTTCATCCATATAAATATTTATGTTTTGCCCAACCAGCCGGCCGGTAGCCTTGGCAAACTTTTCCGCTCCAGCGGGAGACAGATCGAGATCGACAACGGGTTCATTATCAGCGGGGCTTAACCGGGCGGCGCATTTGGCTACATCGTTGCCTTCCAGGATAATACCGCCGTCAGGATCCTTGAAGGTCAGTCTGGCCGTCTCACCCAGCTCAGCTACCGCCTGTTGCGGGTCGAAATTGGCTTCATCCGATTTCCAGGGAAAACGGACGATTACTTTGCCATTGCTCTTGTCGATGGTTACATCCCGATCGGTAATGTTTTTGGCGTCCATACGGGTTTCAATGATGGTCCTTACAGCTTGGAGCTCATTTTCAGTCGGCTTGCGTCCCAGATCCCTGGGCTCATAGGTGGCCTCCACGCCGCCGCGGATATCTATTCCGTAGCGCATCTGGCCGGCGCCTTTGATTTCTAAACCGCCAATTTTGAGGCCGAAAACAGCAATGCCAAATAAAACAGCCGTTATTAAAACGATGATAAAAAAGACCCATTTAGAATTCATCAATTTTTCCTCCAATTATGACCGATGGTGCGCATCATCGCCTGGCGGCGACGGGGCCCTGACGAACGAAATGACACGGATAGGCGCTTTTTGAGCGCAGCTATCCCTCCGGGAGATCTGCCGCTCCCGAAGCAAAGCGGTTATATCATTTCATGCCGTCTTTTTCATGGAGAAAAAGGGTTATCTGGATAGAATCGAATTGTAAACACAGGCTGCCGGCGAGCCGGGAAGAAAAGAAGAGACATATGATCTGGGCGGCGATCCACGAGGTTAGAACGCTGAACAGCAGCCATTGGGAGTGTTTCGCCGGCGAAACTAAAATCTCTGCAGAAGTAGCGGTAATGGCTAAATCATTAACATGCCATAGAACAGTTGCGCCGCTCATGGATGAGCGTTCCGCCCCTCCGTTGATGGAAGAACTGTTTAAGAGATTCCCATCAAAAGAGACGCCGATAAGAGGTGTACCATATGCAAAAATCAAGGAGCAGGCCAGCAGGCAGATCCAAATATGCTTTTTACATACTTTCTTATGCATGCAGTATGCCTCCTATCCAATGTTAGCTATAGCTATTATAACAGCTATTATAATACTTGATGTATCTGCGCGCCATGCCAATCTTTTAGAAATAACTTCCGTGTTTCACCACAAGGACTTCAGAGCAACCGACAATCCTTGAAAAGCGGGAGGCTCTACCACATCATGGTCCATTCCCGCCGCAGCCAGGGTATATAAGCCGTTTTGCAGAGCAAAACATTCCAGGGTATTTTCCTGGGGATTCACTATCCAGTAATGCTGCACCCCGGCTTCCTGATATATCTGCAATTTCTGCAGGCGGTCTTTGCGGCCGTTGGAAGGAGACAAAATTTCCACCACCAGGGTGGGAGGACCATCGATGCGGGTGTCTTTCACTATTGATTGTTGAAGGCCGGAAATATATAAAATATCCGGCTGGACTACGGATATGTCCTGAAACGTAACATCCAACGGAGCGTTAAAAACCTCTCCTTGGGGATCAGCCTCCATAAAATAGTCTTCCAGGAGCCTTTGCAAGCGGCGGGAAACCCGCTGGTGCATAACATTGGGCGAAGGTTCTTTGACCAACATGCCGTTGAGGATCTCAAAACGATAGCCCGGTTCATCGGGGATTTCCAGATAGTCCTGATAAGTAAGCTTTTTGGCGGGCCTGGTCTCATAGCGGGCTGACTGTTCATGAACCCCACCGCCATCCAGCGCTTTAACTACCTCCTCAAGCTGGTAACGATACTGCCTGCGGCCCAGTTCAACAAACGGAATCCTCTTTTCACGTGTATATCTCCAAATCGTTTCTACCGACAGGTTCAAGGCTTCAGCAAGGCTTTGGGCGGTTATCAGATCTTTGTCCGCTTTCATATGCTCACCTCCAACTCCATTGTATGTAACTTTGCAATTATTATCAACCAAAATAAACAATTATAAACTAAAACAAACCGAAAGACGTGGGTTGCGGCTCGAATAGCGCTCTTATTCGCCAAGCAATTTGCCGTACCTGATCGAACTATGGAAGCTTTTTCGGGGTGTTCCACTTAACAAAGCTGCAGATCGTTGCGTTTTATCCAACGGTAATCTCTGGCGGAGTAGATCTGGCGGAGCATGAAATCATTTTATGACAAAAACGGTCGTTCATGTCTGATTCGCAGCAGTTCATGATATTGTGGCAGGAAATAGCAATAAAATGTCGTAATGGATAGTATTGGCAATATTGGTGGGGGATAGACAATGAATTCATTTCAAAAGGCAGAAAAAATGAGGGGGTAGGTCATGAAACGAGTTTTACAGCCACGCTTCTTGCTGATCGCACTTCTATTATGCGCCATTTTCTTCGCGTATCCTGACAGCGCTTTAACAAAAGCTGAAGAATTGAGTAGTTCTGCAAATGACGCCATTACCGTTGAAATTGTGGACGACAATGATTCGCCCGAAAACCCTCCAGACAACACCCCAGAAAACACGCCACCATTAAACAACGATCAAGAACCGGAATTGAATCTGAACATCACTGAAAATCCTGTAAAAAAGCCAACTTCGCCGGAGGAATATCGTGAACGCCGCTCCCAACTAATCGAGCGGAGAAAAGAGCGTGCAAATCAAAATATTGATGCGGCCTTTTCAGCAACAGAATCCACCGAAGAAGTAATCGAGATATGGACTGCGGAGGATTTGTACAACGTTCGCTATAATTTGAGCGGCCATTATATCCAAATGGCCGATATTGATTTAAGCGAATATGAAAACTGGGAACCTATTTGCACGGAACCCAACCCATTTACTGGTAGTTATGATTTTCATGGGTATATTGTGGCTAACTTAACTATTAATAGACCCGACACCGATCATGTCGGATTGTTCGGTTATACGTCAGGGGATTCAGAAAGGGTTAGACTAGATAATGCTCGCTTAGTTGATGTGGATATTGTTGGAGGATATTTCGTAGGGGCTTTGGTTGGTGAAGGTTACTATACCACAATCGATATGAGTTTTTCTAGTGGTAAAATTGTTGGTGAAGGTGCTATTGGTGGGTTGGTAGGTTATGTATGGGACGCAGAGTGCGAAGAGGCTGGCGTGACAAATTCATATTCTACCTGTAGTGTTACTGCCACAAATGACAATGACGGAACGGGAGGGCTCATAGGACTCAACGGCTTAAATGTAGTCAATTGCTATGCCATTGGAGCTGTAAATGGTAGTGATTATTGTGGCGGATTGATTGGTACTGATGCTTTCGGTATACAACCAGGTTCATATTATAATTCACAGACATCGGGACAATTTGATGCCGACAAGGGTACACCTAAAACTACCTTGGAAATGGGTATGCAGGAAACTTACATCGATTGGGACTTTGAAAACATATGGGGAATCGACCCGAACGAAAATGACGGCTACCCTTATCTGAGAGCCGGAGGCAAAGTCATTTCCAAAGACCTCTTGGGCCTGCGCCCCTTCTGTGGCTATAACGGCTTGGTCAACCTCTCCACCGGCAACTTCATCCAGCAGAACACCGATATCGCCATCCCCCTGCCCGGACCCGGCTTGCGGTTCACCCGCTTCTACAACAGCCAGGATGACTATACCGGCCCATTAGGAAAGGGCTGGACGCATAATTACAATGTCCATCTCGCCGTCAACCCTGACGGCAGTATTGCCGTGTCTTATGCCGACGGCCATGTTTATGTATTCACCCTTGACGGCAGCGATTACAGCCCTCCTCCCGGCTGCTACGAAGAACTGGCTTTAGGCCCTGATGACGGCTATACCCTGACCTTCAAGGATCACAGCGCATATATTTTCAATGCCTCCGGACAACTGGAAAGCATCACCGATCAGAACGGCAACAGCCTGGAATTCACCTACAGCAGCGACCTGCTCACCACCGTAAACGATCCGGGCAGCGGGCAGACCTTGAGCCTTGATTACGATAGCGAAAACCATTTGACCGAGATCACCGACCTCATGAGCCGCAGCGTAGCATACGGCTATACAGATGGCAATCTGACCACGGTACAGGACTTAAACGGAGGATTGACCCAGTACGGGTACGATGCCCACGGCCTGACCACCATCACCCTTCCGGAAGGAAATACGGTCTTAACCAACAGCTATGACGACAGCTCCCGGGTGCTTGAGCAGAGCGACGCCCTAACAAACAGCTGGCAATATGCATACAGTGATTCCCAAACAACCATTACCGGACCAGAGAACGATGTCACCGGCTATGGTTACGACGATCACTTCTGCGGCATCAGTGTAACCGATCCGCAAGGGGCCGAAACCGTCTACGGCTATGATCAAAACTACAACTGCACCAGCATCATCGACGCTTATGAAAATGAACAAACCTTTGCCTATGATGACCGCGGCAACCTGACCTCGGCCACCAACGTTTTTGGCACCACCGAATATGAATATGATTCTAACGACAACCTTATCACCATCACCGACCCGGAAGAAAAGGAAACCAGTTTCACTTTTGACAGCAACCACAATCTGACCAGCATCACCGATCCCGATGATGCCGTCACCAGCTTCACCTATTATGCCGACGGTCAGATCCACACCCGGACCAATCCTGAAACCGATGCCGGCACCGGTACTGTTACCTATACCTATGACGACGGATTCCCGGATACCATCACTGATCCTCTGGG
>DHBS01000044.1:0-3242 GCA_002398825.1 Syntrophomonas sp. UBA4922 | reverse complement strand
ATACCATCACTGATCCTCTGGGAAACACCACCACCCTCAGCTATGATCTGGCCGGGCGATTGCTCAGCATCACCAACGACCTGGGCAAAACCACCGCCTACAGCTATGATGACGCCGGCAATCTGCTGAGCGTAACCGACCCCCTGCAGAATTCCATCAACCTCGAGTATAACGGCAACAACCAGATCATCGCCTTCACCGACGCCAATCAAAATGTGACCACCTACGGTTATGACGATAACAACAACCTGATTAACGTAACCGATGCCTTGAATCAAACCACCGCCTACGCCTATGACAGCAATAACCGCCTGGCGTCGGTCACCGATGCCAGGAACAACACCACCACTTACGGCTACGACTCAAACGGCAGGCTTACCGCCATAACCGATGCCTTGGGCCACACCATCAGCTATGACTACGATGACGTCGGCAACATCACCCAGATCACCAATGCCCTCCAAAATCCGGTCTACAGCTATGAATACGACCCGGTCACCTATCTTATGGAAAGCGTCAAAGACGCTCTTAACAACACCAACACCCTGCAGTACGACACTATGGGCCGGCTGACCCAACATACCAATCCGCTGCAGCACAGCAGCCAGTTTGACTACGACAATGTAAACCGCCACAACCAGACCACTGACGCCATCCAAGGCGTAGCCAGCCAGGGCTTCGACGCCCTGGGCGCTCGCATAAACCTTACCGACAGCAACAACAATGAACGCGATTACAGCTTCGACCTTCTGGGACGGCTCACTTCCCGCAGCACCGCTACCGGTACCGTAGAATATGCCTACAATGAAATCGGCCAGTTGTCGACCTTTACCAATGGCCGCGATCAGAACCGCACCTGGCAGTATGACGACGCCGGACGCCCCATATCCATGACCGACCCCGACGGAACCATCACCTATACTTACGATGGCAACGGCAACCTGTTGACTGTGACCGATACCCAGGGAACCATCACCCGCCAGTATGACGCTTTAAATCGCGTCACTAGCTACACCGATGCCGGCAACCATGCCATCGGCTATCAATATGACGAAGTCGGCAACCTGAGCAAATTGACCTATCCCGACACCAAACAAGTGGAATATACCTACGATGCAGTCAACCGCCTCACCCAGGTGAAGGACTGGGCCAACCGCATCACCACCTATGTTTACGATGCCAACAACCGCTTAATCGAAACCAACCGCCCCGACGGCTCCAAAGAAACCCGCGCCTACAACGAGGCCGGTCAGTTGACACAGTTGAAGGATCAAAAACAAAACGGATCAATCCTGTATCAATACGACTATGTTTATGATGCCGCCGGCAATCTGACCGATGAAAACGGCACCCTGCCTGAGCCCGCCAATGCGCCGGACGATTCCAACGTCACCTGCACCACTGACAACCGCATGGCCACTTATAACGGGCAAACCGTAAGCTATGATGCCGACGGCAATCTGAGCGGCGGTCCCTTGAACGGGCAGATGACTCAGTATACTTTCAACTCCCGAAACCAGCTAACCGCCGTGGGAACCACAACCTACAGCTACGATGCCGAAGGCCACCGCATCGCAGTCAATATTTCCGGTACAGAATACGATGATGTTATCAACCCCCAGGCGGCCTTGAGCCAGGTTCTGGTCAGAACGACTGCAGACAATGCCACCTACTACGTCTACGGCCTGGGTCTGATCGGCGAGCAGAGCCAATCCGGCTACCGGGTTTACCATCCCGATTTCAGGGGCAGCACGGTGATGCTCACTGATGCCGGGGGCTCAGTTACCGACCGCTGCATGTACGACGCCTACGGCAATCTGATGAACCACAGCGGCAGCAGCGACATTCCCTTCCTGTACAACGGCCAGTACGGCATCATGACCGACGGCAACGGTCTGACCTATATGCGCGCCCGCTATTACAACCCGGAAGTGAGGCGCTTCGTATCCCAGGATAGCATTGAAGGAGATATCGGGAATCCACTGAGTCTGAATCTGTTCTCATATGTGGAGAATAACCCGGTCAGTTATGTGGATCCCACGGGGCATATTAGTGTAGAACGTAGTGTGTACTTATATAATATGAGGTTCTTTGATAACGATTTAGGCAATAGGGATTGGGCAAGGAATGAAATTGAAAAACTAAATCCGTTTGAACAAGCACAAATGGCTTGGATCATAAAATATATAAGAGCAAAAGAAAACTATGTAAATAGTGTCATAGAGTATTCAGGCCCTTATGATGCACAAGCTGCTGCGGATGCCTTTGATGTTAGTATGGGTTATCTAGGCGGAGAGGCAGTCGTTGGGGGTTTTGTAATTACTAAGAGCGCGGGGAAGAGTGTTGATCCAAATAAGCTTAACCATATATTTGGAAAATCTGAGCATAATCTTGGAGGCTTATTGAAAAAATATAGCGGCGACCAGACCAAAGCTTTTAATGCTTTGGAGAGTGCTACGCAAAAATATGTAAACAAAAACAATATTACAGGTAATTTTAAAGATATTGTCGTTAATGTTAAAGGTGTAAATGTCACTGTAAGAGGAACTGTAATAGATGGGCAGGTCAAAATTGGTACTGCCTTTATTCCTTGATGAAAGGGGATGCTGATTTATGACATATGAGAATCTTGAGAGGAAATTAATGGAGATGTTATTAGCTGGTAATGATGATGTACTAATCCGACTTAGAGAGCAGTATAAATCATCCAAAGTCATATCAAGGGAGCATTCTGAGGTTGGCTTTTTTACTACATTTTTACAACAAGATAGAAATGATTTGTGCATAGATGGAAAGTCATTTCAAATTGGTGATGTTGACGGAAGTGTAAATGGAATTGATGGAGCAGTTGGATTTGTACTCTACATTAAAAATGGTTTCATTTCCATGCTGGAGGGATATACAAATGCAATTGATAAATGGCCTGAGGTTGATGATGAAATAGTGCTAACGTATGATTCAGGAAATGAAAGAGATGTTGAACGACTCAAGAGAAAATGGGCATAAGAACCGAGCTTGACCCGGAGATACGCGGGGCGCACGCGGGGACGTTTTATCTGTGTCATGCGGATGCCTTTGATGTTAGTATGGCTTATCTAGGTGGAGAGGCAGTCGGTGGGGTTTTTGTAATTACTAAGGGCGCGGGGAAAACAACAAGAGAAGCTTTGTTAGAATCTGTTTCAAATCAAAAGCTAAAAAATGCGATAGACCAGATTTATCGTCCAGGAGCAACAATTGGGGAT
>DHBS01000036.1:8456-22489 GCA_002398825.1 Syntrophomonas sp. UBA4922 | reverse complement strand
TTAGGTGTTACAGGAATGCTCCTTATTTACTGCAGATTAAGTATATTAAAGCGAGTCGCACGCCTACATCCATCCTGCTCCCTTTCCGAAAAAACATCTACCGCCTACTGAGTATTACGAGCCGCTGCTCCATTCTCCTGTTCATTTGAACTGCTGATTATTCCGGAAAAAATCCTGCCAGGGATCATTACCGCCGATCCTCCGGAGCGCTTCCGCCATATTGACGCCGTCGGGAGCCACCGTATCCAGTTCCTCCCAGGCGATGGGCATGGATACCCCGGCCCCTTTTCTCGCTCTTAGAGAATAGGGGGCGATGCTGGTAGCCCCTCTGCCGTTGCGAATCCAGTCGATGAATATCTTGCCCGTGCGTTTGACTTTTCTCACATTGCTGGTGTAGCGGTCAGGCCACTTCTGCTCCATCACTTCGGCGACGCGCCTGGCAAAATCGTGAAACTCCTTCCAGGCAACGGCAGGTTTTAAAGGGACGACCACATGGTACCCTTTGCCGCCGCTGGTCTTAAGATAGGTATTCAGGGAAAGTTCGGCGAGAATATTTTTTAGATCCCGCACACCTTGGCGCACCCTGCTCAGATCCATTCCCTCATCCGGATCCAGATCAAAAACCATGATATCAGGCTTTTCCAGCTCGTCGACACGGCTTCCCCAGGTATGAAATTCCAGGGTGCCCATTTGCGCTTCGGCGATCAGCCCGGACCTGTCTTCAATATAAAAGTAGTCTTCCGTTTCTCCGTCACTGCCCACAACCGGGATGGTGACGATGCCCTTGCTGCCCGGACCGGGATGCTTCTTATAGAAGCAAGTCTGGGAGATGCCCTTGGGACAGCGCACAATGCTGAGGACCCTGTGGCTGACATAGGGCAGCATGCGCTCCGCCGCCTGGGCGTAATAGCGGATCACATCCCCTTTGGTGATTTCAGGTTCTTCAAAGATCACCTTGTCCGGGTTGGAAATCTTGATTCCTTCGATGATGAGGTTGTTGGCGTTTGCTTCCATAGCTCTCTCCGCTTCTTTCCCGGATGATGGGGGTTGTATTTCGTCATCCGCTTTTTCCCTTTTTATATCCTTAGGATCCTTATCCGTCCGCAGGCCTTTGAAGCTAGCCTGCCTTAACAGATTATCTTCGGTCCATGCGGCAAATTTGATTTCCGCCACCAGTTCAGGTTCAAGCCAGGTGATCTTCTCATTCGACCTGGGCTTGGGCGCGAGTTTAAAAGGGGGTTCCCTTCTCTTTATGTCCGTAAATTTTTCTTCAAGTTCTTTCATGCCCGCTTCGCTCAGGCCGGTTCCGGCACGTCCGGCATAGACGAATTCCTCCCCTTCATAGACGCCAAGGAGAAGGGAACTTACCCCACTCGTCTTTTTATCAGAAAGGGTATATCCTCCGATGACAAATTCCTGCCTTTGATCGCATTTAAGTTTGATCCAGTCGGCGTTTCTTGTTCCGCTGTAGATGGAATTGGCTTTTTTACCGACGATCCCTTCCATGCCTGCCTCACAGGCCGCAGCGAAACTTGCCTTGCCGTTTCCTCTGACATGCCGGCTGTAGTAGAGGTTTTCGGGGACATTCTTCATCAAAGCTTCCAGCGTTTCTTTCCTGTCAATCAGGCGATGTCCCCGAAGGTCCGCCCCATCCAGGGCCAGGAGATCAAAGACGATATAGGTCAGGTTTGGGGCCTGGGGATTTTTCATAGAATTTTGGAGAGCCTGAAAATCCGTCTTACCTGCGGTGTCCGTTATGGCCATTTCGCCGTCCAGAATCATCGCCCTTCCGTTAGCCCAATCGATTAGGGAATAGGCGATATCCGGGAACCGCGTTGTATAATCCTGGCCGCTCCTAGTAATCAGCCGGACGCTGTTGCCTTCAATATACGCCAATATCCTGTAGCCGTCGTATTTCAACTCATAGAGCCAATCCTCACCCTCAGGAACCGCATGGACTAATTTGGCAAGCTGAACGCCGGTACTGCTGAAGGGGTTCCTCGTGATCCCTTCGTCCTCCCCTGCTTCAATTTCCGTCATGGTGCGGCCGGTTCTGATGCTGGTGGTAAACGGGGAAATCCCATCTACAGTTTTGGCGTACTCATCTTTTTCTTTAAGCAAAAGCCAGTTATCCTTGGTCTCCTCCGCTTTCCTTTTCAAGCGCACCAGAGCCCACTTTCCTTTAAGTCTTCGTCCTTTCAGAACAAACTTCAGCATACCTTCGCGGAGTCCCTCAGCCACATCCCCATGGGGTTCCCAGCGCCCTTCATCCCAGATCATGACGACTCCGCCGCCATATTCCCCCTTGGGAATCGTCCCCTCAAAGTTCCTGTATTCCAGGGGATGGTCCTCCACCTGCACGGCAAGCCTCTTGTCACGGGTATTATAGGAAGGACCCTTGGGCACTGCCCAGCTGAGTAGTGCCCCGTCCCATTCCAGACGAAAATCGTAGTGATCTCTGCGGGCCAGATGGTGCTGAACGACAAACCTCAGACCTTCTCCGGCCATTTCTGTCATGCCTTCGGGTTCCAAGGTTCTTGCAAAATTTCTTTTCTGATTGTACGCGCTAAGTTTTTCAGTCATAAAATTACGCCGGGTCCTTCTCTTTTTTGGCCTTCTCGACGCTGGTTTTGAGAGCCTCCATGAGGTCGATCGCTTTGCTATGTCTTCCTCATGCAATGGATTGAAATGAAGGTCATTGTCCTGGGGTAAAACACCTCTGGGATTACTGTTTCCAATTGAATTATATGTATCCGGTATTCGATTTTCAAAACCATGGTGTCTGAAGTAAGGTTAACGATTTCACCTTCTTCATTTTCTTGAAAAGCCATATATCTTTCTTTATCGACCCTGCGGAACAATAAGGGCTCTATCTCCACCCATTTGCTTATTTGGGGAAATCCCCCGTAAACTTCACTTTCGTCCATAACCGCGACCGTTAATTCCCGGTTTTCATCAGCCGTTACCTTTAAATCCCCCATGGACAGCGCCTCCAATGAAAGCTGTCAAAGCGGGGAATATTGACCTCCATTAAAACAACCTGCGGCTCTGCGGTCAGAAATTCATCCATAATGTTGTCAAACATTTCCGCTACCCGGACTTCGTACCCCCACTTCATCAGCAGCTTGGAGATTTCTTCAGCCAGCATGCGTCATCTTCAACCAGGTATATGCGGTACGGGTCTGTATGTGTCGTCATATTTACGCACCCTTAGTATTTTGTTCCCTTTCATCATAAACCAAACGGTCACCGGAAGATCATCGAATTATTGCTTTAAAAATATAGTGAAGGCTTCTCCGACCTGTTCCCATTCATCGCTCGTCTTGCCGCTTTTTTCAGGAAGTTTTGCCGCATAGGGGGTTAGCGTAATCGATGTGATTTTATCAGACAAATCACCGTCCAGATTTTGATACTTAAATACTAAATCTTCGCCGGATACACTGGTGAGGAAAAATTCCACTTCATTGCCCAAGTTATCCCTGCCTCTTAAATCAATTTCATAAGAACGCCCGGACCGGTCTTGCACTTTGCCGAAAATTTTCTGATTGACCGGATTATATCTGAACTCATGCAAAGTATACTTTTCAGGCCCGATATTAAATGAATAATCTAAGCCCAAGGCATAAGTATTGGCCATTAATTCACTGCCATTGGCCGCAAATTCAAATTCCCACTCCCCTTTAACTTTTTCTGTAGCGGCATTGCCCGTATAATAGGTTAAATTTTTTAACACGACTTTGGTATTGACGTTTTCCGTAGTATCAATGCCGTCAATATTTACCGCATAGGCGCTAAAAAAGCGGGTTTGGGAATCATCAATCGGCCCGCTGCTTCCGGTCGCGCCGTAATTCCTTATTTGCTTGCCGTTAATAAAAATATCGTAATCGAAATTAACCCCTTCAACCACCGGTTTATTGGTATTGGTGATTATGGATAAAATCAACTCGTCTTTATCGATAATTACATCGGTTAATTTCATCTCTACGCCGTTGCTTTCCACCACTTGATCGACCACACTGGCATAGGGTTTAATATTTCTTTCAATGCCCAGCGCTTCACCGATGGAATAGGATATTTCTGCAAGCTTGGATTCGGTTGCGGCATACACCGCTTTCCCCCAATTGGTTTGCGTAAAAAACCCTAGGGCCATCAGCAAAGCTACCGCAACCGTACCAATTTTTTTAGCATTGGATATTCTATTCCGATTTCCTCTAAATGCCTTTTTTAGCTTCTGCTTTTCCATGTCATCAAGTTCCTCTTGCGCATAATGCTCAAGATTAATATCCAAATGATTCAGAAGCTCATATATATTTTTAGTATTCTTCATATTAATGTCCTCCCCGCATTCCTTTGCGAATTTTCTTCTTTCCCCGGGAAATCCTGTTATATAAAACAGATTTGCTGAGTCCGGTAGCCTCGGCCAATTCATTAATATCCTGCTCCGCAAAATACAATTGCTTGAAAATTTCCCTGGTCTCTTTAGATAAACTGCTTAGAACTTTTTCCGTCTCTTCCTCGAGCTCCCTGGTTAATAATGCCTTTAAAGAGTTATCTTCCACAGGTATGGTTACATCCTCTATGTTTTCATTTTCCAAATCCCTTAAGTATTTTCTTAGATAATCTATGGCTTTATATTTGGCAATTCCTCCTATCCAATTTTTAAAATTGTTTCTTTCCGGGGCATAATGGTCAATATTATTCCAAATAGCCAAAAGACAATCATTCATACACTCTTCATAAAGATTAGGCAGGTAAAACAAATGTTTTTTTATAACGGTTTTAAGAATCCAGGCATAATTATCAATAACATACTCCAGGGCTTGCTCATTTCTCTTTTGCATCTGGGCAACAAAATTTTCTTCGGTTATTTTCAATCTCCCACCTCCTTGGGCTTCATTTCTCCATGTAGCTATCTTTGCCTCCACCCCATACTTCGTATGCGTTAATTAAAATCTATCGATTCAATATATATTTTTTAAGATTTATACGGCAGCGCAGCCAGCTCCAATAAATAAAAAAGCGGGTATCTTCATTTGAAAATACACCCGCTCATTTTCAGGAATTAATTCTATATTCCAAAATATTAATTCCAATTATATTCCTATTTCCCGCGTTTTAGCGGATGATTCCTGTCAATATCGGCGTTACGCCGCCCAAAACGACCTTTTGTATTTTCTGATGCATCAGCGCGTTCTGCGGCTTATGAATGTGCTCCATAATTTCCCTGCCTCTTTCGCCGCTTATGTTCAAGGCCATGATAACCCGGATAATACGGTCGTTTACGGGTATGCTCCTATCCGCCGCAATTTCTTGCGCCGCGCTTAAAAGCCGGACATTATAGCGGTCAATCAGCGCGTCCATAATATCCTCCTTCGACTTGAAGTGATAATACAGGGTTCCCCGCGCAATTCCGACCTTGGCGAGAATATCGTTGGTGCTTGTGCCGTCAAAGCCCTTCTGCCCGAAAAGCTCATCCGCCGCGTCAAGTATCTCGTTTTTGCGTTCCTCGGCTTCTTTCACTATCCTCATTAATTTATATCCCCTCTTATAGACCGACTGTCTGTCGGTTATATGCTAATATATTACCTTTGCGTCGTCAAGAAGCCATAGTATTGCCTTCTTATGATTTATAAAGCAATTATATTGCGGAATATTGTTCATCCGTGAAAAGCCACAAAAGCTGCAAAGGCCTGCCCTCGGAAAAAGGGCGGGCTCTGCATCTCAGGTTTTCACCAGGTTTGTCCTGTCTTTATTCTGTTTGTTTTATAGGCCTTAGTTACTGGACAACAGATTATATAATATCTGAGCCATTTCCGCACGGGTGGTGGCAGCTGTGGGCATCAGCAGGCTGTTATTCCCGCTGATTACACCTGCCCCGACCAGGTAGGCCATGGCGTCCTGCGCCCAGAGATTAACCTGCCCGGCGTCTGTAAACTGGTAGAGGGTCTTGCCGGAATCTCCCTGCGGGAGTCTGCCCATGATCTTGAGGGTGTTATACAGCAGGGTAAACATTTCCTGGCGGGTGATCTCCTTTTCCGGCGCAAACATGTTGTTCCCTATGCCTGCGGATATGCCCAGACGCTTGACCGTTGCGAGATAGCCGGTATAATAGGTGCTTCCGGCGTCAGAGAAGTTGCTGGCCGGGTTCGCATCCGGCGCGATACCGTAAGCCCGCATCAGCATGACCAGGAACTGCCCTCTCGTGAGCTTCGCGTCGGGGCTGAAATTCCCGTCACCCGTACCGCTGGTGATCTCGCGCGCCGCAATGAAATTCACCGCCTTGCAGTACCACGCGCCCGCTGCTACGTCGCCGAAGCCCACCTGACGGTAGACCACCGCGTAATCGCTGAAGTGGGTGGCGCTGAAGATCACGGTGCCGGTGGCGGGGTCGTAGCGGCCGTTCGGGACCGAGACCGCGTTGCCGCTGCCGTCGATGTACCAGACCACGATGCCCTCGGGGTTATTCAGTTCCGCCACTGTCGGCGTGTAGGGGATGGATACCGCCACCGGCGCATCGGGATTATTCCAGTCCGTCGGCACACTATTTATCGTAAGGGTGAGCTGTATAACGGACCGGTCGCCGATGGCCGCTTTTAAGTTTTCCGCAAGGCTGGAGGTGTCGCCCTCTCCGATGGTGAGGCCGGCTTCTCCCGTGAGGTTTGTGCCGGCGAGCATGTTGCCGGGGATGGTGACGCTGATTGCGGCCCAATAGCGTGTCTGCGAAGAGGATTGTCCGGAGGAACCACCGCCTGAAGAGGTGCGGCTGTTCAGCACATCCACTATCAGGTCAACGCTAACATCCGTGTCGAAAGTGATCACAAATGTGAACTTATCGCCTGCCGCCGGCGCCAAGGCAGACAGGTAGCTGTTATTGATGGTCAGGGCGCTGTCGCTTATAGTGTAATCCGTATCCAGAAGCAGTTCGTTTGAGCCATGTGCCACGCCCGTTACTTGACTCTGCGCTGTTCCAGGTAATGTTTGTCAGGATGCCAGCCGGTGCGTTCAGGTCATATCTGGCCGAAGCGGGGTTGATGGCAGGCGGCGTGGTGTCCGCTGCCTGAATTCTCACATAGACGAAGTTGACTCCATCGCTATAGAGCAGATAGCCTTCATAGTCCCCTATTGCCGGCACGCCGCCGTCGGTGCCTTTTACCACGCGCACCGGATCCCCCTCCGCTGGATTGATTACCAGAACGATATACGCAGCCACCGGCGCGGTGAGCACGCCGTCTATGACCGCCAAGCCGCCGCCGCTTGCACATACGCCCGTGGCTTCGGTTCCGAATACCGTCACGTCGCCACCGATCGAAACCGTGCTGCCGGAGCCGACCGCATTTACGCCGCTGCAATAATCGCCGGATGTGGAGACGTCCCCATCGATCTCGATGGAGCCTCCGTCGCGGGCCAACGCACCAAACGCACCATAAGCCGAGCATGTGACATCGCCCGCTATCTTCACGCTGCTGCCGTCCCCCTGACACCCCAAAGCGAATTTTATAGCGAAGAATTCTCGTCATGCACCAGCTTTATGCACTGGGCGCGGGTTTTGACCCCCAGTTTGCTGTAAATGCTCCCCGTGTGCGCCTTGACGGTGCGCTGACTGATATTTAATCTTTTTACCGATATCCTGGTTTGAATATGCGGCGCACAGCAATTCCAACACTGCAAACTCTTTTTCCGTCAGCAGTCTTTTCAACCTCAGACTGCCGATTTTGCTGCTGCCGACCAGCCGGTTCATTTCTTCCTGAAGCAGCGAAATGAGGGACTGCGCGAAGGCCGTGAGTTCTTGGCTGACAGCATCCGTTTTGTTAAAGGAATGGAGCGCTTGCCTCAGGACGACCAGCATCGGTATTTGTTCGTCGACATAGCTTCGCACATAACCTTCAGCCAGCCCTATGCGCAATGATCGCTCCAGATATTCCACCGCCTGGCGGGTATTGCCCTTTTGGCAGGTTATCATGGCCAGCAGATTTAATACCTCAACTTTGCTGTGCAAACGGCCTTCCGCTTCCGTAAACGACAAAAGCCGCACCAACAGCATTTCGGCGTCGTCCGTATTTTTTTGCGTCCACAAGACCCTGGCCAGGACGATCAACTCAAATTCACGCACCCGGTTGATCTCGCTGAATATTTGCAGTTTATTGCTGTAGAGCCACCTTTCCGCCCGCTCCATATGCCCGGTTTCGATAGAATAGCGTATCTTCAGCGCCCTAACAAGATCATTCCAATGTGGTTTTTGCATGGTTTGGAGTCTGCTTTCGCATTCATCCAAAATAGAGAGGGCGCCCGCCATGTCGGACCGGCTTCGCTTTGCGCGGGCTAGGCCGGCCATGGCCGGAACCAGGACGCCCGGATAGTTGACGGGCTGCGCGGCTTCCATCGCCTCCAGGAACAATGGCAAGGCTTCATCCGGCCGGTTCTTTTCATAAAAATATTCGCCGGCCGCCAAGGGCGCAAAACCCGGATTTTTTGTGGCCAAAATATTGTAATAGTCCCGCAGTTTATCAAAAGCATCGCGATCTGTGTCAAACAGCTTCACTAAAATATGGACAGGGCTTCGATAAATATAGATATCCGAATCGTTCAGATCTACATATTCAATGGTTCTAAAAGCATTGCCGCCTCCGATCTCACTGTTCCGTATCAGCTTGTGCAGCTCTTCCGTCTTGCCCTCCCTGAGCAGCAAATTAACTGTTGTAAGGCCGACCAAAGCGCGAACTTGCATGCCGATTTCCCCCTTCTGGTCACGCTCCAGCATCTCTTTGGCACGAGCCAGCCATTGGCGGGATGATTCGAAAGAGCGGTTTTGTGCGTAATACATGGAATAAAACACCGCGATCTTGACACTTTTGTCTTTATAATATTCGGGAAGCTGCTCGATCCAAAGATATGGGGTTTCATATTGATTTTGGCTCGCAAAATGGTCCAGCTGCATTTCGATCAGCTCGAAGGCCTCTGCGTAGCGCATGGCTTCCAAATAATGCGAAACGGCAGGGGCCAGCAAGCCCTGACTACGATGCCATAAGGCCGCTTTCACATGCAGCCCGGCAAACCCGTCATAATCTGTCTGCTTCAGCTTTTTCAGCAAGAAGTCCTTCAAGATCGGATGCAGCCGGTAGACGCTGCTTTCATCGCCGAACAAAGCCAGAAACTCGTTTCTCCTTCTCATATCCTCAAAAAAATGCGCAACATCATCTTCGCCGGTCAAGGCACTGCAAATATCTTCCTGCAACAGCTCCAATATGGAGATTTTGAGCAAAAACGCCTTTTTCTCAGGAGAATACGATTCAAAAACCTCGTTCATCAGGTACTGATAAGTATCGGCGTTCGTTGCCGTTATGCCATTAAGCATCTCTTGGTTGACACGATCGTTCCCGGCCGATATCGCAATGGCGACCATGGCTGCAGCCCAGCCTTCCGTATAATTGCAGATCTTTTCAATGTTCTCCTGGCCCAACGCGCAGTCACGCTTCAGATAGAAGTCTGCGATTTCGTCCTGCCGGAATCGAAGGTCTTTTGCGGTAATGCGCAAAACCTGAGATCGCAATTCAAACTTATTGAGCTCCATGGCAGGCTCTGCTCTGCTTATGATGATCATATGCGCGTTTGCGGGAAGATACTCAAGCAGATGTGAAAGCCCTTTCAATATTGGTGCACTGGAGATGGTGTGCAGATCGTCTATGACCAGCACTACTTTACCATCGTGCTGCGCCAGTCTGTCGATGAGGATGTTGATGTGAACGTTTGCTTCCAGTAGCTGAGGCGACGAAAAAGCGTATTCGACGTGGTTTTCTAATTCCGGAAGAATTTTTTTCATCGCTGCGCAAATATACTTCCAGAAAACAATCGGATCATTTTCGCTTTCGTCCAACGAAAGCCATGCCGTTTGCAATCCTGATTTTTCCACCCATCCATAAACCGCGGTGGTTTTGCCGTATCCCATCGGCGCCACAACCAGCGTAAGCATCCGCTCAAGCACATGATCCAGCTTTTCCAGCAGGCGCTGGCGCGATACTATGCGCGGATTTGCGCGTGGGATGCAGTATTTCGTTTTGATGAGAGAGGAATCGAATAAACGCTTTTACCCCAAAAAAGAGTTGTAAACGGTATACTCGGTTTTTATTGTATCATATAAAATCGGACTCAAAATGCACTTTTGACTCCGATTTTTGTTCATTTTTTGTTCCAAAACCAGATATAGTGGTTGACCGGTACCTATGTCAAACCGCAGGTCAGGTATCTATCCTTCAGTTCCCATTATGCCTTCGCTTTAGACTTCTGCAATCAGGCCAGGGTCATGAGAAAAGAATGTATTAATAAATTCAAGGTTCATATTTCGGATTACTCATGGAAAATTCGATTTCACCTCGAGAATTGGTAAGCACAGCGTCTTTAATACCGTTTTTCTTTAAGTGTTTAAACAGGTTATCATATAGAAGAATACGGAGATCCTCATAGTCTGTGTAATGCTTGAAGATTTTATCTGCAAGCCCTTTTATTTCCTTTCCGGATGCGGGCATTGTGCAATATTGCCTGATAGATGGACCAAACTCCGAGCCATCCCTGGCCTGTTCATATTTTTCCAGGATATACCCGCCGCTGTTATCCTTACGATAGGTGATTGCCGCTGGAATGATGCTGCCACCTTCTTTTGATAAAACATTACCAAAAAGTTTAAACCTCGCGCTATAAGTAGTTACAAAGACCTTTAGCAGGTCCTCCTCCTCATAACTTCCAAAAATTTCGGGAGCGACAACCATGAATCCTCCTCTTTTAGGGTCTGAATTTTTCTCAACTTCTGTGTCATAGACAAGCTTTTCAATTTGATCCTGACCATCATACCCAAAATTGGGAAGCAAAATCTCCTGGCGGATGGACAGGGCATCATACCATTCCTGTGGTGACAGCGTTTCGTCAGTGACGTTATTTCGTGCCCCTAAGAGCTCTTTGCATAATAGCATCATGATCTGCCCTCGCAATCCTTCGGCATTACCAGCCTCAAACTGCGAAAGCATGTATTGCAGGGCATCTTCACCGCCATATTTCATGAAGTATTCATATTCATTTTTATGGGCATTGATATAATCCTGCGGATTCGAAGAAGTCTTTGGTGACGACATAATGACACTTAGGTTGTCTTCCACTAATTTTGCAATACCATCAGTACTCGAGTTCATATCAGAGGCTTCACCCTTACTGATATCATTATTTTGTTTGCTATCGTAGATTCTATTGATCCATTCCATCATCTGGCGGCATTCGGCATAGGGGAGTCCCCATAATTCTGTCTTGCCATCTTCTGAAGAACAGTTGAGTGCAAGTTTGTATTCATATTCTCCGTGAAAAACATTCCAATCCTTATGGTGGTAGATCATCAATGAATATGTTTTTGCTTCTCCTGGCTCCTTTGCCGAAACCGTAAGGGTGTTGTGGATTGGGTAGATTCCTCCGTAAGTAGGCCTATACTCTTCTGCAATCTTGCTTCTTTCAGCGGTATTGATCAAATCTATGATGTCAGCCCATTCCTCACTATCAATGATCACTGTATGCTTCGTATCATCTAACCCTGAAACCAGTGTCATACTCTCTACTTTCTCCGCGGTTAAATTCGAATATCTGGGCTGCGGATTGGAAAGCAGTATAAAGGCAGTAGATAGCAGTATTAAAACAGATAGAATCACCACCCAAAACACAGGTTTTTTATAATTCAACACATTTTTAATCCGTGCCTTTATATGGCTTTCGCCAAAGGCCAGAGGATTGGCCGCAAAAATTCCGTTTCTTTTTACTGAAAGTGAAAGCAGAGAACTGGAATAACTGCCCTTGACATCCGGACTCATCTTTTGCAGAACGCTTTCATCACAAGACATTTCCATGTCCCGGCTCAGGAGTTTGAAGCACAACCATATAAGCGGATTAAACCAGTGGAGAATGAGGGCGAAAAAAGCAAAAGGCTTGATGAGATAGTCCTTCCTGCGGATGTGTGTGCGTTCGTGCTCCAATATGTAGGAAAGATCGGCTTCTCTGACACCCACAGGCACATATATTTTCGGATGAATAAACCCGCAGACAAACGCTGTACCGATCTGATCCGACTCGTAAATATTGTCTTTGACCAGAGTAGCGGTTATAAGCTGTCTCTTCATTTTCATATATGAGAACATACTATAGGAAAGCAGTACAACAATACCTGCAATCCAGATAAGGCTTAAAACATCCATCCATATCTGCATAGGGTTTACACTTGCAATTGGTGCAGCCTGGGGCAAGGCTGAATTCACTGCGCTGTCCAAGCTGCCTATGCCGGATTGAATAGTTGGTGTGTTCATAAAACCTATATCGTTGGGCACATATTTCAGCACGCCCGTATTATTCTGAGAATCCATATTCAGTAGTCCCAAAATACTAAAGGCTGTAGTGAAGGATAAGGGGCAGACGAGCCGAAACAACACCACCGCCCATAAGGCATAAGAGAATATCTTCGGGGCTTTCCTTAAAATTATTCGAACAAGAATAACGCCGATAGCCACATAGGAGGCCGTGATGCTCATGTTCAGGATGGTTGTAAACATTCCTTGCAGGTTGTTCATTTTACCGACTCCTCAATAATTTGCTTAAGCTCCTCAGCCTCCTGTTCGGTAATCTTTCGCTCGCCAAGAAAAGCAGTTAGGAATTTCGGAAGAGAACCATCAAAGGATTTTTCCACAACTGCATTACTCTCGTACCTTTGCACATCCTCCCGCTTGATCAGTGAGGTGACAGCCGCATCCTGATTTTGCAGTATTCCGCGATTGCAAAGCTTTTTTAAAACTGTGTAGGTAGTGGATTTCTTCCACCCAAGTTTTTCTGCACACCGCCGTACAAGCTCAGTCGAATTGATGGGCTCGTTGTCCCAGATAATACTTGCAAATTTATACTCTGCATCAAACAGCTTATATTTTTCCAAATGCTATAAAACCTCCTTAGGTCTATTTGGATAAACCGCATCTTGAGTCTATCGTGATAAACCATCTTCGTCAATAGTATATTTCACCACGCTATCCAACCTGCTCACTCACCGAAAAACCATCTAATCTGCTCTGCCGCTAACCTGACATCTCACCTGCTCTATCACCAAGCACTGACAGCTAACCTTACCATTTATTCACTTCCGTGGACATATTCCCACGAAGCGATAAAAAGGGATTTTGAAGTTGCGGTAGTTCCTGTCCTCAAGCCACTGTTTTTCATCCCGCCAAAAAGCCGGGGTTTCATCCCCGGCTGTCGAATCTATTCGGGTCAAATCGCTATGCTATATGGAACATGCTACCTCAGCAGCTTCAGCGATAGCGTCAATGGCCTGTCTGACGCTTGCCGCATCACCAATTACGTACAACTCAGGCACTTTGCCGTTTATCTTTGCTTCCAGCGGGTTGTGAGAAGCAGTACCCATAGCCAGTACTATGCTGTCAAATCCGGTAATTTTTTCTTTCTTGCCATCCTTTTCATATACGACTCCATCGTCTAAAAACTCAACCACCCTGGCGCTGGTTATGCGGTCAACTTCAAATTCCTTCAGTCGCTTAAGCAAGTGAATGCGGTGAACATCATGCATATCCAGGGCAATATCAGGCTGCATTTCTATAATGCTGACCTTTCGGCTGTGCTCCGCCATGAAATCAGCGGTCTCGGCACCGATAAGACCGCCGCCGACCACCAGCACTTTATAGCCTGGAATGGCCTTCCCTTCCAGCACATCATTGGCTTTAATAAATTTGGGGTTGTCTATACCGGGTATCTCGGGAATAAGCGGAACTCCGCCAGTAGCTAAAATTACTACATCCGGCCTTTCTTTGGCAATGAGTTCCGCAGTAACTTCCGTATTCAACTTGTATTCCACCCCGAACTTGCGGCCCTGGATAATATAATATTTGATCGGTGAGGTCAATATGGTTTTGGCAGACGGTATAGCCGCTATTCTGAAAGCGCCGCCCAGTATATTTTGTTTTTCATACAAAGTTACCTTATGACCCCTCTTGGCCGCAATCCAGGCC
>DHBS01000036.1:0-8226 GCA_002398825.1 Syntrophomonas sp. UBA4922 | reverse complement strand
CGATCTTCATGGTCTCTTCTTTCCCGCAGAAAGGATTGACCAGGCAAGAGCATTTCCTGATCTCTTTATCGAAGATATAGGCGGCGCAACCCTGGTGACAGGCAATACAGGGAGCAATATCTTCAAGCGCGTCACCAGCCACCTTGTTCGGCCATTCCGGCTCAGCCAGTGATTCTCTTCCCAGGGCAACCAAATCGGTCTGGCCGGTGGAAAGAATATCTTCCATTAAATAGGCATTATTAAGCCTGCCTACCACAATGCAAGGAATCTTCACCGATTTTTTGATTTGTTCCGATTGTTGCGCAATATATCCTGCCGGTGTGGCTTCCGTCGCCCACAGCCATTCGTAGCTGCCATAAACGCTATTGGTGATATGCAGAGCATGGACGCCTGCATCTTCCAATATTCTGGCCACTACCTTGCTTTCCTCGATTGTTCTGCCCCCGTATATTCTCTCGTCGGCACTAAACCTGAATATGAGGTTGAATCCATTGCCGCACGCCTTTTTTATTGCTTTTACGATTTCAACCGGGAACTTCATCCGACCCTCAAAGTCCCCTCCAAACTCATCGATTCTCTTGTTGGAATAGGCCGACATAAATTCTGCTACCAGATATCCATGGGCCCCGTGAATTTCAACGCCATCCAATCCGGCTTCCTGCGCTCTTACCGCTGCGTCCCGGAATTGTCCGACAATTTCCCATACCTCTTCAGTCTTTAGTTCCCGTGGCATTTCGCCAATACCAAATCTCTCCAGCAGGGGATCCATGATCGGAGTTGGAGCTACCGGAGCCCCTGGTCCGGCTATATCTACCGTCGTCTGCCTTCCGGCATGGTGAAGCTGGGGTACAACCTTAGCCCCATATTTATGGCAGTTCTCCGCTACTTTTCTCCACCCGTCAATTTGTTCATCACACCACAGCCCCGGCTCGTTCCAAATGGCTCTGCCAATGGGAGATACAGCGGTTACTTCGCCGATTATCAACCCAAATCCGCCCTTGGCTCTTGCGGTATAGTAATCTATAAATTGCTGTGTAGGTATACCCTGTTCAGTCGCATAATTGGTGCCCATCGGGGGTACCACAAAACGGTTTTTCACTTCCATTGATCCGATTCTGATGGGTGACAATAATGTGGGAAATTTCATTTAAAGCCTCCTCTTGTTTGGTAAACAAGCAACGAATTGCCACATCCGAAAACAATGTAATTAATTTTCCGGGAGTGTAAACCAGGTTTCTGTCTGCTGCAATTTCTATCGGTTTTTTATTATGCCCAAAGCAAATATACGGTTATACGGCTAAAGACTAGCAAGCTCGCTCTATCAGTTTCGCAGGCTCAAGTCCCAGCCATTCCCGTAAAAAAATGTTGTAGTTGGCGTCCAGTTTTTCTCGCAACTGCTATCTTAGGTCTTTTTCGTTCATCAGAAAGCCTCCTTATTACGCAACAAAAAGAACGGAGGCGGACCGTTCTCTTTGCTATGGATATGGTTCAACTATGCGTTTAAATCCTAATAGTGTTTAAGCCCAATGCATTAAAACATTTGGCCCATCCCACCATTTTAGCTTGAGCAAATACTCGATCAGGTCGTCATCGAAACGTTTCCGTATCAAACGGGCGGGGTTGCCCCCACAATGGAATAGGGCGGCACCGTCCCTCATTCTGTAATGATACTGCCGTACCAAAACCAGTGGAGCACATTGTCCAAAGCAGTAACAGAGATATAGAGAAGCCCATCGTATTCCAAAGCCTCCATGGTTAGGAGAACCGGGACCCCATTATCTTCGACGCTGATGGTTATGGGACGAACTATGGCCTGCCGTTCTTCAGAATAGGGATCGGTTAACTCAACAAATAAGGGCGCTAACGCTTCTGCCGGGGGAGGGCCCCCCGCAGCTAAAGGCCAAGGGAAATAGGCTACCAGGCGGTAAGGGCTGCCAGTATCCAGGCCTTGGGCCAGCAACTCCTTAAACTGCCCCTGTTCCTGCTCAGTCAGCTGGAATGAATATGTCTCCTCCCTCCCCGCACAGATAAGATTACCTGTTTCTGCGTCGTACTCTATCAGGCGCACATAATCCGCTCTATAGCTACCTCGTCCTCGCATCGGATAGGCCCAGCGTTCGGCGATTTCTTCCAACTGAGGCGTTATTTCAGGATTATGGGTAACGGTTGCTGCTTGCGTGGCTTCATTCCAGACAAAAGTTTGATACTTCGCCTCGAAGATTCCTTGCAGTGGAACATAGATTTCATCCTGATAGGAAAATAATTCCGTCTTAAGTAATTGATCCCCATAAGCATAATATTGGGAATCAAACATAATATCGACCACAACATCCATTGGCGTGTACCCTTTGCCCGTGTCAATTGCAATCGTATTCCTCGCGCCGTCCCAGTCAACACCAAAATCAAACACCGCTCCAATATCCCGCAGTTTGAAATAATTGTTACCCTCGATATTGTAAGCAGTGAAGCTGACTTCTTTACCGTCAAGATAAATTCTTGAGGTCGTAGGCGTGGCTTTTGTATCTCCTGCGCCCTGGCCCCGCATCTCACCGCCAACCGTTGCATACGGCTGGCCGCTTGCGAGCGAAATTGAGTTGTTCGCTCCATCCCATCCGACATCAAACTGCTTAGCCGTTCCAGACAGCGTATAGGCTAAATCGCGGAGCTTGAAATAATTGTTGCTGTTGATATTGTATGCGTCAAAAATCACGTTCTTACCGTTCACAAGCACAGTCGAGGCCGTTGGTTTTGCCGTGATGGTATCAGCCGCGAACAGGGGCGCGGCTGTGGAGATTATCATGCTGACAATCAGCAAAATTACGAATGATTTCTCTTTCATATTTTACTCCTCGTTTTGCCTATTCAAAATAGTGGTACTTTTTATCCAGGGGCTGGACAATTTCTGGCGGTATCCAGCTTCTTTAAAGGTTTTCAAGTCCAGGACCCCTATTCAAGGTTTATAGGAAACGCAGTTGATTCGGGATATTTTCCAAGCGGGCAACGGCTTGAATCACTTGGGGGTGGCAACCGTTAATCAATACCTTTTTGAACCTGTCTGGCCGCGTCACCGGCCACCAACAAGGGCATGATCTTCTGAAAAGCGGTGGGAATAGCCATTTGAGGAAGCTCGTCAAAATGCCGCCATTGCAGCGAACTTTTTATAGCGCCCGGCTGCTTGATGGAGCAGGAGACGACTTCCATATGCCAGGAACGATGGGTAAACTGGTGTATAAACGTTCCTAGAACCGGGCCGGCTTCGATATCCAAACCGAAATGCGCTTTAGCCCCTTGCACCAGGTCCAGCCCTTCCTTGATCAAAATCATGGGCAGCCCCCATAGGTGTCCCAGGAGGGTTTCCTTCTCCCGATATTCCATGAGAACCTGATTTTCTTTCACAAAGGCCATAACCCAATACCTCATCTGCGGGTTCGCTTTCTTCCGCTCTTTTTTCACCGGCAACTCGCTTTGCATCTGATGCGCACAGGCCAGGCACAGGGTATTTACGGGGCAAGTCTCACAGCGCGGATGGCCCGGGATACATACCAAAGCCCCCATTTCCATCAATGCCTGAGTGAAGTCCGCGGCTTGATGATCCGGTATCATCCTGCCCACCGCATGCTCCACTTTTCGGTGCAAGGCACTGCTGCCCCGGGCATCCTGCAAGAGCAGCAGCCGGGCTATAAAACGCAAGACATTGCCGTCGATGGCCGGAACCGCTTTACCGAAAGCAATGCTTAGAATGGCCCCGGCCGTATAGGCCCCAATCCCGGGAAGCGCCTGGATAGCCTGCAAATCCTCCGGGAAGGCGCCTCCATAGCGGTCGGCGATAATCCGGGCCGCCTGGTGCGCATTTCTGGCCCGGCTATAATAGCCCAGGCCTTTCCAACTGGTCAGCACTTGTTCCTCGCTGGCCCGGGCCAGCGTATCGATATCCGGAAAAAGCGTGATAAATCGCGGGTAGTATTCTAAGACGGTATCGACCCGGGTCTGCTGCAGCATGATTTCGGAGATCCATATTTTGTAAGGGTCCTTGCTGCGGCGCCAGGGAAGATCCCGGTGATGTTCTCGGTACCAGGTCAGGAGGCCATGCGCCGCCTCTTTAAGGCGCTCCTCCGTCCCGGGATTTTCTTTTTCTCCCGCATCTCTGCTCATGATTTACTCCCTGCTTGTTTTGAGGTAAGTATGATTATAACATCAAATATTTTCAAAAAATACTGGTAAGATCCTGTCTTCGTCCCTTAGTCAAAAAGAGCGGCTTGCCGGTATTGGGGTGCTGACCTGGGCGTAAAAGCCATTAAGGTAATAGTCGCAACAGGCAAGATAATGTAAGCCCCTGCCCGACTGCTGCTGGTGACAAAGGAACGTCAGAAGATTTTCCACAAATGTTTTTTCAAATCCACACAACCATTGTTTTTAAAAGCAACCTCTTCTCTTAGCAATAAATCTTTCTGTTCAGCCCAATGCGGAACCAGCCTTCCCCTACTGTTTACCACCCGGTGGCAGGGCAGGTTTACCTCATGGGGAGCATGATACAGGGCCTGTCCTATCCTCCGTGAGCATTGGGGCTTACCCAGTATCCAGGCAATTTGCCCATAAGTTGCCACTTGGCCCCGGGGGATGGCCTGTACAATCTGATAGACCCTTGTATAAAAGTCTGCCCTTTTCATGCCAGCAAACTCTCCCAACGAAGACGCTCCATAAACCAAATTCCCCCCAAGCCTGTCAATTAGCCTTTCACTCTCTCCAGCAACAAGACGTGGTAGTTCCTTGGCGGCAGGACTCTTTTCTTGCTTTTTATCATCCCCTAACGCATAGTGCCGTGTCACAAATTCATTCTCTGATTATCAAATCCATCACATCGCGTCGCATGCTTTGTGGGACTTCTTTTGCGGGCTTGCCCAAACGAACAAGCATTTGGAGGGTACCTCCATCTGAAGCGTAATCGCGGTGAATGCTGCTGTATGGCTCTTTCATTTCGGGATATTCTTCCAAAGCCTGGCTAAGAGGCTGCATAACTAAACCCAAACTATGAGCTGTCAGTATCAATCTGCTATAAAGCATACCGCTTTTAACCTGGCTTGAACGATTATTATCATTCGTAATAATCATGGCATAGGCCGCTGTATTGTCTACCGATGTCCGGGTGGACTGTATAAACGTATCAGACGCTGCTTGCCCACTGTTCAACGAAGGAAATATCGTGACCAAGCCCTGCAGGATATGCCGCATGATGCCTGAAGTACCTTGTCCTTCGACAGAAAAGCCATAACGATATTTGTTTTTTTGATACTCACTAGAGCGAAAAATGTTTTCTGTTTCCTGCATAACTCGATTCACGCCTGCTTCGATAGTGGCGCCCTTCATTGCATAACTTCCCAGTTTTTCTATGTTTTCTTGGTCCTGAAAAATCTTTATTGACATATTGACATCAGTATTGATATTTTCCAACTGATCTATCTGCTCAGCGGTTAACTTATCTGACTGGTATGCCGCCCTGTTAGTGTCAGGCAAAAACATGGAATCATAGAGAGGGTTGTTTTGAGGTTTGTCTTTCGTAAGCATAATTTTTGCCACCGGTTTGGTTTTCATGCTCTCCCGCAGATTTTGTTCATCATAGCCGCCATCTGGAAATAACTCCACTGCAGCTTTATATCCCCGCTCATCTCCAGCGATTTTGACATACTCCAAAAATGCACCTTGCGTAATCATCATTTGCCGGGCGAAAGGGTCTACCTCATTTGTCAAGCGGTCACTATCGGCGTATAAGTAAAATACCATGGGATCATCTTTGTCGAGCTGTATTTTCCACGGCTGCATGTTATGCCCGTTTGCAGCTAACAGTCCGTGAGCCACGAGTTGGATTCTTGGATCATCAAATTTTTGCGAATAAGTTTTTTGCCAAGGTTCCAAGTACTTTGACGACTCAAAAACCCCACTTATGATAAATAGCGATGTAAAAGCTATGATCAATAAAGCAGCAATGCTTGAAAGAATAATGGTCATTGTTTTCTTCACCGTCCTCTTGCTCATCTACAATTCCCCCCATTTTCAGTTTGTATTGACCTGATGATAAGCTGAAAAGCTGCTGATACCAATTCCTCCGGTGTCGTCATGTGATAGTTTTTAATATAGTTTTCCTTTTTCTTTGCGGTATTAAATACGCCAATCAGGCAAGCCCATAAAACAAGAGCTGTTTTAACAACATCCAAATTACTGCGGATGTAATTTTCTTTAATGCCTCTTTCCAACGCTCCGATCAAATGCCCTAGTATTTCCTCTCCAAGGGTATAGCACTCATCTCTTGATTGATCCGGAATCCCTTTTTGAAAATCAAATTCACCATTTTCATACTCCATAATTGCTTTAAAATATTCCGGATAATCCTTGCTGAACCGGTAGAGTGTCAAAGCAATCTGTCTTATTTCTTCAACCGCATTACAGGCTTTTTCCTTTTGTAGATCATCTTTCAGCATACCGATTAACAGCCTGTATCCCTTTATCATAATTTCAAAATAGATCTGCTCCTTGCTATTGAAATAGACATACACCGTTCTCTTGCTAAACTCTGCCTCTTTCGCCACATCATCCATCGTGGCATTATCATATCCTTTTGTAAAAAAGATTCTTTCCGCAGCATCAATAATATCATTTCTGCGAATTGCCTTTTCTTTTTCCTTGCGCTCATTGATTCCCAAAAGATCTACCGCCTTTATTTCACTTACGTGTTATCAAGTAAACTATTAGTTTACCTAATCCTAAGATATTTTATCTTTTCTGTCAATACATGCTCACAAGTACATCCGACATAATGAGTATGTTCATTATCTATCTCGATAAAAATAATAATTTTCAATTTATTCACAAATGATTTCACTAATCTAATTTCATTTTTTGCTCGGCGTCAGAAAGACACTTCATTTTTTACCTGCATATGAAAAGCCATGACCACCGGTAGTAACTGGCGGTCATGACTTCTTTTTTCTTATAATAACCAGCTTCTCAGAATCTTCTCCATTGGCTTGCCTTTTGCCAATTCATCAACCAGTTTGTCAAGCCACCTGATTTTCTGCATGAGCGGGTCTTCGATTTCTTCAACGCGAACGCCGCAGACCACTCCCGTGATTTTATGGGCGTTTGGGTTGATTTGCGGGGCTTCGGCAAAGAACGTCTCAAAGTCTATCCCTTTATCGATTTGCGCCCACAAGCCATGCTCGTCATACCCCGTCAGCCAACAAATCACAGCATCAACCTCTAATTTGGTACGCCCTTTGCGCTCCGCCTTTTGGACGAGTAGCGGGTAGACTCTCGAAAACGCCATCTTGTATACGCGCTCGTTTGTCATAAAGTGTCACTCCCTTTCGCTTCCCACTTTACTCTCCACCGCACGATGTCGGTGATGAGTTCATAATCTATCGGCTTGCCAAGCGGTGGCTGAATCGCTCCTTGTTATTGTGTCGCTGATACCTATTTGATAATCACCCATCGGTGACTTACCAATAACACAGCGACAAGTAATAATGCCAAAATGGTGAATACCGCGGCAAGTACATTGATAACCTTATTTGTCCTGCCTTTCAGAACCTTGGACAGCAAGGCATAAATGCCGATCCCGATTATCCCTCCCAGCGTGTTACTAAGCACATCGGTGATGTCAGCTCTGCCGATTGCGAAAATAAATTGTATTATTTCAAAGACAAAAGTTAAGCCGACAATCGTAAGAATCTTTTTCACAAAAGACCACGGGGCTTTAAGCATACAAATATAGATTCCCAAAGGTATGAAAGCGAGAATATTAACTCTGATTTCGCTGAAGCGAATAACGCCGTTATCATCGAAAGACCCCAAAAGCGGAATCAGATTGATGATTCCTCCTTCATCCATTACCGTGATAGAAAATTGCAGTTTGAAGAGAATCAACCAAGTTAATGCCAGTAAATAAATTACCAATAACACAAGTGTAAGCGTGTTTCGTTTTTCCGATTTCAAATTCTCCATATCACTCACACTCCTTAATGATTATTTTACGGCATTGCCCGCTTGTTTGCCGATTTTTGCTCTGATGTCTTTGCGAAGTCCGACGATATAGCAGACCGAGCCGTCGGCATTCTTGACGCCCATATTGACGATCCCTCCATAAGTAGGCCTATACTCTTCTGCAATCTTGCTTCTTTCAGCGGTATTGATCAAATCTATGATGTCAGCCCATTCCTCACTATCAATGATCAC
>DHBS01000043.1:3005-3239 GCA_002398825.1 Syntrophomonas sp. UBA4922 | reverse complement strand
ACCTATCTCTCACTGGCGATTGGCATTCTGTGCGGCATTTTGCCGCTCTGGGTTTCCTTATGCTTGATCACCGCGCCGCTGGGCTGGCGTACATGGTTAATGCTGAGGCATAGCGAATCCGATCGCCTGGACCGTGTTTGCGCCGCGAACATCATAAACCACATTATCACCGGCCTGTTACTGGCCATATCGATCTGGATTGGATAGTAAGGCGCGCCAAAGCTGGCACGTGGC
>DHBS01000043.1:0-2714 GCA_002398825.1 Syntrophomonas sp. UBA4922 | reverse complement strand
AAATACATCCGTGTGTAGACTCTGGTCCCCTTCGTATCCAAGGTCACCCAATGATCCTGCCAGTCACCCTCCGGGCCATATTCCTCTTCCACCGCTTGCATCGCGGACGGCAGTTCCAAGCTATCATCAAGGTTTTTGCTCTGTTCCGCGCTCAAACGGTGAACCTCTTCCTGAGTTAAATCCATGAAATCGCGGTTGGTGAAAACGGTGGATTCTATTTTCATTGCCTCAGTTCCTCCGGGTTGCTGTAATGGTAATGGATCGCAGGAGTCGCGCTGGAATCTCAGGTTTAGTAATCCACCCGGCGGCGGCTTTTATGCAAATTTCGCTCAATACATCTGGTCAGGATCCCACCAGCCTTCTGTCGCTGTTGACATGAAAGCATCTATTTTCTCCATATCCTTCTTTATTACATCGATTTCTGCTGCCGGTCGGTTTTGCTCAGTATAAATCCCAATCAGGGATTGGCAAGCCGAATAAGCCGGATTTTCAAAGAATCCCTCACCAAGCGAGACAAAAGCCTCGCTGTATTCGGTCCTCAGCAGATTGTATAAAGCAATCGCCTGCTCGATCTTACCATTTTTCTGCATTATACCGGCGAGCTCCTGTACGACCAGCGCTGCCCAGTCTTTATCGGACATGCCATTGTAGAGTTTTGTATATTCGGCTTCCCACCGTGACAGCGGTGCTTCCATGGCTTCCAGCGTCAGGCGCAGATGGGCCAGTGCAATCATGGCATAAGGTTCATATTCGGGAGGTGCCCAGTCAAATCGCACCTCCTGACCATATTCCCCGGCGGCCATAGCATGGGCTGCGGCAATGGCGGCTTCGTAATCCTTCACATAATCGCGCAGCGTTTCGACCTGGAGTGAAAGCCCCTCGCCTCCAGCTAGAAATATTACCTGTGCTCTGTCGCTATCACCGATGAAATATTTTTCTTTGCCATACTCATTGACCATACGCTGAAAGCAGCGCATCGCTTTCTCCGTCTGACCCTGGTGTCTGTAAATCTTGCCCAGGAATTCCAGGAGGACTGGTGCCACTTTGAAATAACCCGGCTCGTCTTCCCAGTTGCCAGCACGAAATACTTTCGCATCCTGATACTTGTCCAAAACTGTCTCGATTATTTTGCCCAGCTCTGGCCAATATTGCGTACCCCGGTAAAAAGCCAGCTCGATATACTCAAAATGCTCCTGAAGAGAATCAAGCCTGGCACTCTTCTCTATCGTCCCGGGTCCGAAGATTCCAATACAAATGTTTCTATGATCATAAAAATTAAACAAACCCAGATCCGCATAGACAGACGGTATTGTTTCGCACCCTTCCAACTGCCAGTATATCTTGTCTGTTTTGAGGTCGATCGCAAACAGCTTTGAATCTTCTCTTAAGCGGCTCCCTTTGGTACTAGCTATGGCAAACAGCGAATCTCCGAATACTGCCAGCGCATCGAATTCATCAGCCTCGGGAATGATCTTTTCCCACGTTTGCTGACCGGTCTCAATCCCGAAAGCCATTAATTTTCCGCCTTTAAGACCGGTATATACCTGCTCTCGGCCTACCGCGATGGGGTATGTGCCTCTTTCCGGAGACAAGACTGTCTGCCATCCCTCTGCTCCCTTTAGGAATGAGGTACACGTCAACCCTGTCTCGTCAGTAATCAACAATCTGTTGCCATATATGGCAGTGTTGCTATAACTGTGTCTTTTTTTCGGCCTTTCCCAAACCAGCTTACCCTGAGGAATAGAATACAGGTAGTATTCATCAGCCTCCACAAATAGATAGTCGCCTGTCAGGACAAGTTTGGATATTTTCTCTCCTGCCCGGTGGCACAGTGTGGAGGTTTTCCCGTCCGCAAGGCCTATTGTGGAAATAACTCCATTTGTGGCGGCAACATAGATATGGTCGTATCCGGGAGCGATGACGAAATCCGCGATATGACCGGGGACGTAAGCCAGCCAACTCATTTCTCCGCTCTTTTGATCAAGTGCATATATTGATGTGTCTACATTTTCGCTAATGACGTACACCGTTGTCTCTGATAGTGCCCCAACATGTCCTCTAAAAGATGGGGAGATTTCATAACTCCACTTTGGCTGCTTACTATAGAGATCGAATGCTTGAATGACTGTCTTGCTTTCGGGCAGCAGCTCCTGATGGTAAGAGGCAAATAGCATGCCGTTCCCCATAACTCCGTTGTCATGCGTCAATGCATGAAGCGGAACACTTCCGGAAGGCGGCCCGCAAATGCCGGTGATTTCAGCATCACGGTTCGTGGCTGGGTCGACGATGATATGGTCTTGATAATAACTGTTTTCCTCCACGGGCAGGCTACTCTGCACTGGGGCATGGATCAGCGGAGTATCGGGTTCAACTGCTGTAACGTCTTTTTTGATTAATCCCGGCCCTATTATTCCTGCAAGCAATAACACCTGCAGAATTGCAATCGCTAACACTACAAATGTTATGATAAAATGCGTTCTTTTTGTCACTGCAATCACCCGCATTTTCCTTTTTTGGTTAATTTCTGCCAAAACACTTATTTTCCTTTTTTCTGGATTACTCACTGGCAACAACATCCCAAAGCAACCGCAAAAGAAAAAGTGCACGACCTTTTAGGTGTGCACCCAATCTCCATGCCAATTTATCGTTACGCGCGTTTGCTCCGTATTCAATGCGCTACTATCTCCGCTTGCTTATCCCTTCACCGATCCCGC
>DHBS01000027.1:48593-83808 GCA_002398825.1 Syntrophomonas sp. UBA4922 | reverse complement strand
GGGGAGATGTCATGAAGTTAAACCGGGAAGCAGTGGTGGTTTGTTTGAGGAGAAGTGGTGAAAAACGGAATAGAACCCGGAAGATCAGGACCGAAAATAGTCCAGAACCTCTTTAAGGCTCCAGGTATTGATTACATCCGCGGCCTCAACCCATCCGCGGCGGGCGTTGAAGATGCCATAGCGCAGCAGGTCCATTTCCCCCTGGTGATGGGCGTCGCTGTTGACCGCGATCTTGATGCCCAGCGAAACAGCCCTGCGGGCCACATCTTCGTCAATGTCCAGGCGGCTGGGGTGTGAATTGATTTCCAGTACTTTATGGTGCTGGGCGGCCGCCTGGAGAATCCGCTCAAGATCAAGTTCATAGCCTGAGCGTTTGTTGAGCATCCTCCCGGTGAGGTGTCCGATTATGTCCACATGAGGATTCTCGATGACCCGCAATAAGCGCCGGGTCTGCTCTTTCCGATCCAATCTGAAATGGCTGTGAATAGAAGCTATGACTACATCCAGCTGCTCCAAATCTGCGTCGCTGAGGTTCAGACTGCCATCCTTGAGGATGTCCACTTCAATGCCCCGCAGAAGACGCAGCCCCGGCTGTTGCCGGTTGAGACCGTCTATAACCCGGGCCTGCATACTCAGGCGTTCCGGGTTCAATCCCCCGGTACTGGGCAGGGATTGACTGTGATCGGTTATAGCCATATATTCATAACCCCTTAAACGGGCCGCCTCTGCCAGAACTATAAGATTTTCGAAGCCATCGCTCCAATTGGAATGCACATGCAGGTCGCCTTTTATATCCCGCAGCTCAACCAGTTCCGGCAGGCGCTTTTCCCGGGCGGCTTCGATCTCGCCCCGGTCTTCGCGTAATTCAGGCGGAATATAGGCCATATCGAGGTACTGGTAGAGCTGGGTTTCGTTCTGGAAGGAGGTCGGGGGAGCTGTTTCTAAACCTTTCATAATACGATTGCGATGGGCTTTGGAGCCGGTGGAAGTCAGAAGATGGCAGGCAAATTCCCGGGGCTGGACCAGAATGATTTCAAAAGGAATGCGATGGGGCAGATACCCTGCGATGCGGTCAGTTTCCCGCGCATGCAGATCGATGCCGGAAAAATCAGCCAGGGCCTGCGCCACCTTACTGCCGTCCGGGCAGCCTGCTAAAATATCCACATCACTTACCAGAGCTTTACCCCGGCGCAGACTGCCAACTATCTGAACCTGGGTCCCCGGCAGGCGGTGGTGAAGATGTTCTGCTAATTTCTCGGCCAGGGGCAATGCCAGTCCGATAGAATATTTGCCCCCGCTTTGCTTGCTTGCCACTTCCAGGTTGGTCATGAGTTATCCCATCCTATTTTTACGCTCCTCTTCCATGGCTCTTACCAGTTCGTCATAGTCTTCCTGCAGCTTGTTTAATTCGTCCGCCAGGTTGAGGGCTGTCAGTACTGCCACCTTGGTACTGGAGAGATTGGGATTACGCTGATAAATCATGCGCATGCGTCTATCGACATAGGAGGCCAGCATCTGTATGTATTCAGGATCTTCTTCTCCTCTTACCACATAGTCTTCGTTAAAAATCGATACCGTAACTTTCGTAATTTGGTTTTTATTGTTCAAGCAGCTCACCCCTCATTTTAAGGTCAATATTTGCTGTTTATTCTCTGTTAAGGCGGGTTTTTCCTGCCGCCGCTCCCAGGTCAGCCGCAATCCTATTGCGGCAGTTCACCGCCGGTTTCAATTTTGTGAGGCAAGGTAAAGTAGAACGTAGCCCCGCGGCCCAGCTCACTTTCCACACCCAGCTTGCCGTTATGATGTTCCACCAGATGTTTGACGATGGATAAGCCCAGGCCAAAACCTCCGGTGTCTCTTGATCTGTCTTTATCAATCCGGTAGAAGCGTTCAAAGATGCGCTCCTTCTCCTGCGGAGGAATTCCCTCACCCTGATTGCTCACCGTGACTTTGACCTCTTCAGGCTGGTCTTCAACCGTGATCACCACCGGGGTATTGGGGGGGCTGTATTTGACGGCATTGTCCAAGAGGTTGAGTATCACCTGTACGATCAATTCTTCATCAAAATCCACCATCAGTGGCTCGGTCGGCTTATTAAAATCCACCCAAATCTCCTGCTCGTGATCCCGCCGCGACATGGAAATGGATTTCTCGATTATTTCGGATATATCAAGGGTTTGCAGGTGCAGCTGTAAGCGACCGGATTCAATCCGGGACAGTTCCATCAATCTGCTGATGAGGCGCTGCAGACGATTGGCTTCATCGTAAATAACGGCCGATTTTTGCCGGATCTGTTCCCGGTCCATACCCTGGCAATTCATCAGGTTTTCTGCATAGCCGGTGATAGTGGTTACCGGAGTTAAGAGTTCATGGGAGATATTGCCCACAAAATCCTTGCGCACCCTTTCCAGCCGCTTCAATTCGGTAATATCGTTGAAAATGGCCAGAGTGCCTTCTTCGCGGCCATATAGGCCAGCCCTTAGCGGCACCACATTTACCTCCAAGAGTCGGTCGAGATGGCTGTGGAATTTGATCTCACAACGCACCGGCTGGTGAGTGGTGCGCACCTTATCGATGAGATCGATTAAAGTATAGTTTTGAATGACTTCGGAATGCTTTTTGCCCAACTCTTCGGGACCAAGCCCCAGTATCTTTGAGGCTACCCGATTCATATAGGTTACTCTGCCGTACTGGCTCACCGTAAAAATACCGTTTATCGTAGTGTCTAAAACCAGGGCCAGGCGGTTTCTTACCGATGAGATCTCAATAAGGTTATGCTCCAGGGTCTCTGCCAGTTCATTGATTGACTGCCCCAGATGATGCAGTTCATCCGATGGCAAGAGGTGTATGCGCTGGCGCAGGTTGCCTTGGGCCATGTTGTCTACCCCTGCGGTTATGATTTCGATTGGCCTTGACATCTGGGCCGCAATCCAGATGTTTATGAGGGCGGCCACAATACCTACCGCGACGGTTGCCAGCACCATGGTTAAAAGGAACTTGTCCATAGAAGCGTCAAAAGAACCGCGCTTGATCACCATATTCAAAATCACACCCATGGCCGCCATCACGGCAACAATAAGCAAGAGGTAAAAAAGGGTCAAACGTCGTTGAAACAGATTGGGCATTACTACCTCCTTAAATTTTAAAGGCAGCGCGGTTTTTCCTCCTTAGAGCCGTCGGCAGGAGTTCGTACCGATCACAACCTCGTATCAATCATCCCAGATGGGAAGGGGACTATAAAATAGTTCCTAACGCCGGCATTTATTCCCCTGCAGCCGTTTTTAATGCCATCCATTGCTAAACGCTTGGCCAAACGTGAAAGAGCAAACCGGCTGATTATATTCTGCACCCGCTTTCCATCTTGAGTCAAACCCGGTTTAAAACCTTTGGATTGTTCAATCTTTAAACCAGCCGCCTCCGATGAATTCGCGCAGTATGGAGTTAGGCGGAACAAAATTGTCTGGCGCGGGGCGGAAGTAGCTCAAGAATTTCAACAGGGTGGTGGCCTCCACATATTCCCGCATATCCGGCTTGATTTCGGCAAGCAGCGGCTCGATATAGGGTTTCAATATGGCTAATTCATAAACCAGGGAGGAATTGAACATCACATCGGCATTTTCCTGAAAAGGGAAGATATTGCGTTCTTCTCCCCGGCGCACCGAGCGCCATCTTCCCAGGGTCTCCAGCGCGGAGTATCCCCTGACCCGGTTGTCCCTGACAATCCGGCGGATCAGCCGGGAATCGGTGGTGGGGATGCGGTTGCTATAATCAATATTCAGCTGTGTCAGAGCGCTCACATAGATGCGGAACTTCTGGCGCGGGGGCACACTGAAGGTGAGCCCTTCGTTTAAGCCGTGAATCCCTTCTATTATTATTAATTCCCCGGGAGGCACCTGCAGCCTGCTGGCCCGGCTCAGACTCCGGCCAGTCAGAAAATCGTAACGCGGTATTTCCACCTCTTCACCGTCGATCAAACGGCACAGGTGTTCATTGAAGAGATCCAACTGCAGTGCTTCCAGGGCTTCGAAATCATACTCACCATTTTCATCCCGCGGGGTCAGATCCCGATCCACAAAATAATTGTCCATAGAAATGCTCACCGGACGGCGCCCGTTGACCCTCAACTGAATCATGAGGCGATTGGCGAAAGTAGTTTTACCTGATGAAGAGGGTCCGGCTATGGTCACCAGCCTGATCTCCGGATTTGAACAGATCTGATCGGCAATGTCCGCAATTTTCTTTTCATGCAGAGCCTCGTTGATCATTATCAAATCCCTTAAACCGCCCTCCCGGATAATATCATTGAAAGCGGCTACATGGGGCGTACCCAGCATCACTGCCCATTTCTTGGCTTCCTGATAAATATTGAACAGCTTGGGCAGGTCGGAAAATGGCCGGATGCCGTCCGGGTTGTATACATCGGGGGTCTGCAGGATCATTCCGGGCGGGTAATTCAACAGCCGGAAACGCTCCAGATCGCTGGTGCGCGGCAGCATATAGCCATAGAAATACTCATAGTAGCCGTCAAGCTCATAAATGTGCACTGTGGCCTTGTCACGATATTCGAGCAGCCCCACTTTATCCAGCTGGCATTGCCGGGCATAGATGCGCCGTGCTTCTTCGCGGCTCACCACCCGTTTCTCAATGGGTAAGTCCTGAACCACATATTCCCGCATACGCTTCTGAATTTGTTCTATATCCCGGTCGCTTAGAGGCTGATCCTGGAGCTCGCAATAGAGGCCGTTTGACAGTGAGTGCTTGACGATCAGCTCGCTGTGAGGGAACAGCTCCCGGCAGGCCTTAATGAGCATAAAAACAATACTGCGCCGGTATATTCTGGCTCCGCTCTCGCTGCTGGTATCTATCAGTTCTATATCGCAGTCTTTATCCAGGACGAAGTTCAAATCCTCAAGCCGATTGTCGATAATCACTGCCGCTACCTGATGCGAAACCCGGTCTTTCAAGAGGCCGACCAGATCCCCGGTGGTGCTTTCCTTAGGGATAATATAAGGGCCTAAGCCCTTTACGTTAACCTGAATATCATAGCTTTTAAAGCTGGAAATGGCCATAATGACCCCCCTCCTCACAAACCCGTCTACCCCTCATTATAATACAATTCGGCCTGATTGTGGTCATCATCGCAATTTGCTGGATTCGGTAAGGACAGGGCGTTTTGTTGAGAGAGTGAGAAGCAAGAGGGCCCCCGCTCTCCCTGCCCGCAGTAAAATAAAAGAGGGCCTCTAGCCCTCTTTTTCACGGCGGATGCTGTCCTGGTGAACCGTGCCTGTTTTGGTTAATATATTATATTCTCTGAACCTGATTTACTTTCCTTCCGGCAATATTTTCTATGTCTTATTAATCAGGCCTCCCGGAATCTGTGGCAGGCGGCCAGTAAACCCCGCATGACGATTGTATAACGATTGGGGACCGCCCCCACAATCGTAATCTCCTATCCTAGCGCAGGGCAGCTTGTAGCCGGGTCTGTACATTCTGACGGACGGCGTCCATTTCCGCATTTACTTCCGCATCTGTCAGGGTCCGGTCATAGGACTGGAAGGTAAGGCGGAAGGCCAGGCTCTTGTAGCCAACCGGCACCTGCTCCCCGGCGTAGACGTCAAACAAAGTGACCTGTTCCAGAAGCCCGCTGGCCGCTTCCCGAATGACCTGCATGGTTTCAGCCATGGTTCTGGACTGTTCCAAAAGCAAGGCCAGATCCCGTTCAACCGCAGGGTACCTGGGGATCTCGCGGGATTCAATCCGCTGGCTGCACCGGGCATAGAGTTTATCCAGGTCCAGTTCCATGGCACAGGCCCGCTCTTTAATACCATAGGCCTCCAGAATTGCGGGATGAAGCTCGCCCAGTACCCCGATCCGCTCCCCGTTACAGGAGACGGCTGCGGTGCGGCCCGGATGGTAACCGGGAGCCTCTGCCGCGGCAAAGCTGACTGCGGGGCAGCCCATCTCCTCTAAAAGGATTTCGGCCATGCCTTTCAAATAGTAATAATCCATTTCTATATCATGCTTCATCCAATTGATCTGGCTGCGCCCGCAAACTATGGCCCCCAGTTTAAGATTTTCAGCAGGCAGTTTCTCCTCGCCGGGATAAAAAACCGTACCGGTTTCGAAAAAAGACAAGTTCAGGTTTCTCCTGGCCAGGTTGGTACTGAGGCTTTTCAACAAGCCCGGCAGCAACAGGGTGCGCATCACACTCTGCTCTTCGGAAAGCGGGTTGGCAATGTTAACCGTCCGGCGCAAGGGGCTGTCTTCAGGCATCATAATCTGCTCGAAGGCCGTCGGGTTAATGAAGCTGTAATTGATGACCTCATTGAAATAACGAGCCATCACCGCTGTGACCTGGCGGCGGAATTGCTGGTAGGGATTCAGCCCGCCGCGGCTGGCATCCCGGGACAGAGTGCTGGGGATGTTGTCATAGCCATAAAGCCTGGCCACCTCTTCAATTAAATCCGCTTCCAGGTTTAGATCCACCCGGTAGCTGGGTACATGAACCAATAGCTGCCCGTCCTTTTCATCGAAGGGTAGACCCAGACAATTCATATATCCCTTTATGGCCTCGATGCTGATATCGGTTCCCAGAAGATGATTGACCCGTCCGGGACGCAGCAGTATTTCAACAGGAGCCGCCACCTGCGGGTAGCAATCGAAAATTCCTTCGACAACTTCGCCCCCGGCCAGATCCTGCAAGAGCTGAGCAGCCCGGTCCAGCGCATAGATGACCCCATTGATATCCAGGCCTTTTTCAAAACGCATCGAGGACTCGCTGCGCATGGCCAATTTCCGAGCGGTTTTGCGGATGTTGGTCCCCAGGAAATTAGCCGATTCCAGCAATACATCGCGGGTATCATCATTGATTTCGGTGTTTAAGCCCCCCATTACTCCGGCCAGGGCCACCGGTCTTTCCCCATCCGTGATCACCAGCATATTGCTGTCCAGACGCCTTTCCAGCTCATCCAGGGTGGTAAAAATCTCACCATCTCTGGCCCGGCGCACCACAATCCGCGGCTCCGGTCCCAGGAGCCTGTAATCGAAAGCGTGCAGGGGCTGATTGGCCTCCAGCATTACATAGTTGGTGACATCCACGATATTGTTGATGGGGCGAATCCCTGAATTGATGAGGGCCTCCTGCATCCAGGCCGGCGATGGCCTGATCACGCAATTCTTCACCAGGCGGGCGGTATAGCGGGGGCACAAAACCGGGTCTTCTATTTCCACCTTGATATAATCCTCTATATTCTCGGGTATTTCCCGCAAAACAATTTCCGGAATCTTCACCGGCTTGCCGGTCAGGGCTGAAATCTCCCGGGCCAGGTTGATCATGCCCAGGCAGTCGCCCCGGTTGGGAGTCAGATCCAGATCCATGATTATATCGCTGCCGCTTTCCTCCAGGCCTTCTACCAGTATTCCTGCCATGGAGAGACGGTGGGCGATAACTTCGGGTTTCTCTTTGATATCCACATATTGTTTGAGCCAGTTTAATGATATTCCCATCCTGTCACCTCCTAAAATTGACGCAGAAATCGGTGGTCGTTATCGAAGAACAAGCGCAGGTCGTTAATGCCGTATTTCAGCATGGCGATGCGCTCCACCCCCATGCCAAAAGCAAAGCCGGTAACATGATCGGGATCATACCCCCCGTAACGAAGCACATTGGGGTGAACCATACCTGACCCCAGAATTTCCAGCCAGCCGGTGTGAGAACATACCCGGCAGCCGGATCCTCCGCACATCACACAGGAGATGTCCATTTCGGCGCTCGGCTCAGTAAAGGGAAAGAAGCTGGGGCGGAAGCGCACCCGTACATTGTAGCCGAACATCTCCTGGGCGAATAGCATCAGGGTTCCCTTGAGATCGGCAAAAGTGATGTGCCGATCGATTAACAGCCCTTCCACCTGCTGGAACATGGGAGAATGGGTGGCGTCATCGTCTTTGCGGTAGACTTTGCCCGGCACCACGATTTTAACCGGAAGCTGCGGAGCCATCTTTTCCATGGTGCGCACCTGAACCGGCGAGGTGTGGGTTCTGAGCAAGACATCTTCATCTATATAGAACGAATCCTGCATATCCCGGGCAGAGTGGTCTTTGGGGACATTTAAGGCTTCAAAATTATAATAATCCAGTTCGATTTCCGGTCCTTCGGCAACAGCGAAACCCATCCCGTTAAAGATCTGCACTATTTCTTCATTAATGCGGGTGAGCGGGTGCTTGCTGCCTCTGGGCAGGGCCACCCCGGGAAGGGTAACGTCAATGCTCTCCTCTTGGAGCCGTTTCTGCAATTGTAACCCCTGCAGCTCTTCAGCCCGATTCTGTATGAGCTCCTCCAATTGGGCTTTGACTTCATTGGCCCGCTTGCCTACCCGGGCGCGCTCTTCGGCCCCCAGATCTTTCAGGCCCCGCAATAACAAGGTTATATCCCCTTTGCGGCCCAGCATTTTAACCTTGAGCTCGTTTAAGGCTTCCAGGTCGGCCGCCGCAGTCAGCGCGGCTTCAGCCTTTTGAGACAGCTGTTCCAGTCTTACCAGCATACCGATTATCGCCTCCTCCAGAAAATAAAAAAGCCTCGTCCTACAGGGACGAAAGCACAGTTCCGCGGTACCACCCAAATTAGCCGGACCAAGGCCCGACTCACTTACCCTGCCTGTAACGGGGCACCCCGGTATAGCCTACTCTATTTTCAGCCCACAACTCCCAGGTGAATTCGCATGCCTTTACCCTCAGTCCGGCTCTCAATCGCCGACCGGACCTCCCTGTCGGGAGTACAACAAGCTACTTGTCCTGTTCCTCGTTTATCATATTATTGGGTTACCATCATCTTATACAAGAGGTAATATATAATGCAACCTGACACCTCAAAAAGGCGCCACAGATCGTCAGCTTGCGTCATCACTAACCCTTCACCCCTCTTTGTTAAAGCTAGGGCCCAACTAGGGCTATTATATCACACCAACCCTGGTAAGACAAAGGGCTCCCGATAAAAGCGGCTATTCCAGCTTTTACTTAGAATAATGCCGCATGCCACTGCGGCGTTGAGCGAGTCAACCCCGGCCCGGCAGGGGATGGCCACCATTTCATCGCAAAGGGAAGCCACCTCGGGACTCAATCCCCGGGCCTCGCTGCCGATAACCACCGCCAGCGAGCCCTTGAAATCGGCTTCATAAACCGAAACGGCGCCTCTTGCGGCGGCGCCGCACAAACGGTAGCCGCGGGCTTTCAACTCCCGCAGCTGGGAAATTTGGATCCCCTCCAGCAGAGGAACATAGAGGGTTCCCCCCATAGCACTGCGCACCACTTTCTGGTTAAATGGATCCACGCATCCGGCGGTCATTAAGACGGCATCAACTGCAAATGCCCAACATGTTCTGATTATTGTGCCGACATTGCCGGGATCGCTGAGCTGATCCAGAACCACCACCAGCCCGCCCGGTTTGGCCGCCTGATCAAGGGAGTAAGCGGGCTTCGTCATCACCGCTGCTATTCCCTGCGGGTTTTCGGTGTCGCAGATCAGTTTCATAATGCCTTCATCCACCGCATACCAGGAGAGGTTTGGATACTGCGCTGCAAAAGCCTGGTACTGCTCCCGGCGTTTCTTGGCCACCAGCAGACACACCGGCTGCTGCCCGCTGCTCAACGCTTCTTCCACCAGGTGCAGGCCCTCCAGGATATACCTCCCGGTCTGATCCCGGTATTTTTTGTGTTTCAGTCTGGAGATTTCTTTGATCAGGGGATTTTCTTTGGAATTTATTTCTTTCATGTCTTCCCCCCGGATAAATGCAAAATGCTAGGACCTCGATTTTTCTACGGCGCCACGCCGGTGTGGCGAAAGGATGACAAAAGGGATGCTCCTTTATTGTCATCTTTTTGTCGCATAAAACACAGAGGCTGTTCCTTAGTCTAACCAATGGAACAGCCTCTTGATTCTTTATGTGTTATTTACCGATACTCTGCTTGGCCACTTCAGTCAAGCGGGTAAAGCCCTGCGGGTCGCTGATGGCCATCTCCGACAGGATCTTGCGGTTGATTTCCACCCCGGCCACCTTCAGGCCATGCACCAGACGGCTGTAGGAAAGACCGTTGTTGCGGGCTGCAGCGTTGATGCGGGCTATCCACAAGCGGCGGAAATCCCGCTTTTTCAAACGGCGGTGAATGTATGCATACTGGCCGGATTTCATGACCTGTTCATTGGCAACCCTGTACAGTTTGGATTTGCTGCCCCGGTATCCCTTAGCCAGCTTCAAAATCTTTTTATGTCGCTGATGTGAAGTCACACCACGTTTAACTCTCGGCATTTCTTACTACCTCCCGTATAGATTATTGAATCAGTTTGGCGATGCGGCTGGTCTCAGCTTTGCTGACCAGGCCGGCTTTACGCAGGCCGCGTTTTCTCTTGGGGCTCTTGTCCCCGAGCAAATGGCTGGCATAGGCTTTGGAGCGTTTTATCTTACCACTACCGGTTTTCTTGAATCGCTTGGCAGCTCCCCGGTGGGTTTTCATTTTCGGCATTTATGCTTCCTCCTTTTTGTCGATCTCAGCTTTAGGTACAAAAATGGTGGTCATATTTCTACCTTCCACTTTGGGGCTCTTTTCTACCGTGGATATATCCGCTAAATCCTCAGCAAGTTTGATACAGAGTCTCTCGCCTAGCTCCGGGTGGGTGATCTGCCGTCCCTTAAACATGATAGTCAGCTTGACCTTATCACCAGCCATCAAGAACTTCCTGGCGTTCTTGGCCTTGGTATGAAAATCATGATCCTCGATGTTAGGTCTCATCTTGACTTCTTTCACAGAAATAATCTTTTGCTTCTTGCGCGCTTCCTTGTCGCGCTTATTCTGTTCAAACTTGAATTTACCATAATCCATGAAACGGCACACCGGTGGTTTGGCCGACGGCGCTACCTCAACCAGATCCTGATTCTTCTGCAGCGACATCTCCAAGGCTTCACGGATGGGCACAATCCCAAGCTGTTCCCCAGTTTCACTGATGAGCCTAACCTCTTTGGCCCGGATTTCCTCGTTAACTCTCCAATCCTTACTGATAAGAAATTCACCTCCACAAAAATATAAGCGAGCACAAGGCTCGCTTCTTATACGCCCGGGTTTGCTGAACTCAAGGCTCCGGCAAACCATTACGATTCGTATAATACCTTACGAACCACAGTTGTAAGGTGAGAAGCAATGCTCCTGCTTGATACGCCAAGAATTATATCATAACCAGAAATGCCCTGCAAGGCTTTATCTGATAACTTTTTCCTCTATTTCTTGTTTAATGGCCTGTATAAATTCTTCAACTCCCTGGCTGCCCAGGTCGCCATCCTTACGGTGCCTTACTGAAACGCTTCCGGCTTCGATCTCTTTATCCCCCACCACCAGGAGGTAGGGGATCTTCTGCAGCTGGCCTTCACGGATCTTGTAGCCGGTTTTTTCACTGCGCAGGTCGGCCTCCGCCCTCAGTCCGGCCGCTTTGAGCCGGGACAGCACCTGTACGGCATAATCGTGATGCCGGTCAGTGATGGGCAAAATCCTGACCTGCACCGGACTCAGCCAGGCCGGGAAAGCCCCGGCAAAGTGCTCGGTGATAATGCCGATGAAGCGCTCGATGCTGCCGTAAATAACGCGGTGGATCATCACCGGGCGGTGCCTCTCGCCGTCCTCACCGATATAGGTGAGATCAAAGCGCTCCGGCATTTGGAAGTCCAGCTGAATGGTGCCGCACTGCCAGGTTCTGTCCAGCGAATCCCTGAGGTGGAAATCTATCTTGGGGCCGTAAAAGGCGCCGTCTCCAGGATTGATTTTGTAGCTCATGCCCTTTTCCTGCAGGGCTTGTTCCAGGGCGTTGGTAGCCACTTCCCAGACCTCGTCGGAACCCATAGACTTTTCGGGTTTGGTGGATAATTCCACATGGTAAGGGAAGCCAAACAGGCCGTAAAAGCGGTCGATCAGGTTTATGACCCCTTTGATCTCGTCTATTATCTGCTCGGGCAGCATGAAAATGTGGGCATCATCCTGAGTAAAGGCGCGCACCCTCATCAGGCCGTGCAGGACTCCGGAGAGTTCATGACGGTGCACCAAACCCATTTCGCCCATGCGCAAGGGCAGTTCCTTATAGCTGTGCAGACTCTGCTTATAAGCCAGGAGCCCGCCCGGGCAGCTCATGGGTTTGACTGCATAGTCCCCCTCATCGATCTTGGTGAAATACATATTTTCCTTATAATGATCCCAGTGCCCGGAGCGGTGCCACAGCTCTTCACTCAGAATTATCGGGGTGCGGATCTCCTGGTACCCGGCCAAAGCATGCTCCTGGCGCCAGAAATTCTCAAGCTCATTTCTTATAATCATCCCCTTGGGGAGAAACAGCGGGAAGCCAGGACCTTCATCGACTATGACAAACAGGCCCAGCTCCCGTCCCAGTTTGCGGTGGTCGCGCTTTTTGGCCTCTTCCAGTTTGTACAGATAATCATCCAGCTGTGCTTTTTTGGGGAACGAGGTGGCGTATATGCGCTGCAGCATGGCATTAGCCTCACTGCCGCGCCAGTAAGCCCCGGCCAAACTCATCAGCTTGATGGCTTTGATCTTCCCGGTAGAAGGCACATGGGGGCCGGCGCAGAGATCCACAAACTCGCCCTGCTGGTAGAGGCTTATCAAAGCATCTTCCGGCAGATCCTCAATAAGCTCCACTTTGTAGTCTTCGCCCCTTTCTTTAAAAAAGCGGATGGCCTCCTCGCGGGGCATTTCTTTGCGGATAATGGGATAGTCCGCTTTGATGATATTGTTCATTTCCGCTTCAATGGCGGCAAAATCCTCGGGGGTAAAGGTATGAGTGCTGTCGAAATCATAATAAAAGCCCTTGTCGATGGCCGGGCCGATGGCCAGCTGTGTATCCGGCCACAGCCGTTTGACCGCCTGGGCCATGATATGTGAAGAGCTGTGCCGATAAACATCCTGACCGGATTGCTCTTCAAAGCCCAATAGCTCTAAAACCCCATCTTCATGCAGGGGCCGGTTCAAATCGGTAAGGCTGCCGTTGAAACGGGCTGCCAGCGATTCTTTGGCCAACTTCTTGCTAATACTTTCAGTTGCCTGCAAAAGGGTGGTTCCTTCTGGAAACTGCCGTTCACTACCGTCTTTTAATTTTACTGATACCATTTTTCAAATACCTCCTGCCTGCAATCTGTCAGCGTGGAAAAATTAAAAGGATGGCCACCTGAACTAAACCTAACAAGAAACCCAGGACGCCACCTAATATCTCGATAAACCTCAATTCGGTCTGGGATACCTGACGAATCATCACTTCCAGTTCATTGAGTTCAAAAGCGTTGATCTTATCCTCTACCATCTGCTTCACGCTGATCTCGGCGGTAATGGATGCGCGGCCGCTTTCGATCGCCTGGTGGATTATACGATCAGCTTCCTGGCGCACGATTTTCTCCAGGCTTTCCTCGATCAACCGGTACAACCTGTCCGGGGTGATGCGCAACAGGGTCGTACCCAGCCGCTTTTTTAGAGCCTGCACTACCTCGTCCAAAATGCGGTGGCGCAGTTCCGGGGTGTCAACACTGTCAAAGAAGTCATCCATGGACAAGAGCCGTTCTTCAACAATCTCCCCGATACTGCTGGCGATATCCCGGTGCCGCTTGGGGAGCACTCCCTGCATTTCAAAGAAAACCAGGTTGACCGGTTGCCTGGGCCAGAAAAGCATCTTGATGGCAAAAACATTGGTAATATATCCAATAAAGGCGCCGATCAAAGGGATAGTCAATAGCTGCAAGACTCATAGGCCACCTTACTGTTTTAAACAAATATAGCAGATTTCCCGGGCAGTCGCAATAAAGAGGGGTTGGGGGCGGACCGGTAAGTTTGAGGCCGGGGGCTTAAGTGGTTAAGGATTGCGCAGGCCGGCTTCATGGCCCTGCAACTGTCCGCAGCGTTCGCACCCCTGGCAGGTGACGATGCGGTCTTGAAATACATTGCGGATCATAGTCACAGATTCCTTGGGGGGCAGCGGACTGCTCTCATGAATGACTATGCGCCGGGGGGCAACGGTTACTAAAATACTGACCAGGACATCATCGAGGTCGATTTCCTCTGACAGCATATCCTCGAGGTAGTAGTTGATATAGTTTTCATCGATTTTGGTTCCGGCGCTGTCCCACAGGTAGAATACGCCATTATTGCTCATCATAAGGTTTACCTCCTGTACCTTGGGGGGCTGAGTTTCCACGAAATAGCGCAGGAGGTTCACGAAGTCATTATATTCCTTCTCATTGCGCAGTTCCTCGATGGCGACTTCTACGGCGAATTTTATTTCAGTCAGGTAATCCTGCATCCAAAAAGTGATAAAGCCTTCCACCACCAGTTGGGGCGCGTCCTCGATATAGCCCATAATCCGGTTGGCGATGCGGCTCTTGCGGCCGAAATTCATGAGCAGGTTCAAGCTCTCGCTGGAGTGACAACATTTGATGAATTCCTCGGCTTTGCCCAAAAGACGGTTTTTATCATCAGGAGACAACGAACGACAGGTGCGCTGTATTTCACGCCATAACAAACGTGATTCCCAGGCGGTAACGATATGCTCAGCAATGGCTTCAGCCAGCTGGTGCTTACAGATGTAGACGATATCGCCGGTGTGAAAAACGTCCTCATCCCGGCCGCTCTCATGCAGTCTGAAGATCATACTGTCCATGTCTGCGTCCAGATGTTCGGAAATGATCTCTACCTGGTAACCCCGCTGTTTTATCCACTCCAGCCGCTCGTTGATCAATTCCCCCAGGCGGTTATTTGCCCGTATGGTAATAACCTGCAATTCGTAAACCATAAATGGCCTCCTACTTAAAAGTTAGTCTATTTATATGTTTGCCAAAATTTCATTATTCAGTAGCAGGTCCGATGTTTCATAGTGTTAATGCTGGATATGACTGTATATAAAGGGGTTTTTTATGAATGATTGGTTGGCGCTAAGGCCGAATGAGATGTGCCGGCGGATTTGAGAAGCAGCAGAAAGACAAGAAAAACACCGGTTTGCTGGTTGCACCGGTGCCTAATGTAAAAGACCCACACATTAAACGTCGCTGATCACTGCCCGGGTGATGTTGTTGAGGTCTCCCCACAGGTTAACCCGAGGTTTTTCATAAACAGGTTTCATGTTCATCAACCTCCCATATTAAAGAGTTGCACCTATGTGATCCCAGTCACTCGCAAACAATCTCCCGGGGGTTGCGCGGGAAGTCTTTATCGATTACCTTCCTATACCTTCCTAAATAGGAGCAGACGGAGAAACCCCAGCGGTTTTTTCCTGCAGATTGCCGTGAACGATTACCTGCGGTTTTTCATAGTTGAGCTTCAATTCTCTCCCCCCCATCATCCAATTATTACTATTATAGATTATAGCAAAATGTCCGGTCCTGCAAAGCATAAATTACATCTCCCCCGCCGCAAACCATATGGAATTAAGCACGCAAAGTCGCTATCAAGCGGTTGCGATTGATCAATAGATCTAAAGCATCAACCACATTGTTGACCAAAATATCCGCTCGGCGTATAGCTTCCGCCGCACAGCCTTCGTTGTTTATCACTGCTATGCCCAGAGCGGCGTCTTGCAGCATGTAAATATCATTGTACCCATTGCCGATAGCTGCCGTATTTCCCCTCCCCAATTTGTACAGGTAATCCTTCTTGTCCAGGCCTCCTTGAGTGGAATCAACCCGCTTAAATCGGGTTCTTAATTCAGATGCCACAGCAACCCCTCTGCCAAAGGTGTCTGCCGTTAGAAGGTGAATACTCAGTAAATCTTTTAGCAGTTCGACGCGCTCTTTAACGCCTGGTATTAATATTCCATCCACGGTTAACGTCCCATTAACATCTAATAAGAGGTGAGTGAGTTTCAATAAACCCCTACCGGGGATGTCCACTTCCAGCAAATTTCTCCCTCCTCGAATAGCCAGGTGATTTATTTAATTTCAAACATCGCCCTTCCCGCATATTGTGCGGCATTGCCCAGCTGCTCCTCAATACGAAGCAGCCGGTTATATTTTGCCACACGATCAGACCTGGCCGGTGAACCTGTTTTAATCATGCCCGCATTAACAGCAACGGCTAAATCAGCAATAAACGAGTCTTCTGTTTCGCCTGATCTATGGGAAATCAGAGTCCGGTAACCAACTTTCTTAGCCATTTCAATAGTCCTCAAGGTTTCAGTAACCGTACCGATTTGATTGACTTTGATAAGTATGCTGTTGGCAATCCCACCATCAATGCCGCGCCTGAACCTTTCAGGATTGGTTACAAAGATATCGTCACCCGCAAGCTTAATCCGGTGTCCCAAACGTTCGGTCAGGAGCTTCCACCCTTCCCAATCGTCTTCGGCGAGGCCATCCTCCAACAACACAATTGGAAATCTATCAACCAATCCAGCATAAAAATCAACCATTTCGTCAGGAGAGCGGGAGATATTTTCGCTGGCAAAAACATACTTGCCGTCATGGAAGAATTCAGTTGCAGCGGGATCCATGGCCAGGAAGACATCCTCCCCGGGTTTATAACCAGCTTTTTCAATACCTGCTATTATAAGGGCTAAGGCTTCTTCATTCGTCTTCAAGCTGGGGGCAAAGCCTCCCTCATCTCCTATAGAGGTATTCAATCCCCGGTCTTTAAGAACGGTTTTTAAAGTATGATAGATTTCCGCCCCCATACGCAGGGCTTCAGCAAAGTTAGGAGCCCCTGCCGGTACAATCATAAACTCCTGAATATCCAGGTTATTGTCGGCATGCTTACCGCCATTAAGAATGTTCATATGGGGAATTGGCAGTTCACTAGCGTTAGCCCCTGTTTCGGGGAACCATGCGGCGGTAGTCTCTGTATTGTGTCTCCAAATACTCCCCGTTCCTGGTGTATCGACCAACCGGATTTTTTTCATGTTTACCATAGCAGGCGTCTCAACATCCACTAAAATAACATTCTTCTGATTTTTGGGGTTTTCCGATCCCGATACATATAATGCCACTTCTGACAGTTCAATGGTTCGATGGCTTCCACCGCTAAATGTCACAGTAGCTTTGGGACTGCTGCCATAATGTATCCGCGTAATGACTGAGGTAACCGGGAGATCACCCGTAGGGAGTATGTTTTGCTGCAGAAGGCCGTTAAGAAAAGAGCTCTTCCCTACTTTAAACTGACCCAAAACAGCCACATCTAAATAGGTATTCTCCTGGGCAAATTTTCTGATGCTTCTTATTGGGCTCATTAATGAGTTCAAGCCCAACTCTTCAGCGCCGGTTTGAATCTCATTAAAAATATTGTGCAGTTCGCGGTTATACTTCGTTTTTGTTGGTACTTTTATCCCCGCATCCATAGTACTACTCCTTTTTTGGCCCTTTTACCAGTAATTGGCGCAGCGCCAGGACTTTTTAAGAAAATAAAAGGCGCCTGCCCGAAGACAGGAGCCATTAGCTGTCGCATTTTTGGCATTACGCCTGGTGAGCTCCATCACCTATATTTGTATTAGTTAATATTTATCTTACCATCGGGATTTTATTCAAACAACCATTATAATTTAAAATCCAAAATATTATCAGCAGCCGGGAAGAAGCATTGATGAAGCTTTTTTATCCTTTTAATTGGGCAAATTCCATCTCTGTCATCAATGGCAGCAGCTGCCGAAAATCAAGGTTTGTCCCCAAAACTGTCCCCAGAGCCAAATAGCCCCCGCAAAACAAAATAAAAAATCCCGAAATTTTTTTCGGGAGTGCTTTTATTGCGGTCTGCAGTGAGAGTATATATTTTCTGGGGGCGGGTTGAAAAGGGGGAGTCGTTTTAGAGGTTTTGCAGATATCTATACATATCTTCGATTGACTGAAATTTCAATTGTTCTTTTGCAATCCTACAGGCCAGTCCTGGTCCCAATGTCCCTTTGTGGTCGGGGTGTATAGTGGCTGCGCGTTTAATGCCGTCGCCCCCACGCCTTTCCATATATTGGTCTTTCCTTGTCTTTCCATACCTAAGCCAGTGCAGATTTTCTGAATATCTTTCCAGGTGAAGGAATATCCCATTATTCGATATGTTCTCCTAAGCCTAGCATATTAACTAGATCGCTACGATTACTGCATCTTAAAACCCTCCGCAGATACCAGTAATGGCTGTTACTTGGATTGTTCTTGCTTAGGAAGAAGGGAAGGTCGTCAAAATATACTAAAGCATACTCCTGGATATTATCTAAAAAATTTTCAGCTGCTTCTCTCTGGGTTCTGCCAATACCAAATGTATTTGTTTCCTTATTCCAAAGTGAATACGAGTCCCCTCCTTGTCCCGGAGTGTCAACCCATTCAAAAGAAAACGTCTTTTCCTCACACAGGGAGTCAATCAAGAAGGTGGCAATCATGGAAACTGGCTGGTCATCCCTGCGTTTAGCATCCTCTAATAGAATCTCCTTCCCTTGTGCCGCCTCATGCCGTAAACTGCTTAATTTATTTCTAGCATCACTGATTGTATATACTGGCATTTTTATTCCTCCCAAGTTTATATGCCTCCATTCTATCATATATATGGCTATAATAGCCATATGCAACCATAGAAGGAATTATGCTTTTGCTTTCGGGAGTGCCTACATTATTTTAGGAAACTAACTATAGATTTGATGGACAAAAATGTGGACAAACAGAAAATTAGATAAGTAACACAAAATACCGGGGCTTTAAAACCCCGGTATTGCTTGTCTTTTATGGTGGGCCGTATAAGATTCGAACTTATGGCTTCTTCCGCGTCAAGGAAGCACTCTCCCACTGAGTTAACGGCCCATAATTTATGCTTTTAAATTATATAACTATTGCCGGCCAAAATCAAGAGGCCAAGCGCATCTCGCAGTGAAAGCGGAATGCGATTGCAGCCTGGGGACAATTATCAACACAGGTACCGCAGAGGATGCATTCAGGGCTTTCCATATCCTCGCTCTGCACCATCTGATTAGCCTCAAGACTCATGGTGCAACTCCGGGTACAGGTCATGCAGTTTATGCACCTGCTTTTATCGGCCTGCAGCCGTAAAGTGGGACAATTGGGGACGGCCTTTTTTTGTCACCCCGGCCTCCCCACTTTTTTCTAAAGCAGCAAAGCCTGTTCAGCTGCTATGGGAAACTTGATATAAAAAGTGGTTCCTGTCGACCCGGTCGTAACATCGATCCTGGCTTTATGACGCGCAGCGATGCTGTAGCACACCGCCAGGCCCAGTCCGGTGCCTTTATCCTTGGTGGTGAGGAACGGAGTCCCGAGCTTATCCATGATATCTTGATCCAGGCCGTGGCCCTGGTCTTTTATGTAGAGCACTATGTCATCATCCTCCGAAGTGGTGCCGATAGTCAGCGTTCCTTTGGGATCCATAGCCTCCAGCCCGTTATGGACCATGTTTAAGATTAACTGGCGGATCTCATTCTCATCCACCAGACACGGGGGAGGTTCGGTTAACTCCAGCTTCAGATTCATATCCCTTTTGGTGACCGTAGGCTGAATCATGGGGCACAGCGAATTGACGATTTCGTCGAGGCACCTGGGTAGCAGGCTGATTTTCTTGTTTTTAGCCATCCCCAGATACTCGGTGATGATCTCATTGGCGCGGTCCAGTTCTTCGATCATCAGATCAAAAAAGGCCTGGTCTTCAGAATACTCCTCCTTTTCACCCAGCATTTGCAGAAAGCCCCGCACCGCAGTCATAGGATTTCTGATTTCGTGGCCGATGCTGGCCGCCATTTCGCCAATCAGGTTTAGACGGTCAAGCCGGGCTATTTCCGCCTCCATCAACTTCTCCCTGGTCAGATCTCTCATCAGGGCAACCCGGCAAAGTTCCCCGTTAAGGTTCATAATAACGATTGAAGCAGAAACGGTAACTATATTCCCGGATTTGGTGCTGAGCCTATACTCAACATTATGGATTTCCCCTTTGGTCTTTAGTTCAATCAAAGCTGAGTCGAGCAGGCTCTGATTCTCATCATAAAGATTCAGCTTTTCAGGCGTCTTGCCTATAACTTCTTCCCGGCTATAGCCGGTGAGGCTCAGGAATCTCTGGTTTACATCGATAAACATGTTGTCTTTCAGGCGCAGAATAGCGATTAGATCAGGATTGTTGTCAAATATCTTATAAAATCTCTCCTCGGAGTTGCGCAGCTCATCCTGGGCCAGCTTGCGCTTGGTAATATCATGCAGGTATATGGTAAGCCCCGAGGGCGACGGGTAAGCGCGAGCCTCTACCCACAGGTCCGAATGATCAGCTTGAGTTACAAAAAACACCGGTACATTGTATAGCATTGCCCACTGGTATTGGTAGTAGATCTCAGATCCAATAGAATCGGGGAACACCTCCCAGAATATTCTGCCGATCACCTCCTGGCGGGTTACGTTAAACAGATGTTCAGCGGCACCGTTCCAATAAGTTACCCGCCAATCCCGGTCCAGCGTAAAGAAGGCGTCGGTAATACTCTCCAAGGTTTTAGCGAAAGCCTGATTAGATTCCTCAAGTTCCCGGGTGCGCTCCTGCACTAGCAGCTCTAGTCTTTGTTCATTCTTCCTGAGCTGCTGGTTGGCCAGCAGGCGGCCGATGGCTATGGAAATGTGGCCGGCCACTGTCGTCATCAGGCTGAGTTCCTCTGGAGTGAAAGATTCCCGGGTACGGCTTCCAAAAGATATGGTTCCGATTACCTCTTGCTCTATGATCAAGGGATTGCATGCATAAGCCTTTACGCCTAAGGCTCTTATCAACTCGGTTCTGGGATCGATGACGGCATCAATATTCTCAATCACGATACAACTGCCATCCCGGGCTACGGATCCACAGATGCCGGCCCCATAATCGAGCCACTCTATTTTAAAGGCCTCCTCCCGGGGTATTCCCGCCCAAGCGTTCAGGTGCAGGCAGCCCAGTTCTCGGTCGGCCAGGTAGTTCAGAAAGACCTCGCACTGCAGATAATCCATGGTTTCCCGGCAAAGGTCATCTATGATCCCCTGAGGATCGTCATTGGTCAGCAGTCGGCACGCCACGGTGGAAAGCAGTCTCTCCCTCCGGTTGACCTTGAGCAGTTCAGCTTCAGCCTGTTTGCGCTGGGTTATATCTTGATTGGTGCCTCTCAAACCGATTATTTTACCATGCTTATCCCGCAGAACCTCTGCGCGTATGGTGACCCAGATGGGAGAGCCATCGGCACGCAGGGCTTTGGTATCCATTTCGAACCCTGCTCCGGTTCGGAGAGTCTCCTCGATTGCCTGATTGATACTGTTCCAGCTATCCGACGGTAAAAGAGCCCCCTTCGCCAAATGGAAGGGAGGCAGCGGCTGAGTGGGTTCGTAACCGAAGATGCGGTGCAACTCTTCAGATAAATGGTTTTCATCCCTGTCAATGGCCGGGATCCAGTACCAGTTGCCGATGTGGCCTATACGCTGTGCTTCGCTGAGTTCCAATTCTTTGCGGCGCAGTTCCGCCAGCAGAGCCAGATGCTCCCGCTCTGGTTCGCTTTTGAGGTTTGAAATGGTAACAAGCAGCTTTTCTGCGCTAAGCGAAAATACCCGTACGTTTGACCAACCATCTGCGGCGAAATTACGCACCACTGCCTGAAAGGTCTTATGAGGTCCGCCAACCCCCCCGTACTCCTCAAGCCATAGGGGATCAAAATATGGCAATACTTCTGCAACCCTTCGTCCGATAACCTCATCTTGGCCAAGCCCTGATTGTTCTTCAAAAGGAGCGTTTACTCTGAGGATGATATAGCCGACGACATAATCTTTATCATTATTATTAAAAACCCTTTGGGCCAGGATCATGGGTTCAGAGGATCCATTCCACATCAGATCAAATAAGGAACTCTTCTCTTCAATTGTCAGCCAGTCAGTTTCCATATCGAGATCCTCACCAAGCACATATACTTAAGGAATTACAATTTGGATAAATATTTCCTGTTTAATAATAATTATTATCTCCAAACTACAGAGGCTTGTCACCGCCTACTTTTACAGATTATCTCATTATGTCACCCAGGGCCAGTTACAGGATTAGAATCCATAAGTATCCTGCCTTACATGATTGCACTAATTGTAGCATATCGTGGATTCTTATAGGACTAAGGCGAATAATTAAGAACAATAACACTAATTCAAGGACAATGGTTGTAGTTGTTGATCATCATAGTCTTGAAGGCGGGAATATAGAAAAGATTTGTGAGTATTGCGAGAAGAACCAGGAGAAGCTGAGCAGTAAAGCCAGGGGGAGGCATAGACTGAAAAGATTGGGATTCCGGGAACCCAGGTAGAAAGCAGGGATCGAAACGGGGACGTAAAAAAGCCAGGAACCGCAGAGTCCCGGCATATTATTACTATCGACCCGGTATGAGCTTTCATCTTGGGACAAGGCGAAGCGCAGGACATTAAGCGGTTTCTCCGTTAATAAAGCATATATCTTGCGATTTAAACATAAACCTGCCTGTCTTCAAGCTGTGTTCTATTAAAGGAAAGGAGGTTTCACGCCCCTGTTCCTCCCCAGACAACTTCCACTATCCAGCCCGCTACCCAGGCGTTTTGCCCTGCCCGGTTAACCTGATACCAGCCGTCCAGCTGTTTTATCACTGACATTTGCTCCCCTTTGCCAGCCTTGCCGACCACCTCGTAAAAAGTTCCCGGCCCACTGCGCAGATTGACCTGAGGGGAAGTGACCACCACCCCCACGGCTTTTAGCCCGTCAGCAGGAGGAATGAAAACGTATACTGTAGAACTATCGGGATCCCAGGAAGCAGTGCCGCCCAGAGCCTCGATCACAAAACGCAGCGGGGCCATGGTAGTCTGACGGTATTTGCGGATGGGTACATCGGTTCTCCATATCGAACCATTTACCGTAGGTTCAAAGGAGTCAACCGGCAGGACGATCTTCTTAGCCCCCCAGTCTACCGTAGCGGTCTGCCGGGCATTATTCCAGCCCACCGTGGCCCCAACCGCATCAAATACCTCGCGCAAGGGCACCATAATGCGATTGTTTTCTATGCAGGGGGCAACCGTAAACGACATGGGCTGGTTGTTCAGCACTATTTTAAGGTTGGGCGAAGGCTCAGCTTTTAACGCCGAGGTGGAGGCCGCGGCAGACTGGCCTGCAATCATATCCTGGCGGATGTAGGCCCCCTTGCCGTCGGAGGTTTTGGCTATGTACCAATCGCCTTCTTTACCCACCAGGGTCAGTAAATCACCTAAACGAACCTGCCCGATAATATCATAATCAGCCCCGGGGCCGGAGCGCAGGTTAGCCACTTCAACCCCTACTTTCAGCATTTGCGGCGGCGCCACCTCAAGCAGCGATGAGTGCACCCATCCGGTCAGCGTCCCGAATTTTACCTGGCGCCATTCACCGCTGCTGCCGGTCACTTCCACCCTGGTATCTTTATAAAGGGATCCCGCCACTAAATAGTGCGTTCCCGGGCCGGAGCGCAAATTGACCACACTGCCAACCACCGTTGCGCTTGCAGCCTGAGCCTGATTGGTCATCGACCCCAGCAAAAAACCAATATAAATCAGAATACTTATAAACAACAAAAAAGCTAAGGACTTTAACTTGCCTTTGACATATTTAATGGCTCCCACGCTAAAACCTCCCCGATAAAAGTACCCTTATATTAATACGAACCGCGGGTATAAAATTTGGGGTAAGGTATCGACCCAATTCGCATCTCAATGCTTATACAGCCTTCTCCCGGGGCGGCCTCAGCAGCACTTGAATAACCCGGTACCACAATTTCAAAAGGCGCCCTGTCAGTCAGCGCTGTTTGCTTCACCGGCTGGGAAGAGCTTTTTGCTCAGTTCAAAGGTTTGTTGATCGTAGAGCAGCAGATAAACCTGAATATCATATTTTAGCAGGAATTCGCTGATGGCAGCGACGGCGATTTGCAGAGCCTGCTCTATAGGGTATCCATAGATACCGGAGGAGATCAAAGGAAAGGCGATGGATCGGCAGTCATTTTGCATGGCCAACCACAGAGAGTTGGTATAGCAATTATGCAGCAGACGGGCCTCATCAGAATTTCCGCCTCTCCAGATAGGGCCGGCGGTGTGAATGATGTGCCGGGCCGGAAGGTCATAGCCTCCGGTGACAACCGCCTCACCGACGCCGCACCTGCCGATGCGGTCGCATTCAGCCTGCAGCTTGTCGGCCCCTGCGGCGGCAAAAATGGCGCCGCATACCCCGCCGCCCCTTTGCAGAGCCGTATTGGCAGCATTGACGACCGCATCAACCGGCATTGTGATTATATCGCCGTGGATGATATGCAGCGGCATGGTGAAATCTCCTTTCTGCCAGATAACATTTGCCTGTATCAACATTGTTCTCAATAGGCTTTCCATAAAAAGCCTTACAGTTCCTGCTCTATCATAAGTCTCCAGTCAGATCAGCATGGCGTTTCCCCGGCTTTCACCAGGTTTGCTATTTATTGAAGATATGTAATCACCAGGATTATACACCCCATTTTATCGGCCGGTCCTGCATTTTAAACCGCCCAGCCAAGATCCATTGCCGGAGCCATTGCAATAATTCTTTTAGAGGATTATATTGTTTAAACGGGAACTATGAAAAGAGAAAAGAAACGGAGGGGAAGTTATGGCTAAGGAGCTAATCGGTACCATTAAAACGCCGGACGTGGAGGACAGAACCGAGGTGTGGGCGGAAGAACAGGCAGATTACTGGCGTATCTTTCTGCTGGATCCGGAGGAAAATCGCCGGGATACGGAACACTGCGCCAAATCAGCGGTTGAGGCTCTGGTTTTGGCCTGCAATATCTGGGGCACTGAAGAATGGGATCTGAAGCTGGCTGATGAGGGTTAAGAGCAGCAATTGATCATGATGCCGAATAAAAACAGTTGATACCGGGGTTAAGCTCCGGTATCTTTATGCGGCAGGACCAGTGTAAAGGTCGCTCACGTTTTATCCCAGCAGAAATGTAATAAACATGCTCCGGTCCGGTGACATCACGTTTTACGCCTGCTCCACCACGCCAGGCTGGTGGAAACGGGCGTACTCTCAGGCCGTCATCACTTCCATCAAGCGCGCCTCGCTAAATCCCGTCCGCGGGATTTTGCCCATCATGATTACCGCGGCCTGCAGTTCCGCCGCTTTTCTTGCTGCGGTATAGCCGGCTGAGGGTGTGCGGTGAAACCCCCAGGCAAAACAACAGTTTCAACAACTGTACTAAAAAAACGGTTTTCCAGGGGCCATTTTGCTCATAGCGCCTTGAACTCGCTTCGACTTTGGCGGATAGTATTGCCGGCCGGATCAACTTTCTGGCCCGGCGCGAAAACCCGGCATCTTCGAATAGAGGCCATTCCGGGAAACCTCCGATTTGTTGGAATAAGGCCTGCGAGCAATAGATGGCCTGGTCGCCGTAACAACTGTGTAATAACCGGGCACGCAGGTTGGAGCATTTACCCAACATGGTATAGAAATGACCCGGATGAGTAAACGCTATGATGGCACAGCCCCACCCTGGCTTATAGGGATCAATCTGCAGCAGTTCCTCAATCAGCCCGGGTCCGGGCTTGCTGTCCGCATGCAAAAACAACAGCAGCGGCGCCGCAGCCAGGGCTGCTCCCCGGTTTAATTGAGCTCCGCGGTTGGCAGCACCGATTGTGGCGGTTGCCCCCATCATCCGGGCTAAATTCACGGTGTCATCGCCACTCCCGCCGTCACTTACGATAATTTCCACTTCGGAGTACTCCAGAAGCTTGTTCAGCAATCCCCGCAGTGGAACGGCTTCGTTAAGGGTTGGTATTATTACCGACAACCCGGGCTGACGGATCATCATCAAGCTCCTTCCACTGCTCGATCAAAAGCACCGCGGCTTTGCCGGTTAATTCCTGACAAGTCCGCGAACCGACTCTATCGATGATGGACCTCTTCTTCTTGATAACCCGGCAGCAGGTGGAGCCGAAGTTCTGTTTGAAGATATCGTGCAGCGACAAAGCTAATTTATCCTGGCGGGGGTGAACCTGATAGCGGCTGCGCAAGCCCGAGGCCATTATCATGCCTGATAAGGCCCCGCAGGTACAGCCGGCCTGCATGCCCTCTCCGAATAAGCTGGCCGCTGACAGGAGGTCTTCAGGAACCGGCAGGCCCCACTCCTGGCAGGCAGCCATAATAACCGCCTGGCAGCAGTTGTTGCCCGCTTTCATTTTCTGTACTGCATTCTGGTAGACCCTTTGCTGAAACATAGGCCGTTTCTCCCCGCCCTTCCGGCTTAACCATATCATACTCTCCCTTTGCACAATTAAGGTTACTACAAAAGATAGCTTGAGATTATCCCGGTAATAATCTACGCAAACATATATCCTATCCCCCGCACATTGCTGAATATGACTTTCCGTCCTGATTTCTATCAATTATAATTATGCAATATATTCTACATTATTATATTAGATCAAATCTGTCATGTAAATTATTCCACTGCGAACAGCGGCGGCATGCGGCATCTCCCTAAGACGTGCGGGTCCAGTATCCAGCTATTTGGCCGGCCAGTGCCGGTGTAGGCAGCGCATACTGTCCCAAATACCTTCATATTTTTTATAAGCGATTAATTTTCAGGAGGCCGGCATGCTAACCTGGCTGAAACGACGCCTCAGAGCTTTGATGTTCATGACCCTTTTCCTGGGCGGGATCTCTTATGGCAGCTTTACCCTGGCTTTGCACCCCAACCTCTCCGTTTGGGAAAAAGACGGCAACTTAATTCGCAGTGTAACAGTGCGGGAGAAGGTGGTGGCCTTGACCTTCGATGACGGACCTGATCCGCTCCGGACCCCGGTGCTCCTGGACATACTCAGAATGCATCAGACTCAGGCCACCTTCTTCGTAGTGGGCAGCAAGGCACAAAAGCATCCTGAAATCATCCGGCGGATGGCCCGGGATGGGCATGAAATCGGGAATCACAGTTATTCGCACCGGAATTTTAATCATCTCAATAAATGGCAGATACTGGAGGAAATTCGCCGCACAAATCAGATTATAACAGAACTCAGCGGGCATCAACCCGATTTATTCCGCCCCCCGGGGGGCTATCTGTCATATGAGATGGTGGATTTGACGGTTAAAGAGGGCATGCTGGTGGCCTATTGGACCTGGCAGCAGGACAGCAAGGATTGGCGCCGGGGAAAACCTGCCCCAACTATTGCCGCCCACATTGTAGAACACATCAGGCCCGGGCAGATCATTATCCTCCATGATGCCGGAGATAACGGTCTGCAAACTGCCAGAGCGGTGGATATTTTTCTGGCTGACCTTAAGCAGAAGGGCTACCGCTTTGTGAGTATGGGCGAACTGATTAGCCGGGGAGCTAAAGATTGAATAAACTTACTTTTTTCGCCATAGAATTCATTAGGAAAAGAGGGTGATGATCTGCCCAGGTTTTTTGGCTTTTACGAGATGAATCCCAAAACGAAGATTACGGTTATCGCCGTATTGGTCCTGCTCCTGCTGGCTACCAGCGCGGTGTATGTGCAGGCCTTCTACAGGCAAAAGCCGGTTTATGGGGTTGAAACTGACAAGAAGATCGTAGCTTTAACTTTTGATATAAGCTGGGGTTACGAGACCGCGCCGGCGGTGCTGGAAATCCTCAAGGCCAATCAAGTGCAATGCACTTTCTTTCTGTCCGGCCCCTGGGCCACTCAGTACCCGGAAGTGGTGAAACGGATCAAAGCCGATGGCCATGAAATCGCCAGCCATGGACACCGCCATCTCAATCTGACCAATTTCAGTAAAAGCGAGATCAAAGAAGAGATTATGAAAGCCCACCAGGCTATCCAAGCAGTAACTGGAGAGCCGCCCCGCCTTATCCGCGCTCCCAACGGAGATTACAATGACAATGTAATGGAAGCCATTCACGAGTGCCATTATCAGGCCATACATTGGGGCACAGATTCTCTGGACTGGATGAACCCCGGTGTCTCCATAATCATCGAGAGAATAAACAAGCGCATACACCCGGGCGATATCATTCTCATGCATGCCAGCGACACCTGTAAACAGACCGCGCAAGCCCTGCCCGCCATAATAAACAATATCCGCAGCCAGGGTTATGAAATTGTTACCGTATCCGAACTGCTGCAGGAAGCCGCTGCCGATTGAGCAGGAGCAAAGCGCCTGCTGTCCCAGAAAAAATGAAGAAGCCATTTAAGGGTCCTTAAATGGCTTCTTCTTATTCTCTGTCTTCCTTTTCGTCCTCAATGTGCTCCAAGCCAATGGAACGGAGGATCTCATCAATCAGCTTTTTATCCAATTATCTTCTCACCTCCTCGCCGGGCATTTTATTACCTACCCTATATTATTATAATACTTCGATGCAGAAAATGCTGACGAGTTTTGTAAAGTTTCACCCAAATTTCGGTGTATTTTCAGTAACTTCTAATCAGCATCATCCTCTGCACTGCAGATTTCCGCCAGTTGCTCATCACCCGCAGGGAAAATATGGCGCGGCTTTTTTTCAATCATAACTGTGGCTGGCAGGGGCTTGGGCGCCGACACCCCCAGATCCGTCAGGCGGCGCGCCGTAACCAGAACCCGGCTTTCCATCGACCCTACGGTCTGGTTGTAAGCTTCCACGGTGCGCTCCAGGCCTTTGCGCAAGTCTTCAAAATGCCTGGTCAGGACATGAATCCGATCATATAGGTTTTGACCCAGCCTGCTTATCTCCCGGGCATTCTCGGCGATGGCTTCCTGCTTCCAGCCGTACGCAACCGCTTTGAGCAAAGCGATCAAAGTGGTGGGTGTAGCCAAGATGACCTGCTGGCTGGAGCCATACTCAATCAGTTCGGGGTCATATTGCAGGGCGGCGCTGAAGAATGCCTCTCCGGGAACAAATAAAACTGCGAACTCCGGGGTAGGCTGAAATTGTTCCCAATATCTTTTACTCCCCAGCTGGCTGATGTGCACCCGCAGTTGTTTGGCATGATCGGAGAGCCTGGCTTGCTGCAGGTTGGGATCATCGCTCTCCATGGCATCCAAATAGGCCCGCAAAGGGGTTTTGGAATCTACCACCGCATAACGTCCCCCGGGCAGTTTGACAATCAAATCGGGGCGCAGGCGTGAATCAGGGGATTCGCTGCTGCGCTGTTCCACGAAGTCGCAGAAATTGACCATACCCGCCATCTCCACCACCCGGCGCAGCTGCAGCTCGCCCCAGCGCCCCCGGACCTCGGGCCGCCTCAAGGCTTTGACCAGATTAGCGGTTTCAGTGTGCAGCTGGGCCTGGGTGCGCGACATATTCCCCACCTCGGCCATCAAACTGGCATAGGCGCTGGTGCGCTCCTTTTCCAGCTGCTGAACCTTTTGATCCACCTGTTTCAAGGAGTTCAGTACCGGCTCCACCAAGGACTGAATGGCTTTATGCCTGGTTTCCAAATCGGTGCGGGCTCCCTCCTGGTATTTCTCCAGCGAGGTGGCGGCCAGCTCCAGAAAAGATCGATTGTTGCTGCGCAAGGCCTCGGCGGACAGCGAGGCGAAGGCTTCAGTCATTTTCTCCCGGACTTGTTCCAGTAATTGTTTCTCCCGGGCCAGGCGTTTTTCACTCTCCTGCAAACGCTCTTCCAAGCCCGCCTGAATCTTGTGCAGCCGGTTGAGTTCCATCTGCAGATCGCTCACCAGGTTTTCCTTTTTATCAAGGCTGGCTTCCAGCTCAGTGATGCGCAGACATCTCTCCTCAGCCGCCGACCGTTTCTGCTGCTGAGACTGCAGTTCGCCGCTTAAACTGGATATATGCTGGCCAAGATCACGCTCTCTCTGGCGCAATTCCTGCAGATACTGTTCTTTGTGCGCAAGATTCTCCTGGTACATGGCCCGCTCGCCCGCAATGCTTTGCTCGTACAAAAGCCGTTCACTGTATAAACGCCCGCGCATAACCAAAGCTATGCCCAGGCCGCCCATTATCAATCCTGCCGCTAAGGCCAGGAGTGTAACCCATTCGCTCATGATCTGCCAGCCTCACTTTCGAGCCCTCTTGCATCTCAGTATAGCGCAACCGCGGCCTGCCTTGAATCCCATTTTACATTGCCAGCCTACATAATAGCGGGCAGCTGTGGTGAGGATAAGAAGGAGAGGTCAGGAGGTGCTCGCATGTTAAGCCATGATGGTGTATGGGCCAGGTATATCCTGGCGTTGTGTTTTTTCTTCGCTTCAGGAAGCGGCCTGGTCACAGGCTGGGCCGCAACCCTGTGCGGGGTGTTGGGTACGGTGCAGTTGGCCAACGCGCTTTTGAGGTATTCCCCGGTAATGGAATTGATCAATTGGTGGCAGACCCATAAAAAGACCTTATAAAAATCTTAAACCCATAATGCCGGGCAGCGTCAAACCCGGCTTTTGACTGTCATGTAAAAGAGTCCGGGACATCCCGGACTCTATCATTGCTCACTTTGGTTTCAGGCTTCGACTCTATTCCAGCTTCTCCAACATATCCAAGACCATGTCGAAGAAGTAACTGATGTCTTCACGCTCATTGATCCCGGCTTTAAAGCCCACTTCCGGAAACCGTCCGGCACTGTTGATCTTAACATCTACAGTGTAGTTGGCCTGCTCCATATCGGATTCTATATTATCAACTTCGATGTCGTCCCATTCTTCCTCAATGCTTAGATCTTCTTCATTGAGCAGCTTAGCATAGGCCTTGGCATCAATTTCATCGCCATGATCAATGATCTGGGTTACTATCCAAAGGATATCTGCTACGTTTATTTCCAATTCTTCCGCTAACTGAATAATTTCATTGGCAACCGGAGTAATTTTTAGTAAATCGGATAAATTCACTGGATCGCCTTTACCCCATCTCTTACTCACAGCCTCACCTCCGCATCTTGCTGCATTCCCCGAAACTACGTGTAAACAGTTTTTGCGCTGTTCCCTTCACGCGCTGAGTTTGACATTATCTGCCGACTTTTCTGGTCTCTGTTTATTTGATTATATGTGAACTGTAGGAAAAAAAACAGTGCAATAAAAAGGAAATATTAATCTCCCTGGTCGTCAAAGAACTCCATTCGGGCCGTCCACATTATTCCAGTATCTGACGGCAATTAGACGATCTGAATACACATCTGGAAAAGTCTTTGCCGTGCCATGCCCTTCTCTACAACTATATGTCAGCCCAATGCTCAATTATTACAGGGGAAGCTGCTGATGGGCAGAAATACCGCCTTTATCACGCCGGACCAGGTCCGGCCAACCCCAATCAGCAGGCTGTAATATCTCGGACTGATCCCCGCAGCCAAAGCGGCTATCCGGGTTAGGCTTCGCTTTATTATATGCCAATTTACCCAACTTATGTAAGCGGAAAAACTTGGTCCAGACGTTTTATTCCGGAGGCTTGTTAGCGGAAGTGTTGTATCGGGGGTAATTCCCGGCAGGAAAATTACATCGCTTTGGTCCTGAAACAATCGGTTATTGGCAGGACTGTACGAATTTCCTTGGCTAAACCGCCAAACCGATGTGCGGTATTTCGATGCGCTCATTTAAAAAGTCGATTCTGGTCAGTGATCCAGGCGGAACGGTCTCCTGCCAGGGATCGGAGTTGGCCCGTATTCGGCATAGCATGGCCTTTATCACCCCGCCGTGGGTGACTACCACCGCTGTCCCGGCATGCTTCTTTTTGATTTCCTCGATAGCTTCAAGGCTGCGGCTGGCCAGGTCAGAAAAGGATTCGCCCCCGGGTACCCGGAATTCTTCCAGGTTATTAAACCACTGTTCAAATTCGCTCCGGTACGCAGCGTAAACCTGCGTGAAGGTCAGGCCTTCCCATTTGCCAAAGCAGAATTCGCGCAGCCTGTGATCGGGGTGGGGCTGAAGCTTAAAAGCTCGGCCGATTATTTCCGCGGTTTCGCGGGCCCGGGAAAGATCGCTGCAATACACGGCCTCGACCGCTTCATCCTTCACAAGATAATCGGCCAGCCGCAGGGCTTGCTGCCTCCCGGTGTCATTCAGCGGGATATCGGTATGACCCTGGTATCTCTGGCTGGCGTTCCATTGGGTTTGTCCGTGTCTGATCAGGATTAATTTCATGGCCGTGTCATCCTCTCCAGTCGCTCTTATCCATGCACCAGGAATACCGCGGTGATGATAAAGATGGTTTCACAGCACTCGCATAAGGCTCCGAAGCTATCCCCGGTTACACCCTCCAGCTGCCGGGCTATCCAGGCCGCTATCAAGGCACCCAGGCCGATGGTGATAATGACCGCGGTCAGGGCTGTCCAGGCCTGAGCCAGCCAGGATCCGGCCAGGAGCAATAGAGCGGCTCCAGCCAATTTCGGAAGCCCCGCTTCTCCGCCGAACGCTGCCCCCAGGCCGCCGCCGGACCGGGCATAAGGATAGCGGCAGATGGCGTACACCATCATAAACCGCCCTACCGCCGGCGCAACCAGCAAGACCCAGGCCTTATCAGTTATTAAAAGGTTATCCAGAAAAGCCAGCTTGAGAAGGATGACCACCACCAGAGTTATGGCCCCCATAGCCCCTACCCGGCTGTCTTTCATAATTTCCAGTTTGCGTTCCCGGTCCCGGCCGCTGAAGAGTCCATCCGCAGAATCCATCAGCCCGTCGAGGTGCAGGGCGCCCGTAACCATAACCCAGGCCAATATGATCATAGCCTCGGCTGCAATACCCGGGCCTAAGAGTTCAGTGAGCCGGGAGACTGCGAACAATATCATGCCGATAATGAATCCGACCAGAGGGTAATAGTAAAGTGAATTGGCGAATTCCCTGTCATTAGCAATACGGTTTCCGTAAACCGGGGCTATGGTAAGAAAGCTGATAGCCAGCAGCAGACTGTGCACACAATTCCTCCTAATGCCATTTTTCGCTATGGTTTCCGCTACTTGTGAGAAGCGCCTTTGCAATCGATGTTTTTTCAGAGCTTCCAATTTCCGCTTAAAATGCCGCACCTTTATGAGCAGTTGTCCAATATGTCTTTATTGCCATGAAAATCTTTTGTCTTTTATTGCCCGGGCGGTTTTAATAATGATTCCGCGTGGGCACATTATAAAAAACTGCTGTGAAGGTGGACGGGTATGGATTTCAAAAAGGATTTGACTTCATTTGACCGGGGCATTCGAATCACAATGGGATTATTCCTTATCGGCCTGGTAGTCTTGCAGCCCGTGGCCTTAAACAACACCTGGCTGCTAGTCCTCGCGGTCATGGGTCTGGGTATGCTGGCCGAGGGCTTCAATACCAGGTATTGAATAAATAATCTAATCGCCGGCCCGGTTTAATATTCCTCGTTCTAAAGGAGCCCGAAAGCTGTCTCAACCGCTTCGTCTCCACTACAGCCATTTTCCCAAAAGGAATCCGAATACCAGGGCCAGTATGCTGATGATCAACAGCTTGGCGGTTTCCGCTGGAGGGATTTTTATGGAATCGCGCACCTTGATGTCCCACAAGCTGCGCCTTTTCAAGCGATGGGCGATCTCAATCTTCCCCCCCATTTCGGCGATAATGCCGTCGCAGGCCTCTTCGATGCGCTCCCGCACTGCCAGGGCCTCCTCGCCCCAGAGTTCAAGGCATCTGCGGAAAAGCCACTCACCTTGCTTATTGACAAACTCGGCAGCCAGATCCAGAGCTTCAGACCACTGCTGATTCCACAGGGCTGCCTCAGGTATGGAATCGATCAGTTCGAGGGCACACCCCCTGATGATATTCAATACCTGATCTGCAAAATCATTCATTCCGCTGCTTTGGCCGGATTCCCACAGCTTCTCGCCCTGTTTGGCCGCCTCCTGCACCCGCATCATCATGGTTTGTTGCTTAACCCGGAATATTCCCGCTATATCTATTTTGCGTTGATTTTTCATTCTGGGCATACTTATAAATCACCTCGCTATTTCAGTATTCTCCTTAATTTAAATGGTTTCCTTCAATCAAAGCGGTTCATGTCCCAAGCGGATAAATCATCCTCCACTGGGATGTGAGGTTTTACCAAACCACCGGCGCCTGCTATGGCAGCCCCGGAGAACGGTCTGCAAGCGGGACGCCGGTTCTGCAGCTGATTGTCGCTATAGTAAAAAAAGTGTTCTTGCCGCGGGCATTCATAACAAATCATCATAAATATGCTGGCAAAATGATAATATATACACAGGCCTGCACCATGCAGGCTAAATTACTCCTATATGGTGATATACTATGTGGAATTTCTTGTACTGGTTAGTTCCTTTGCTGGCTCTGAGCGGCTACTTCAAATTCAGCGGCAATGAGATCGGCCTGTTTTTCAGTGCCGCGGCGGCTATCATACCCCTGGCCGGGCTTATGGGCGAGGCTACCGAAAACCTGGCCTGTTATACCGGTGAAAGGATCGGCGGTCTGCTCAATGCCACTTTTGGCAATGCCACCGAACTCCTGATTACCATATTTGCCTTAAAAGCCGGCCTGTTCGCGGTGGTAAAAGCCTCCCTGGCAGGCAGCATCCTGGGCAATATCCTTTTGGTCCTGGGGCTTTCCATAGCCATGGGCGGCATGAAGAACGGGATACAGCATTTCGACCGGGTTCATATCAACAATCAGACCAGTCTTATGTTTTTATCGGTCATTGCCCTGACCATCCCGGCGGTATTCCTCTATGGAGAAACCGGGCCCAAGCTGGAGCATTACAGCCTGGTGGTGGCGGGGATTCTGTTCGTGATCTATGTAGCCGGCCTGGTATTCAGCTTCCGTCATACCGGCACCAACCGTCAGTGCGCGATTGATGAGGAAATTAAATGGAGCCGGCCGCGCTCCCTGGGGATGCTGTTCTTAAGCACGCTTTTAATAGCGCTGGAGAGTGAATTCCTGGTCAGTTCCATTGAACCGGTTACAGCCCTGTTGGGATGGTCGGAGTTTTTCATCGGTATTATCATCATCCCTTTGATCGGCAATGCTGCCGAACATTTTACCGCTGTCATTATGGCCTGGCGCAACAAGATCGACCTGGCCTTTGAGATTGCGGTGGGATCAAGCACTCAGATTGCCTTGCTGGTAACGCCCCTGCTGGTTTTTATCGGTTTATTCATGGGACGGCCGATGAGTATCGTTTTTAACTATTATGAGATTGTGGCGATCGGTCTGGCGGTGCTAATCGCCCAGTTCATCAGCCTGGACGGTGAGTCTAACTGGTTGGAAGGCTCTTTGTTGCTGGCCGCCTACGCCATCATCGCCTTCGGCTTCTATTTTGTCTAGAAATAAGGTGAACAAAGACTAACGGGCGCCC
>DHBS01000027.1:3074-48418 GCA_002398825.1 Syntrophomonas sp. UBA4922 | reverse complement strand
GTTTAGCGAGCTAAACCAGGCGCCCGTCTTCGTCAGACCGAATGCAGTTTACAATTTGGATTTGACATTGAGAACCAGAAGCTTCATGGTGCTGTACATGATGTCAGGCGGGTAATATGCCATGCCGCCTTTAAAATAACGCTCAAACACCTTTTTCCCTACTTCGTCATCGTCTTCCCCGGCCTCTAAAGCCGCCTTTATGAAGGCAAAGCCTTCCTCGGCCGCTTTAACAGTCTCTTCCAGGTACTGTTTTACTTCATCGCCCTTAAAAACATCTCCATGAGCCATGGCCAGGATTCTTATCGGCAAGCTCTGAAAACGATTCAGGGTTGCGATATAGCTGTCATAGTCCTGGAAAAAAACCGGGGATATCTCCCCGGGACCGGTTTTGTAGCCGGCAGCGTCTGAGGCGAACATGATCTGTTCGCTTTCCAGGTATATCGCCAGCGAACAGGCACTGTGCCCCGGCGCTTCCAGAATATCCAGCTTGAGGTTGTCCCCCAAAAGCAGATGGTCGCCTTCCCCTACCACCGCATCAACCGCGATGGGCCCACATTCCGCCACCCGGGGCAGCTCGGAGATGAAGCCCGCTTTAAGATAGGACTCGCCCACAAAACGGTCGCTTTTAAAGGCGCTCGCCATGGCCTTCTCTTTGGACAGGATCTTTTGAGCGGTGCTGCTGCCCACCACCAGCGCAGCGGGAAACAACTCTTTGAGAATGGGGATGCCGCAGACATGATCGAAATGGGAGTGCAAGACCACGATGTATTTAATGTCAGGTTTGTCCTCCAGGGCTTCCCACTGCCGGGCAAAAATCTCCGCTCCCGCACTGGTTCCGCACTCGATTAAAGCGGCCTCTTCCCGGCCCACCACATAATAGTTGAAATATCCGTTCCCGAACAACTTGACCTGTTCTGTAAGCTGCTGCATTTTATTTGGCCTCCTTATCGCATATTAAGAATCCGGCGATCTATCTCCGCCGCATGTCTCAGCGGTTAAAAAAGGGCTTTTCAAAGACATTATAATGCACTTTGTGATATGGGAGCTGGCCGTCTTCGATAGGAGCTTTCTGTTCTGCCGGATACCCGATGGCAACGATGGCCAGAACCTGATAGGCATCGGGCAGGTTAACCAATTCTTTCACATAACTTGAAGAAGTCTTGTGATCAATGTGCCATCTCTCCCTGACCTGTATCCAACACGACCCCAGACCCATAGAAGCCGCCTGAAGGTGCAAGAGCAGGGTACAGATGGACGAGTCTTCCACCCAGACATCGCATTTGCCCGGGTCAGCCGCTATAACGATTCCCAGCGGCGCCCCGGCTAAAAACGAAGCGCTGTGTTCCTTGCACAAAGCCAGTTTTTTCAACAGCTCCGGGTCTTCCACCACAATGAATTCCCAGGGACGGCGGGTTCGTGACGACGGAGCCATCAAGGCCGCCTTGACCAGCTCTTCAATCTGCCACGGTTCCAGCTTTTTGTCCTGAAACTTGCGAATGCTGCGTCTTCTTCTCAACAAGTCCAGCATGATGGTTCTCCTCCTCTGAAAATTTCTAATCTATGATCTTTTTATATCAATCCATGGCATCGGCTTGCTCCATCTCAGTGAGGATCCGCTCACAGATGACCGGGTTGCCCGCCACCAGCGAAACCCCGCGCTTGTGAGGCAGGTATGCGACCTTGCCGCCGGCCTCCTCCACCAGCAGGGCGCCGGCAGCCACATCCCAGGCACTGAGGTTCAATTCCCAGTAGCCGTCCAATGCGCCCAGAGCTACATTGCAGAGGTCATAGGCGGCTGAACCCATACGGCGTATGCCCCTTACTCTGGGGGTAAAGTGGGCAAAATAGTTGAGATTGTTATCCAGATGGGTGGCACGGTCGTAAGGAAATCCCGTGGCTAACAGGCATTGTTCCAGCTCGGTCTTCTGCGCCACGGCTATAGGCATTCCATTGAGGAAAGCGCCCTGACCCTGAATTGAGGTGAACATCTGATCCAGAACAGGGACGTACACCACTCCCATAATCGTCTCTCCCCGATACTGCAGGGCTATAGATATTGAGAAAATAGGCAGCCCCTGCGCGTAGTTGGTGGTGCCGTCCAGGGGATCAATCACCCAAAGATACTCGGAAAAACCGATTTGCCGGCCTTGCTCTTCGGATAAAATAGCATGGTGGGGGTAGGCATGGTGTAGGGCGGTTATCAAGCATTGCTCAGAATAGTGATCAACCTCGGTTACCAGGTCAACTACTGAGGATTTTGTTTCCACTCCCAGGTTCCTGCGCCTCAGGTTGGCTTTCTGGATTTCGCCTACCGTCCTGGCCAGGCTGCAGGTTTGATCAAGAATTTGGTCGAGATTTAAAACGTTAATAACTTCGCTGATTGAGGTCACCAGCCAGATTCTCTCCTTCCTGAATACCATCCCTCTGGTGTCGAGTTGCAACAAGCCGTCACTTACAATTTATGCAAGGGCAGTAGTATATCAGAACCAGCGCCGGTGTTCAGCCATAATACAATAATCGGTAAAGACCTCTACGCCCTGCTTTATAGCCTGAGCTTCACCATCTTCACAGTGCAGTCCGGGCTGCAGCCATATTGCCGGAACCTTGAGCCGCAAAGCCTCTTCAAAGATCCCGCTCAATACCTCCTCGCGGCGGAATACAGTGATCAGATCAATGGGTATGGGCACAGATGAAAGATCAGGATAGGAAGCCTCACCCAGCACCGTATCAAGATGGGGATTGACCGGAATGATCCGGTACCCCTGGTTTTGCAGGTATCCGGCTATGCGATGGCTGGGTCGGGTGGAGTCTGCGGAAAGCCCTACGATAGCTATATTCTTGCATCTGCTTAAGATTTCCCGGCGCGGGTTGCCGGCCTGTTTGCCAAATTTAAACATACTGTTCTCCCCCTGGTCTCATTTTACTAGAATGGCATAATATTGCAATCACATCCGGCAGCGGGATCTACGCAAACAGCTTGTGGTATATTTTCTCCAGATGTGCCTTATGACCTTGCTCCATAATAATCAGCCGTTCAAACAGCTGTTTTTCTTCATCCCGTTTGCTGAGCTGTGCCAAAACAGCATAATCTTCAGCGGCCTGGGCTTCCTTTTTGATGGCCAGAAGCAGTGCATCGGCCGGTTTCATCTCCGCGGACAACCTGGGGACCGGTTTATGATCGGTTAGTTTTGAATCGCCCGGGCTCTCAAACAGAGCGGTCAGTCCATTATCAAGCAAAGACTTCAGGGCCGCACGATGCTGCCATTCTTCCTCTGCCAGGCACTTGCAGATTTTGGCCGCCTCCTGATCTATCAGCTGCCGGGACAGGGAAGTGTAATAATCATAAGCTTCCAACTCGCTGGCAATAGCCTGTATGATGATGTTTTGAATTTGTTTGGTAGGCATGGTTATCACCTTTTATCTTAGGATTGCCCTCAGTATACCGAAATCGTTTATTATGGGCAATGCATATCGAACAAATAACATAAAGCCGGGCAATAACCCGGCAAATTTTCTAATAATCATTTGTCCCGACATCGAACCCGTCCGGGCCTCGATCACATCATACCCTGGCCGTGGTCGCGCCCCCCGTCAACGGTGAGCAGCATATTTAAAGCATACTGGTCGGACTCATAGCCGGCGCGCAGTTTGCCGTAATCCCCGATATGAAGATAATAGTCCAGCACATGCTTCATGTATGAGACCATCGTCTGCACGCCTTTGTCCGACAGGTTCAGGATCAGGTACTGCAAAAAAAGCATCACTGCCGCCGGGGCGTAATAGTTCTCTTCGCCTAAAGGCATACTGATGTCGATATCACGGTCAAGTTCATTGGTGCCATAGAACTGCGACCGATAGATGCGCAGCGGAGGTTCGTCGGAATCGACCAGGCGCTGGTTTTTATCCAGTACATTGATGCGGGCTACGAAACCGTCATCCAGCGGGTAGTTGGCCATGGCGCAGAAATAATCATAGATATTGAGCAAGAGGGCGCTGGAGGTGCTGCAGTTTCCAAGCGTAAACAATATTTTGGACAGGAACATGCTGAAGAAGCGAATCACATCGAGTTCCCGGATATCGAAAAGATAGGCGGTGATGCCTACCCAGGCCCGATCGCGGTCAAAAAAGTTAATTTCCAGACGGCACATGGTACCGCCTGATATCTGTTTAAAGGTTCCCCCCATTTTACTCCCACCTTACCAGTCTATATGTTTTATTATACCAGAAAACCCTGCGGCGGATGATAAACGCTGCCGCCGCCAAGCCTAGCTTCAGACTACTGTCGCCTCCGCTGCTTGGGGGAGTCTTTACCAGCCGGGATACTTGACCCGCCAGTCTTCATCATCACGGTAGGCGGTCAGGAGATCCTGCCCTATCGCAGCGATTACCTGACACAATTCCAATTGAGCCAGCCAATCCTGGGGCAAGGCGGTCCGGCCCAGACAAGCCCCCAGGATATTTCCGCAGATGGCCCCGGTGCTGTCGCTGTCGCCATCATGATTAACCGCCATAATCACTCCCTGTTTAAAGTCATGCGGCGATTTGAGGGCGCAGTAAATCGCTATGGCCAGAGCTTCATCGCCCACCCAGCCCTGGCCCAGCTGCTTGTAGCAGGTCACCGCCGGCTGCTCGCTGCGGGCCAGTTTGACCGCCTGTTCTATGCGGGCTGACAGCCTTTCATGCCGGTCATGCCGGCGCAGGACGTCCAGGGAGTGCCGTATTGCTTCTTCCAGCTCTAATCCGGCCATTAGATCGTGTATGATCTGGGCCAGGACCCCGGCGGAAAGAATCCCGTCGATATGCCCGTGGGTCAGAGCCGCGATCTGGCAGGATAGAGCAAAAGGATCAACCCCCAGATCTATCATGCCCACCGGTGCAGCCCGCATCACGGCTCCGCAGCCTTTGCTGTCGTTGAGCGCTTTTTGCAGAGTGCCTATCTCCGACCGCATCAAGGCTGAGGTACAGGTCAAGCCCGGGGAGCGCTGTTTAAAGAGTTCAAATTGCTGGATGAGGAAGCCGTCGTCACTATGGTAACCATAGTCGCTGAAATGCGGGTTATCTTCTCCCTGGGTATGCAGCCAGCGCAGATAGGCATGATGAACAACGGCTGCTATATTGACCTCTGGAGAAGAAGCCTGGGCCGCCCGCGCCCGCAGCAAACCTTCTGCGGTGAACAAGGTCATCTGAGTGTCATCGGTGATTTCGAATAAGCCCGCTTCTCCTTCTTGCGGCCTTTGAATCCCGCTTAAACCATAGCGGTGAAGAATTTGTTGATGATTGATAAACTCCACCGGGGCCCCCAGAGTATCTCCCAGGGCGCCGCCCAACAAACAGCCTGCATAATGATCCTGATCTTTTCTCATATATTCCCCTCCCATCAGCCTCTATCATCTCTTCATTCTATATTTAAACTGTCCCCATTTTATCAAAATTTGCCAGCAATTGCGAACCGGCCTCTGGCTAACAGCTTGATAAGCGGGGGCGGTCCTTTTTGGTCACCAAAGTGACAAAAAGGACCGCCCCAGTTGTGTCAACAGTCCATGAACTACGCTTTCTGGTAGCGTTCGGCGTAAAGTGTACGCAGATCATTCTTGCTGATTTTGCCAGTGGAGTTTTTGGGTATGGACTCCAGGGCTATGACCTCCCGGGGCAGTTTGTAGTTGGCCAGGCGAGGGTTGAGGAAAGACAAAATAGCCCGCCGGTCAAAAGTCTGCCCGTCTTTCATGGCCACAAAGGCGCAGATTGCTTCGCCGCGCATTTTATCGGGGATCCCGATGACTGAGGCTTCGCTGATCCCTGGGTACTGGTAGAGGACTTCTTCCACTTCGCGGGGATATACGTTGAGTCCTCCCACGATAACCACATCCTTCAAGCGATCCACTATAAACACATAACCTTCTTCATCGATATAGGCCATATCCCCGGTATGCAGCCATCCGTCCACAACCGCCCGGGCAGTCGCCCGGGGCATATTATAATAACCTTTCATCACATTGGGACCCTGCACAATCAACTCCCCCACCTCGCCAGCAGGCAGCACATTATGCTTCTCATCCACAATCAGCAGTTCGACTCCGGGGATGGCCGGGCCAATTGAGCCCGCCTTGCTGCGGTTTAACGGGTTTAGCGCACAAACCGGCGAGGCTTCTGACAGGCCATAGCCTTCCACCAGCGCAACTCCTAATTTCTGCTGGAACTGATTCAAAACCTCCACGGGCAGCGGGGCTCCCCCGGAAACAAACACCCGCACGCTGGAAAAATCCTCAGTAGTCCCCAGGGCTAAATAGAAGTTGTGCATGGAGGGGACCCCGCAAACTACCGAAACTGACTGACGCTTAATGGTGGCAATGACGTCTTTGGGAAAGAACACCTCCACAATGGTGATTTTGGCTCCGGCCAGCAGCGGCGCCAGTATGGTGACCGTCCAGGCAAAAGCATGAAACATGGGGAGAACCGAAAGCATATTGTCCTCTTTGGAAACCAATAGGATCTGGTTGGTAGCTTCGGCATTGCTTATAAGATTGCGATGGGTCAAAACCGCTCCTTTGGGAAACCCGGTGGTGCCCGAGGTGTATATGATAACGCATTCACTTTCCTCGGCAATATCATCGATATCAGGGGCTGCGGGCAAGTCAGCCTTGGCCAGCCCGGGGCCGAACTCGGCGATCAAAAGCTGTGTAACCTCATCCCCCAGTTCCAGGGGCTGGCTGGTTACCATACGGATGATGCCGGCATCTTTAACGATATAAGCGATTTCCGGCGCAGCCAGATTGATATTGATAGGCACCACCACCGCCCCCAGACTGGTGAGGGCAAAATAGCAGTAAACAAAATCCGGTGAGTTGCGGCAGAACAGCCCCACATTTTGCTTAGGGCGAATCCCCTGCTGGTAAAAATAATCCCTGAACATCGCAACCCTGTCCTGCACGTCCCCATAAGTTATATGCTGCTCCCGAAAAACAAGAGCAATATCATCCCTGTGCCCCTGATCCTTCAGTTCATGAACTAACATTTTTTCACTCCATTTCAATAAATTCGTCAGTAGAGGTATTCTACCAATGCTTTTATTTATAAGTACAGAATCGAAACGCGTTCCTCCATAACACCTTATGTTATTCGCTGCGCCTCTTCCGATTCCTGCCGGACTCCCATATCTCCATAACGGGAGTAAACTTATCGGTGCACCGCAATTTAGAAGCTACATCCCGCCTGGCACATAATTTGAAAAGATTGTACTTGAGGGGAAGGCCCAGAAACCCGATACTATTTAGTAGAGAGATTAGAAATCCTAAAGGATTCAGCAGGAGTGACTTGTAATGACTGGGCAGGATTTTTATCGGACGGTGGTGCAGAATACACTGTCCGGATATGTTTATTGCCGTTCTATCGCCGGCCCGGATGGTTCTATCGTGGACTTCGTAATATTGGAAGCCAACCAGGCTTTTTTGGAATTGTTTGGCCTGGAAGGCAAAGATGTGAAGGGCAAGCCTTTTTCACAGGTCTTTACGGGGATACAGCGCGAGCAAGCCTATCTGGCCAATGTCTTACAGCGGGTAAGCCCCTCCAGGCCCTTGCGCCTGAGGACTTATTTCAAATCGCAGCGGCGCGTCTACCGCTTGCACATCTATTCACCGCAGGCGGAGCATTTTGTGATACATATACTCCATGCCTCGCAACTTAGCCATGACCGCAAAATGGAACGCTATCTGAAACGGCGGCTCTCTAACGAAGAACTGCTTTTTAATACTGCCATGCTGGCTATGCAGGATATGGGCATGGATCAGTTCTATCTGCGCTGCCTGGAGATGATCGGTGAAAAGCTCGGCTTAAGCCGGGTATATGTTTTTGAATATCATGCCGAAAGCAATACTATCGACAATACTTATGAATGGGTGGCTCCCGGTATTTCTCCACAGAAAGAGCATCTGCAGGGAATCAAAACTCAGGATATCCCCTGGTGGCATCAAACCCTCTTGGAGAGGAAAAATATCCAGTTCAGCGATGTTGAGGATATCCCCGAAGAGGCGGCAAAAGCCCTTTTAAGGCCCCAGGAGGTCAAGTCCCTTCTGGCCATGCCGCTGTTTATCGACTCCGCCTATTATGGCTTTGCAGGCTTTGACCATTGCCACTCCTACCGCGATTGGCATCCTGAAGACGTTCGCATCCTGAGCTCAGTATGCAATATCTTTTCAGATTATATGAAACACAAGCAAACCGAAGCGGCTTTGCATCTGGAGCGCGCCCAACTGCTGTCCCTGTTTGACGGTATTCAAGAGCCTATTTACGTGGCTGACATGGAAAACTACTCCATCATCTATGGCAACCTGGCCTTGCAGAGGGTTTACAATCAAAGCCTGGTGGGCAAGATCTGTTATCGAGTCTTGATGAACCGCGACCAGCCCTGCGAATTTTGCACCAACCCCACCCTTAAGGCCATGGCCTATGAACCATATGTATGGGAATTTCGCAACCCGGTTTTAAATCGTTATTACCGGGTGGTGGACCGCATGATCACCTGGCCTGATGGGCGCGATGTGCGCTTTGAGATGGCTATCGACATCAGTGATTATAAACAGGCCACCCGCGACCTTCAGACTGAGAAGGAGCGGCTCAGGGTCACCCTTCATTCCATCGGCGACGGAGTCATATCCACCCATCAAGACGGCACCGTATTAATGATGAACGAAGTGGCCGAAAACCTAACCGGATGGTGGCGCGAAGAAGCACTAGGCAGGCCTTTGAGCAAAGTATTCCGCATTTTTGACGAACAGAGCCATTTGCCCCAGCCTGATCCGGTAGATTTGGCCATGCAATCGTCAACACGCCAGGTTACACCCGTCAATCATGCCGTGCTGTTGGATCGCAACGGGCGGGAACGCCCGGTTGATTACAGCGCATCGCCGATCAAAGATATCAGCGATGATGTGCTGGGGGTAGTGCTGGTATTCAGAGATGTCACCCAGCAGAAGAAAGAAGCCGCTGAAATCTTTTATCTGAGCTATCATGACCGTTTGACCGGGTTATACAACCGGGCCTTTTTTGAGAGGGAACTGGCCCGCCTCAACACGGACCGGCAGCTGCCCCTGTCAATGATCATGGGTGATGTCAACGGTTTAAAGATCACTAATGACGTGTTCGGTCATCAGGCCGGCGACAATCTGCTGCGCGCCATCGCCCAGCTTTTGAGGGAGTCATGCCGGTCTGAAGATATTATCGCGCGCTGGGGCGGAGACGAATTCATTATCCTCTTACCGCAGACCTCCAGTGAGGAGGCCCACCAGATTTGCGAGCGCATCACCAAAGCCTGCCGGGAGTCGAGCTACGGGCTCACCCGGGTCAGCATCTCCCTGGGCTATGCCACCAAAAAGGATCCCGAGGAGGATATCATGCAGGTACTGCGGCTGGCCGAGGATTTCATGTACAAAAGAAAGCTTCTGGAAAGCAAAAGCATACGCAGTTCCATCGTGGGTTCCATCAAGCAGACCCTTTATGAGCGCGGTGTGGAATCCGAAGAACACACCCACCATTTGGCCTTGTTAGGCACTCGTATCGGCATGGCCATGGGCTTATCCGACAATGAGATCAACGAGCTGGAACTCTTGGCCATGCTCCACGACATCGGGAAAATCGCGATCAGTGACCATATTCTTAAAAAGTCCGCCAAGCTGTGTCCTGAAGAAGCCCAGGAGCTTAAGCGGCATACCGAGATAGGTTATCGCATTGCCCAATCCGTTCCTGAACTGGCCCCTATCGCCGACTGCATCCTCAGCCACCATGAATGGTGGAATGGCGAGGGCTACCCGCAGGGGCTGAAAGGCGCAGCCATTCCCCTGCCGTCCCGTATCATCACCATTGTGGATGTCTATGACAATTTGATCACCGGCTGCTCCATCCAGCCCGGACTGCCGCCTCAGCAAGCCCTAAAGGCCATTGCGGGCGCAGCCGGAACCCAGTTTGACCCCGGCATTACCGCCATCTTCGTGGAGCAGATGGGCGGCCTGGCTTGATCTATCGACACTTAAACAGGCCGGTTGCTGATAACAATCAGCAACCGGCCTGTTAGTTTGCGGTTTATAAACTGGTTGACAAAGAATTGATATGGTTATATAATGCTTTCACTACATCTTGTTTTGCAAATATTAAATATATCATACTATGATTTATTTGTCAAGGTATAAATCCAATTATTGAAAGTGCGGTTTGGGGCTGGCCTCCATCCCGGAATATTATGGGCCGGCTATTGCTGATCCCTGATTAAATATTCTTGCCAACACTATGTTATAATAAATTTTTACTATGATCAAGGAGGTTCACCATGAATCAGGATGATAAGACACTTGAGATGATGCGTCAGATTATTGAAGAAAAGAAGAAGAAAAGCGCCTCACAGGGCAAAATGCGGCGCGGCGGGGAAAACCGCTTTGGCGCTTCCCATCCCGGAAACAAGAAGCAGAAAAAAGGCGGGCTGCCCCCCAAGTAAATGAAAGGTTGAGTGTGATGAAATCGCTGGTCTTAGCGGAAAAACCCAGTGTAGCGCGAGAAATAGCCCGGGTTCTGAAATGTCAGCAAAAAGGCAAAGGGTACCTGGAAGGGAACCGGTATGTGGTGACCTGGGCTCTGGGACACCTGGTCACCCTGGCCGAGCCCGACGATTATGACCAGAGGCTCAAGCAATGGCGTATGGAGGATCTACCCATGCTGCCCGGTAAGATGAAGCTTAAGGTCATCAGGCAGACCTCCCATCAGTATCAGGTAGTTAAAGGCCTGATGAAGCGCAATGATATCAAAGACCTGGTCATCGCCACTGATGCCGGGCGCGAAGGCGAACTGGTAGCCCGCTGGATCATGGAAATGGCCCAGTGGAAAAAGCCTTTTTATAGATTGTGGATATCCTCACAGACCGACACCGCAATTATGGAAGGTTTTTCCCATTTGCAGCCCGGCAAGGCTTTCAATAACCTTTATGACGCGGCGGTATGCCGCGCTGAGGCGGATTGGCTGATCGGGCTCAATGTCACCCGCACCCTGACCTGCAAGTTTAACGCGCAGCTGAATGCCGGACGGGTGCAGACCCCTACCCTGGCCATGATCGTGGAGCGGGAACGGGAGATCAAGAACTTCAAACCGGTTGACTACTGGACCATAAGGGCCGATTTTGCAGGATACTTTGGCGATTGGCGCGATTCCTCGGGAGGCCGGCTTTATGAACTGGCCAGGGCTCAGGCTATAGCCGACCGGGTCACAGGCCAAACCGGCACTATAAAAGAAGTCAAAACCGAAGCCAAGCAAGAACCGCCTCCGCTGGCCTATGACCTGACCGAACTGCAGCGCGACGCCAACCGCCGCTTCGGCTGGTCAGCCCAGAAAACCCTGGCTATACTTCAGGATCTGTATGAAAAGCACAAACTGGTTACTTATCCCCGCACCGATTCGCGTTATATCAGCAGTGATATTGTACCGACCCTGCCAGCGCGCCTGGCAGGTATGAATCGGGGCCCGTACGCAGCCCTGGTAAAGCCCCTTTTGGAGAAAACTCTCTCCCCGGGCAAGCGGCTGGTGGACAACGCCAAGGTCAGCGATCACCATGCCATTATCCCCACCGAACAAACGCTCAACCTGGGCAGTTTGGACGAGGAGGAAAAGCGCCTCTATGATCTAATCGCGCGGCGCTTCCTGGCAGTTTTATACCCTCCCCACCGCTATCAGCAGACCACCATGACAACGATAGTCAACGGAGAGAATTTTTATTCGCGGGGCCGCACCGAAGTAGAGCGGGGTTGGAAAGCGGTGCAGGCCGTTTTGGCTGATAAGGAGGACAAAGACGAGGAACGTCTGCCCGAACAAGCCCTGTCTGCGCACCGGCGGGGTGAAGCGGTCACCGTACAGAGCTGCAAAATCAATAAACAGCGCACCAAACCCCCGGGGCGGTATACCGAGGCCACGCTTCTGACCGCCATGGAGCACTGCGGCAAATGGGTGGAGGATGAAGAACTGCGGGAGTCGATCAAAGGCAGCGGATTGGGAACCCCGGCCACCCGGGCCGAGATTATCGAAAAGCTGATTCACACCAGTTATATTGAGCGCCATGGCAAGGAGCTGCTTCCCACCTCCAAAGGCATTCAGCTGATCGGTCTGGCTCCCCCGGCCTTACGCTCCCCAGAGCTCACCGCCCAGTGGGAGCAGCGCCTGGCCGATATCGCCAAAGGCCGAGCCAAAAGGTCGGGGTTTATCGCGGACATTCGCCGCGACACCTCTGAACTGGTAGAAGCGGTAAAGAATTCCCAGACGGTTTACAAAGCCGACAATATATCCAAAAGCAAATGCCCCCAATGCGGAAAGTTTATGCTAATCGTAAACGGCAAGCGCGGCCGCATGCTGTCCTGTCCTGACCGCGACTGCGGCCACCGCCAGCCTGAAAAGGAAAATCCCTATGGCTACAAAGGGGAAAGCCGGGCCAATCAAAAGCTGATCGCCCGCTACAGTGACCAGGAAGAGTTGGGAACCAATCTGGGAGACCTCTTCAAGGCCGCTCTGGCTAAAAAGCAAGAGGAGAAATAGGGAGAACTGCCATGAAATCCTGGCTGGATATTTATAAACCGGGTAATTACGCGGTTGAACGCCTTTACCGCAATGAAATCCTCCAAAGCAATCAGCAATCCCGGCAGTACGGCTTGGAGTTGACCCCCCTGCAGGCTATGGAACTGCTGCAGACCCGGCGCCGGGCCTTGAAGAGCCAGGGCCGGTTGGAGCTGGGAATTGAGGTCATCAAAAAGATGATTGCCGCCTTCTGCTCCTCGCCCTATATTCATCCTCACGAATATGCCGGCACGTTGGGGGAACTGGTGGAGATCTTCTACTATATGAAAAATGAGACCCGGGAACGCCTGGGTGATGACGAATTAATCACGGTGATGCGGGAATTGTTCGACAGCCAGAGCCGGGGATCGCTGGAACTCCTGCGCGACCGCGACCTGGATCGCTACGCCCGCGAGCTGCGCGACCGGCAGTAAATTCGCAGAAAGGAGCCCCGGTTTGAATCGACCATCCGACCTGGAAAAACACCGTTATTTGGATAAACGCCGCCTGGATTCTCATCACTTCACCCTGTCCTTGCTGCAGAACGCCCACCGTCTGGGGCTGATCGACAAGGCCGGAATGGACTCCATCCAGTCCCAGGTGATGGATTTGCTGGCCGCTGCCATACGGCTATACACCCGCGGCGAAAGCACATCGGTAAAAAACGAAACCGCACAAGGCATCATGCTGTCTCTGTTTTATGCCATGGACGCCTGCCTGCGCAGCCCGGGTCATCCCGATGAAGCCCTGGAACAGCTGCAGGCCCGGGGATTAGCCTCTATACACAGCCAGGGCCTGGCTATCCTGGAGTCTTGTTTGCTGGATACCAGGCGGATATACGAAAACCTTCTGCAACAGAGGTTAAAGGTGGCCAACCTTGCTTACCAGTCGACCCTGGAGGAGGCCCTGCCCGATTTCTTCAATCACTATGACGTCCGCTTCGCGGCTCACGAAACCATGGCCAGCATCGACTACCCTCTGTTTCTGGATGACATGAAGGTCAGCGGCGTCTTTTATATCAGGAAGTATCTGCAGACCTTGACGGTGGAAAACAGTTTCTGCCGGCGCTACAGCACCAAAGAGGTGAAAAACCTCTTAACCGCCTATGGCCGCACCTACCGCATAAATATCAATGAGGCCTTGATCAATATATTTGAGATCGTGGCCACCAATGCCATGTTTTCGCTCCTGGCCGGCAACCCGGCCCAGCAACTGAGCATCAGCAAAGCCCAACTGGAGTCGCTGTATCAGGTCTTGTCCGCAGCGGATGAATCAGGGCGCCTGGAAATGCTTGGAGCCCAGGCTGAACTGCTGCTGGTTTGGCCCGGCGCATCACAGGATGATTACAACCTGACCCCCGATGAACCCTGGGCCGCTCCAGTCCCTGTTCCCGGCTTAAAACAGCTCTTGGAGCATTTGTTGACCCTGATAATGCCCAGACTGAACCGGGCCCTGGAGTTCGGGAACCTGGAAAACGTGGTTATAGTCAGCAGCAAGGCTGCTGCACCTGATGCGCCCAGGATTGTTTTTAACGCCGGGATCAAAATGGATGATGACAGCTTTAGAGAATTGATCGGAGATATCATGGCCTGCCGGGATGGGGCGCAAAAAGCCGCCCTGATTACCGGCCGCAGCCAATCCCTGGCCGACTTCATTGACATATTAGAGGCCGACTGTCTGTTTGAGGGGGAATACCAGGCTTTATACGCCCGGCTGGGGGAAATGGAGCTGGCTCTTCTGGCCCGAATACTTTTTGTTGAAGAGATTCGCAGCGATGGGGAGGGTTTTTGCCTGCGGCCTGAAGCAGGCCAGGCATTCGACTATCCCTGGCAGGCGGAGCTGTCGTTTTTCCTGCAAAACCTGCCCGCCCACCGCATCAAACTGATCGAACACCTCATTCACTCCAGCCTGGAGACAGAAATCTAGCGGAACAGTGGGAGAAGTCGGGGGGAACTCAGTCCGGCTGAGTCAAAAGAACCGTCCCCGCCACTCTCCAGTCTTTCCCGCTTGGCCGTATTCCCGCCGGGCGCCTTGCTTGGCGGCTACTCCCGGACAAAAAAAACCATGGCCTCGGAGTGGGCCATGGTTCAACATCAGGGTGGGGGTTCTTGCGGATGATAGAGGGGTTTTTAATAGGCTTCAAAACGGCTTCCCGGCACTCCGCAGATCGGGCATTTGTCCGGGGCCTCATTTTCATGAACATAACCGCAGACCGGGCAGAGCGAAAAAGACTCAGCCGGAAAATCCTGGTTTTGTTTCACTGCTTGCAAGGCTTTGAGGTAGAGATCATGATGCGCCTTTTCAGCCTCGTTGGCAAAGTGGAAGGCGAAGCGGGCCGGCTTGTTGCCTTCCTGTTCGGCTTCAATGATGAAACCCGGATACATTTCGGTAAATTCATAATGTTCGCCCTGAGCGGCCTCTTTCAGATTGTCCTCGGTGCTGCCTATGCCATTCATGATCTCCAGATGCTTTAAGGCATGAATGGTCTCAGCCGCAGCAATGGCTTTATAGAGGCGGCTCACCATGGAGAGTTTTTCTTGTTCAGCTTTTCTGGCGAAAGCCAGATATTTGCGATTGGCCTGAGATTCACCTGCAAAAGCCGTCTTCAGATTCTGGTATGTAGACATTTACCGTACCTCCTTTTAAATTTATACATACATAATGTTCGACAACCGATAAAAACATATTCCTGTTGCTTTCATCCCGGGATGGATTGTATACTTTCAGGGTATAGTTTTGAGGCAAAAAATACTATTCCAGCAAATCGCTAAATACTACCTTGCTAAAATCGGCGTTAAGCCGCTGTTGGATACCTGCCAGGGCTTGATGCACCGGACAGTCTGGAGGCCCATTTTTGGAGCAGTAGTGCTCATCTATAAAGCAGCGGTTGAGCCTTATCGGGCCTTCAATGGCTTCGATCACATCCAGCAGGCTGATCTCAGCGGGATCTTTAGCCAGGACATAACCCCCTCCCACACCTCGTTGTGAAGTAATAATGCCGGCCCTGGTCAGGGAGGGCATTATCTTAAACAAGTAACGCATGGGTATGCATTGCGTCTGTGCGATGGTCTGAGCTTCAACCACTTCCCCACGGGGCAGAGTCGATAAATATAGAACAACTCTGAAACTGTAATCCGTAGCCTGATTGATCTGCATTCATTTAATTCCTTAATTGTTTACCCTTTGAGTATATTTTAAGCATACTCATCGACAACTGCACTGTCAATAGTATTTTGGTTTCTAATTGAAAAATTTAAACGAGGATAGCCGGACGACAACCGGGGATGACCATTGGGGACGATCCTTTTTTGTCACCTCCGATGATCCTTCTCAGGACGGCTTCAAGTCTACCCTGCAGGGCAGGTTTTTTAGATTGGGAGTGCCGAATTCTTTGCCCAGCTTGCCTATTGAAGTAAGTATATTGAAATTGGATTTCTGCCAGTCATATTGGGTATCGGGGCTTCCTTCCGGGAACCACCAGCCTATGTCGGCACACAGCACGCCGGGCATAACCCGGTCGGTAACCTGGGCCGCCTGCACGATCTGACCATAAGGAGTGGATATGATCACTTCGTCTCCAGAGCTTATCCCCTGGGCTTTTGCTGTATCGGGATGTATCTGCACCTCCGGCATGGGGCTTTTCTGACGCAGTTTTTGCACCCAGCGATAGGAGGAATGCAGGTAATAAGGATTTTTGGCGCTGATTAAGAGCAAAGGATAAGCGCCCCATTCCTCCTCGGGAAGTCCGGCATACTCCGGCAGGGCCTTAAGTTTTAACTTTTCGGCCTGGCTCAGTTTCAACTCGACTTTTCCAGTCGGGGTGCGAAATCCCTTGGCCAAATGCAGGTTAAACCGATCCGGGCCTTTCAGATAACCCCGGGCGGCAAAATCCGCGAAGCTCAAGCCCGCCGGCCTCAGGATATCTTCCAGAAACTCTTCGGGATTGTCATGCCAGTATTCAGGCGGGGAGACGCGTTTGCCCAATTCATTGAGGATTTTTATATCCGCCCAGCACTCCGGCGGCGGCTCCACCACCTGGGGGCGGGCAAATATGATGCCGTGGCCAATGCCATAATGGCCGATATCATTCATTTCATATTGGTGGGCTACCGGCAAAACTATGTCGGCCATAGCAGCGGTTGGAGTCATGAACATTTCCGCTATGGCTATAAAGTCGAGGCGGTTTAAGGCCGCAAAGGTAGTACGGCTGTCAGCCCAGGTCACCAAAGGATTGGTGCACATACCATAATAGCCTTTGACCGGGTAAGGGCTCCCGGTCAAGACCGCCTGGCGGAAATAAGCTGGAGGAACCGTCATCATACGGGGAATGGTGCCGTGGTAAGCACCGATCATGGTCTTAGCTTTATCAGGGATCAGGTCGGCCCGGACAAAAGCTCCCAGGCCCATGATCTTGGGATCATGCGGGTTGATATTGCCCCCCGGGACCTCCAGGTTGCCGGTGATGGCCATCAGGCAAATCAAGGCCCGGGCAGAATCAAATACATTAATGTCGTGTTCGATGGCATTGCCCCATTGCAGTGCGGCCGGCTTGCTGCGGGCATACAAACGGGCTCCCTGACGGATCAAATCCGCTGCCACTCCGGTGATAGCCGCCACTGCTTCAGGGGTGTAGTTCTGCACCTGCTCAGACAAATCCTCAAAGCCATAGGTAAAGCCGTCAACAAAATCCCGGTCATAGAGCAGATCACTGATAATGACATGGATGAAGCCCAGGGCTAAAGCGGCATCTGTACCCGGTTTAACCTGCAGCCACAAATCCGCCCTTTCAGCCAGACCGGTGCGGCGCGGATCGATCACCATTAGTTTGGCGCCATTTTTTATTTGCTGTAAGGCCAAAGTGGCAATCTGGCCTTCTTCGTTGGTATCCAATAAATTGCTTCCCCAAGCCACGATGAGATTGGTAGGATTGTGCAGATCAGCCACCGGGTAAAACCCGCAAGTGTGAAGCCCGCTGACCTCACGCGGGGCATGGCATACATCCTGAGAAGCGATCACATTGGGTGAACCGAATAGATTGGCCAGGCGAATCAACACAAAATGCTCCAGACCTTTGGGCATGCCTACTCCGAAGCCCACCGCACGGGCCCCGTATTGTGCTTTGATCTCAAGCAGCCTTTGAGCGGTCTCCTCCAGGGCCTCATCCCAGGAAATCTCCCGCCATTTGCCCTCACCCCGTTTGCCAGCCCGTTTAAGCGGGCTGAGAAGCCGGTCGGGATGATGCAGACGGTCTGCTGAAACCCGGCCTTTATAGCAGGTATAGCCGTTGTTTAAATAGCCTTCCAGATCGCCCTTTATCCTGACAATGCGGTTGTCTTTGACCCCGACCAGCAGGGCGCAGCCGCCATGATCCATACGGCCGCAGTGGGTTTTTATCCAGGTTATTTCCTCTGCCATAATATCCTTCTCCTTACGGATAGTTGATACCGGCAGTTTTACTCTCTCCCTAAAGCCTATTGTCGCTTCATTCTCTCTATCTCTATTATATTTATCCGGTCGGGTTGATAATTCCTGCTGGAAAAGAGGGAAAGCACATGGAATACTGTAAAGGCCTCAAACGCTGGCAACCAATCTAGAAAACTCTAATCGGCCCGAAGGATACCGCAGGCACAAGCTATTGTAAAAGTAAGGGAGGCGCTATGCGTGGATAAAGCAGCCAGCAGGCCATTCGCTGCCGGGTTTCCACCTGTGAGTACCGGGGCGGCGGCCTCCGCACCTCGCGTGAACGCAGCAATCGCCTCCAATCGGTTTCTTTTTCATTATTCAACGATGTCGATAGCCGGCTCGATGAACACCGGGCTTTTGACCGGGGCGGCAAATGGGGACGGTCTTTTTTGGTTACCGTCCCCATTCGCCCCGTCCGGCGTTCTTCTGTCTCTCCCTATTTCAGCTGATTTTGCTGGTTTTTACCCAGATGTTCATCGCCCCGGCCTGTCTTATCAGCTCATCGCGAACCGAGGGGTGGGCGATGCTGATAAGAGATTCGGCCCTTTCCCAGGTGCTTTTGCCAGCCAGATTTACCGCGCCGTATTCCGTTACCACATAGTTAACCATGGTGCGCGGCACGGTCACGATGGATCCGGGCGCCAGCGTAGGCACAATACGGGATTTGGTTTTGTCCTTAAGGGAGGTCAGGCAAATTATGCCTTTACCTCCCCGGGAATAGAAAGATGCGTTGATGAAATCGAGCTGCCCGCCGGTTCCGCTGATATGCCGGGTGCCGGCCGACTCCGAGCATACCTGGCCATATAAGTCAATTTCAATGGCATTGTTAATGGAAACGACTTTGTCATTCTGGGCGATCATGTTGAGCGAGTTGGTGTAGTCCACTGAACAGCTGGCCAATGCCGGGTTTAAATGCATAAAATCGTAGAGCTTCTTGGTTCCCAGGGCAAAAGTATATGTCATCTTCTCCTTATCGATGCTCTTTCTTTTTCCGTTCATTCGCCCCGACAGATACATTTCCATATAGGCGTCGACCAGCATTTCGGTGTGCCCCCCCAGATCTTTGAGATCTGATTGGGCGATCATCATCCCGACCGCATTGGGCATAGCCCCTATACCCAGCTGAATACATGACCCGTCCTCGATCATTTCAACAATGGTCTCCGCTATCTGACGGTCGGTATCGCTGCTGCCCGGAACCGGTATCTGCATGAGGGGCTGGTGGTCGGTTTCGACAATATAATCCACATCAGAAATGTGTATGCTTTCGTTGCATCCACCCAAACATACCGGGGCCTGGTCATTGACCTCGACGATCACCTTTTTGGCCTTCCTGGCTATGGCATAGTGCACCGAATTGGAGGCGGAGAAATTGAAATAGCCGTTGCGGTCGATAGGGGCCACCTTGGTCATAAATACGTCAGGCTCATGATAGCGCTCGTACAATGCCGGACATTGGTGGTAAAGAAAAGGAATGTAGTTGCTCAGCTTCAGGTCATGCAGGATGCGGTCGCCGGCGCTGAAGTGCCAGCTGTTGTAAATAAAGTGCTCGCGGTGCGGGTCGACCACTGCCACTGCGGCCAAACCCGGGAAGTTCAGGCACCTGACCTTGACATCATGCAATTCCGGGGCTCTCCCGGCCAGGAAAAGATCCAGGTAGGTGGGGGCCATGGCAAAATGGCCGTAATCTACCCAATCCCCCGATTTAACCGCTTTGACAGCTTGCTCTGCCGAGCATAGCTTACTGTGATACTGGCTGGAAATATTCATGAGTCCCTCCATAATGACAGTGATTGCATGGCAGCAGGGGCCGCATTGCCTTGATGCCAGTCTTTTATTTTTTACTTTTGGTTTGATGCCGCGCGTATAGGCGGCGGCCCGGTTAATATCATTGATCACACCATAATTCTAAACCTGGCAGTGCCGTGATCGGGGATCCTAGACCATGCCGTCCTAAAAATTCGTCAATAACCCGGTCCGTGGCATAATACTGTGTTGGGGCCGGGCTGCCCCGCTCCACAGAGCGGGGCAGCCCCTGATGGCAAAAAGGCTCAAACCTACTGCCCCGGCACAACAACATTAATTTTGAAGGTTAGCACTCTTCAGGGATCGATGCCTGACCGCAATATGTTGTCAACAACCCTGTCCCCGTGGTAAAAAGTTGTCAACAACTCCGTCCCCGCGACATCTCAACTCCGTCCCCGCGACATCAGGCCGGGATTTCTTTGGCTTTGACAACGCTGCCCGCCCGGCTCTTGTTCCAATCCCAGATACCCCAGACAACCGCCGCAGCCAGGATAATGACCGGCGGAACATTGCCCATCTCGTAGAGTCCCATTATTCCTAAAGCATAAGCTACCAATGATCCGGTGAAGATGCCGAAGGCCGGAGGGTCTATGTGAGTATCGCCGTGAATCAGGAACAGCCTGGCTCCCAGATCGGCCAGCAAGGCTCCTACGATACCCATGGTGACGCCCCACAGAATGTTTCCGCCGCTGAACAAGGTGCCATAGGCTGCACAGAGTGTGATGTGATGGGTGACGGGAACAGCCGTGCCGTACTGCAGGAACACCAGAGAAGCGGCAGAGATCAGGAAGCCTACAAAAGGCGCGCTGCTTGCCGTAGCGGGGTCGGCCAGCATGGTGCTGGTGACAAAAGCTGACAGGCCGCCTGCGGCCACCCCGATAACAATTTTCTCGGCCGTGCTTTCCATGAAAGGCAGCCAGCGCTGGTCGCCGCCGAATACGAAACGTCCTCTGGCCTGGGCTTCAGGGGTCAAGCTTCCCAGGAACCCGTCGCCGAAGACAGCTTTGGCGATCAGGGCTGTAAATACCACCGTGAAAGCCACCGTATCGAATTGACCTTTATTGAATATCGCTGCCGCCGTAACTTGAGAGACATATCCCACCATACCGAATATGCCGCCTACAACCAGCACGCCGGGCTGTTTTAAGCCCATCAAGCCGGCGGTGATGTCCTTACCTGAAACCATGTATCCCATTTTCTTGGCAAAAGCAGCCGCCGCCACCCCGCCCGCAAATGCGATATGGGGGCCGAAGAAAGGGCCGAAGGTGATGATACTGTGCCAGTCGAAAGTAGACCCGGACATGGCCGCAGCCACCCCCACAAATCCTAAGAAACCGCAGAATATAAAAGCGGGGAGGGCTCCGATGGCTGCCCCGAAAGCGCCGCCGCAAAAGGAAATCAACAAAAGGGTAGTATCGATATTCATACTATAAATTCCTCCTTTACCTCTCACTTTACCTGGCCTGCGCCTGTACCGCTTTCATTGCGGACTGCACTGCTGCTGTATCTCCGAAAAACCCGATGGTGTTAATATGCTGCGGGCAGGTGCCATGCAATTCCACTGCGCTTACCGATCCCGATTTGACCCCTACGTCGGCTAGATAAAATAGATTGGGCAAATCAGTCTGCACCAGTCCCACAGCATCTATTCGCTTGCCTTGTATTTCCTTTCTGCAATCCGGCGGCATCCTGCGCAACAGCATGGCCATGGTACTTGGTCGCGGGGCCTGAATCAGCCGCGTGATCAGCATGACATGTCACCTCCTTCCTTTCTAAAATGTCAGTTTGGGATGCGGTGAAGCAATAATCGATGAGGCCAGAACCACTCCTTCGTCAGCCAGTTTGTCGCAGGCTGTTTTTACCGCTACTTTTACCGCACTCAGCTCGCCGCACAGGTATACAAAAGCCTTGCCGCCCATACCGCGTGCCAGCCGGATCTCGATAAGGTGCACATTGGCTGCCTTGGCGGCCATATCTCCGGCCACCACGCCCGATGTAGCATCAACCGTTTCGATGATGCCCAGCGATCCTGTAACCTCCGCGCTGCTGGTTGCTGACAGTGCCGGTATCACCTCGGGATGGATATTGGGCAAAACGAAACTGGAGATGGCCAAAGCGGGATCCAGATTGACGCCCTTTTCCACGGATTCTTTTACGGCGCTGATATCCCCGGAAATGAGGGCCACAAACTTGCCCGGACACATCACCGTAGCCTGAATCAATTCCACCTTGCCGCCCTTTAGCATGACATCAGTGGCTTCCAAACCTTTGGCAATGCTCCGATATTCTATAAATCCTAACACCTGCTTCATGACCTGGCCCCCTTTCTAGCTGTTTGCTCGTTCTATTACGATCCGTTCTTGACTGCATTCGCTGACCCGGCCGGCTATGCTGGCAAAAATGCGGCTGCCCAGCTTGCCCCGGGGTATTTCGGCCACCAGTTGACCCATAGCCACCGCCTCTCCCGCCTTGACAACCGCTTCAGCAGGAGAACCGATATGCTGTTTTAAAGGCAAGACCACTTTATCAGGCTGCAGCTCTGTGGGGTAAAAGGGCGCGAAAGCCGCATAGCCCTTGAGGTTCAACCGCCTGATGAGCCGTTTGGTTGGTATGCGGCGGTAAGGGCGCATAGCATCAGGCTGGGCGGTTTTGCCCACGAAGGGATTTTTTATCCCCGTTTTAGTGACTTCAGCCTTGAGCAGCTGATTGACCCGGCGCGGTGAAAGCCCCATGGGGCACGCATACAAATCGCAGGCGCCGCATTCCGAACACAGTAAGGATTGAAGGGCCTTGTCCCCCTGAGCACCGCCATAGCTGGCCGCCAGGATAGTCTGATTGGGGTTGATGCCATAACCCAGCAGATTGCGCGGGCACAAATCAGTGCACAGACGGCATTGACAGCACATGGCCCGGGCCTGCCTTAAAATCGTGGTCAAAGGCTGGCTTTGCACCCCTATTACCGGGTTGTGCCGGGGCAATACCAGCAGGCCTTTGGTGGTTTTGGTTACCGGATGTTCAAGATCTGCCAACATGCGGCCCATCATGGGGCCGCCGTCGATTACGGCATAATCCGCAATCACAGCCCCGCCGGCCAGATCTATCATCTGCCTGACGCTGACTCCCAGCGGAACCCAAAAAGTACCGGGGCTGGCTACTGCTCCAGACACGGTCACCCATTTATGGGTGAGGGGTCGGCCGGCTTCAGCCTGAGCCAGGTTCCACAATGTCTCTACATTCATCACCACCACCCCGATCTCCAGCGGAATGCTGCTGTGGGGGATCAGCTTGCCGGTGGTTTCATACACCAGGACCACCTCATCACCCGCCGGGTAAAAGTCGCCCAGAGGCGCAATATACAAGGAGGCATAGGTTTTGATGGCTTCCTGCATGGCGGCAATCACTTCTTCATGTTTGGCTTTGATGCCTATGATGGCTTCCCCCGCGCCCAGATCCAGGCGTACCTTTTCCAGCATTCCGGCCAGCAGATCCGCGTCTCTGAGCATGATGTTCTGATCCACCGACATCAAGGGCTCGCATTCCGCACCATTTAAGATGACGGTTTCAACCCGGGCATCCAGTTTCACATGGGTGGGAAAGCCTGCGCCGCCTGCCCCGACTATGCCGGCTTGCCGCGCTATATCGGACATACGCTTGTTCATCGATTTTCTCCCCTCAGTGACTGTCCTATTGCCCGGCCGGCCCGGCATACTCATTCCAAACCGCAACTGCCGCCCGGGCGACTTCTATATCCTGTTCGACGCTGCCGCCGCTGATGCCAATGGCGCCCATTAACTTGCCGCCTTTTTTCAAGGGGAAGCCCCCTCCGAATATAACCAGGCGCCCCTGGTTGGTGGATTCTATCCCGTACAGGGGCTGGCCGGGCTGGCTGGCCTGGGCTAATTCATGGGTGGGCATTTTGGTGGCTGCAGAGGTAAACGCCTTGCCCCGGGCAATGTCGATACTGGCCAGGATGGCCTCCTCCTGGCGCTCCAACACCAAAAGGTTGCCCGCCGCGTCAACCACACAGGCTACTACCGGCAAATTCATGGTCTCAGCCCTCTCCTGGGCGGCAGCAATCATTTTCCTGGCCACCACCAGGGACATCCCACAGGAGGCCCCGTTCTCCAGGTGTTCCATAACCCGATTTTTAACGATCTGCACTAATTCCTCATCCCCTTCCACCCGGGCCATTACGAATAAGAGATCCGACAAACGGTTCAGGTATTGAGGAATCTCCTGCCGCAGTTCCTGGCTTTGGCGGAGGTCAATGATGAGGCGCTCGGCCCGCCTCACTATGGTGCGGGCCAGGTCCAGGCCGCCGCTCCCGGCGGTCCCGCCCGGCAATACCATACCGGTCAGCTTGGGCAGTCCGGCGGAGAGATCGTCGATTATATTTTCCAAACGGCGGATATCCGCCTCGCCAACCGTTTTGGGCAGCTTGGCGAGCCCCTTGGAAGTGCTGGCTACCTCTGCCGATATTACCTGCAGATCCTGTTGTATGCTCACTATGATTTCTTTTAAGCGTTGGCTTTGGATGAGGCCCCGGGCCAGGCCCAGACATGAGCTGGCTTCATCCAGGGTGCCGTAGCACTCCACCTGGGGGTCCGCTTTGGATACCCTTTTGCCCCCCCACAGAGAGGTCTCGCCTTTGTCGCCGCTGCGCGTGTAGACTCTCATCAGGTTCCCACCTCCCAGCTGTCAACAATGCCAACAATAGCGGCATTAACGGGAGAATTAGTATCATTGATAGCCAGGCGGGCCGAACTGCCTTCCACCACCAGCACGATCTCCCCGATTCCCGAACCCACAATATCCACTGCCACGTCCATCCGGCCGGAAACGGCGCCATCCAGGGACAGGGGACTGACAATGAGCAATTTCCAGCCTACCAGACGCTGGTCTTTTTTGGTGGCTACGATATGCCCGATCACTTTGGCTGCATACATGATCCCACTCCCTCCCGCATAAATCTGATCATCTCAAAATCTCAATACCGCGCTCCCGGGCCAGATCCTTAGCCATAGCGGTTACAACCGTATTGGGTCCGATTTTTATAGCCTTGCGCTTGCATACCGAGACATCTCCAGCGCTCAAAACCCGCAGGGTAAAGACATCCGCATCCTGAACAGCCGGCGCAACCGCCGCTTGGGCCTGGCCGCTCTGCTTAATGCCCACCCCCAGTACAGCCGCGCTTAAATCACCGGATTTAACCAGGGTTATGCCGAATTCGGCCAGCCTGTCGAGATTGCTCTTCAACATCTGTTTGAAAGCGGCATTGCCCAAATTCATGTTTATCTTGTCCCGGGCGGAGTCATAGGGATCGCAAGCATCGCACACCGCAAAGACCGGCTTGCCCCTCATAAGGGCGTATAAAGCCAGGGTGCCGACCAGATTGTCGGCGATGCCGTGAGCCAGTTTGGCAGCGGTATTCATGGTCAGCAGCGGTATGATCACCTTGTCGGCGTTCTTGCTCAGATCTCCCGGGGATTTGCGGTTGGCTTCGGTTATGATTTCTATATCGCCCAGCTTGGATTTGAGCAGATCAGGGCCGATAATGGCTTCCGCGGCCGGGGTCAAGACCACCTGCAGCCGGTAATTGGATGCGGCTATGGCCTGCAGCTGCCCCAATACCTCTTTTAATCCAATGGTTCCTCCGCTGAACAGAACTAAAGCCCGTTTACCTTGGGGAACCGGCGCTTTGCTTTCCTCCAGGGCGGTCATCTTTTTCAGGACCTCGTTGACAATTTGTTCGACCAGATCATTATCCATTTGTCTCACTCCTTGAATGATAATGCGATGCCCAGCGGTGTAACCAGATAAGGCAATTGGGGAACAAATGTCGGACATCCGGTTTCCTGCTGAATAACATAATCCAAACCCGGGTAGCTGCAGGTGCCCCCTACCAGATAAATGGCCCCGGGGGTACTGCCGGTCAGGTGCTGGTTGATTATGCTGGCGATTTTTTCAAAAACCGGCCGCACAACCGGGAACATCACCGCCTGCTCCCTGGGGTCGCGTTTTCTGGCCTCGGCTTCCTCGGTAGATATTTTATAATTGCCGGCGATAACCAGGTCGAGATGAAACCCGCCGGTAGGCTCATCCGCGGTATAGACAACCCGGCCGTTTTCCAATACCGAAATGCCGGTGGTTCCGCCGCCCACATCCACAACCACCCCTTCATCAATTCCCAGCACCAGCGAGGCCGCGGTAGGTTCGTCGATGATCCGGGCTACCTCCAAATTGGCGGCTTCCAGGATATAACGGGTGACTTTGCTGTTGGCCCCCTCAGTACCGGGCGGGATGGCGGAAGCCCCTTTGAACAGCTCCTGGCCCAGGCGCTGAGTCAGGGTTTGTATATGGCGGCGCACAATACCAACCGCCCCCGGATAATCGGTGACCATGCCTTCCCTCACCACCCGGGCCGGGGTGATTTCCCCGGTTATAGGGGTGCCAAGTGCATCAACCACCACACTGACTACATTGGCGGTGCCCACATCCACTCCCACGAACAGGGGGCCTGCTGCGGTTTCAACCTGGTTTTCTCCCATGCAGGCCGCCAGTTGATTAATCAAGAGATTGGCATTTTCCAATGGGTTCACTTTGGTTAGCATTTTAGTCATCCTCCGTCACCCCGGTTATGCTTTATGATGGATACACAGTGTACGCGGCTCCCCTTTGACTCGCGGGCAGGCCGGGTCGCCGCAAATGTTGCAGGTGGCGGGCCTGGCCGGCTCAGTCTTTTCCGCCGCATCCGGATCAGTTTCTATGGGGAGAGGCGTCTGATCCTGATTTTCATCGGCTGCGGAATCCGCCGGGGCGTCAGCGGGCCGCTCCGCATCAGTTTCCGCTTCACGCGGCTCCTCTGCCGCCGGTGCGGATGAAACCCCATCCGGCTCGCCTTTAGCCTCTGCGGCGTCCGGGGCCGAATCCGGGCCTTTATCCTCAGCACTCTCCTCCCCGGGCTCGATGCCCGGAATGAATTCTTGCTCCCCATCCGCTGCTTCTATTGCTGGGGCGGGAGCCTCCGCGGGTTCCTCAGCCCTCACGGTTTGAGGCGTATCTATCAACTTTTCCAATTCATGGTGGGGCCTGGGTATCACCTTCTGGCTGACCACCCGGCCCACCCGTGAAGCTGCGGCCGTACCCGCGCTCACGGCCGCCTGAACTGCGGCCACATCGCCGGCAATCTTTACTGTTACCCAGCCCAGGCCGTTGGTTAATTCGTAGCCAAGCAGCTTTACATTGGCGGCTTTCACGGCTGCGTCAGCGAATTCAACGGCTGCGGTCAGCCCCACCGTTTCGACTAATCCCAGTGCTGTTCGGATCGCCACGTCTTTCCCTCCATTCCTATTACTAGCCCATCCCATTGACTCTCAGCAGCTCCGCTTTTTGAAGCGCTACTCATCGCGGATCCCGCACCCGGGGGAGGTATTATCCGCGCAGGTTGAATCCGTCGACCAGTACACAGCGTTGTGCGCGGGTAAAGGTTCGGGCTGAGGTCAAACCTTCCCCGGTGGGACCTGCGATGGTAGCCGTGAAATGTCCTTCGCCCAGGTACCCGACCCCGTTTAAGGAAGATCCGTTCTTAACAAAAATCGTGGTTTTGACCGCCTGGGCGAACGCGGTCATGTTGTCCACGTTTTTGGAGTGCATCACCGCAGTGTGATGGCGTCCGCCTTCCATCAGCACTGCCAGCCTGATGCCTTCCTGGACATTGGGCACTCTTACCACCGGCAGAATCGGCATCATGTACTCTTCCATCACCGTGATATGGTCGGCTTCAACTTCGTAGACGATCAGCTTGACGTCATCCGGGGCCTCGATGCCCAGGGCTTGAAGAATGCAAATGGCATCTTTGCCCACCCAGTCGCGGTCGAAATCTCCTTCCGCGGTGGTGAGCAGGCTGGTCAGGCGGTCGATATCCCTGCGCTCTTTCATGATGTAAGTAGGCTGCTTCGCGAATTCGGCCATGAGCTGATCGGCCACCGACTCTACTACCACCACTTCTTTCTCGCCGATGCAGTTCAGGTTGTTGTCAAAGCTGGCTCCCACCACAATGTCGCGGGCCGCCTTGACTATGTCGGCAGTCTCATCCACCAGCGCCGGAGGGTTCCCGGCTCCGGCGCCGATGGCCTTTTTACCTGAGGACATAACGGCTTTAACCACCCCGGGTCCTCCGGTGGCCACCACCAGGCTGATTTTGGGATGCTTGAGCAATTTCATGGTCTTCTGCAGGGTGGGGTCGGTCATGGTAACGATTAAATTGGGGGGGCCGCCGGCCTGAGCGATAGCCTCGTTGATGATCTGCACGCATTTATGGGTCACCTTTTTGGCATTGGGGTGGGGGCTGATTACAGCCGAGTTTCCGGCCACGATCATGCCAATGGCATTGCATATGGTCGTCTCGGTGGGGTTGGTGGACGGAGTAATACACACCGCCACTCCAAAAGGCTGTCTTTCCACCAGGGTAAGGCCGAAATCCCCGGCAAACACCTCCGGTTTTATATCCTCCATGCCGGGGGATTTCAAAGCCGCCAGGAGTATTCTGTTGACCTTGTCCTCCGGCCTGCCCATGCCGGTTTCTTCAGTGGTTATTTTAGCCAGAAGCTCGGCATTCTTCTCCCCGGCCCGCCGAATGGCCTCAATGATTCGGCCCCGCTTTTCCAAGCCCAGCTTGGGCAGCTGTTGTTGAGCTGCACAGGCACAGTCAATAGCCATTTCCAGGTCTTCAAATATCCCGTCTTTTCCGTCCTGGGATGGACCAGGCACGTGATAGACGTGCTCCGGTGCAATGTTTCCGGATTGGTCCAGCCTCTCCATAATCTGTTTGGTAATGGCTTGAACAATCGTCTCAGTATTCATCCGGTTATCCCTCCAATAGCTCGACAAATTCTCCGTTTTTGATGTTGCCCGCACGGGCTTCATCGACATCGATGTGAAATTCAGTTTTAAAATCTTCCCTTACCCGCACCCTGACGTTGTTAAAGACCAGCGCCCGATCTCCATGAGAGCGTATGCTGACCGTGTCACCGTCCTTGATTCCTAATCCGGCCGCCTCCGGAGGGCTCATGTGCAAATGCCGCAGGGCGCATATGACCCCCTGTGAACAGGTAATGGCGCCCCTGGGGCCGACGATTGACAAAGTGGGGGTGGGAGACCTTAACCCGGACTCCAGAAGCGGGGGATTGATCCCCAGGGTATAGCCGTCAGTCATGGATATCTCCACTTGAGTAGATTCCCGGGGGGGCCCCAAAACCCTGACTCCCGGTATGGCGCCTTTAGGGCCGACCAGAGTGACAATCTCTTCATAAGCACACTGCCCGGGTTGACCCAATGCCTTGAACACCCGCATTTGATAGCCGGAGCCGAAAAGGGCTTCTATGTCCGGCCGGGACAGGTGCACATGACGATTGGAAATACCCACCGGAATCAAGAGCCGCTCTTCCTGCTGTACGGCCGACACGGCCTTTGCGATTAACCTTACCAGGGTTGCTTCGTCTATTGCTTGTGTCACGGTTTTTCCCTCCAACCATGATTCCATGGAATGTAACAGTCAGTGCAGATAATCTAAGGCTAAGAGTCTATTCAAAAATAAACGGAATCCGCTTATACAAGCGGGCGGCATTGCCTCCCATCAGCCGGGCTTTCCGGGTATCACTCCCACTGGGCGCATGCAATACCGGTTTATCCGCCGGCATTTGGAAGTGGGTCAGGGAAATGCTGCCCTGTTGGTCAATGCCGACCCCTACCGCCAGGAGAGAGGTTTCACAGGCCAAGCGGGCCAGTTCTATGCTGTTGCCCGTGGCAACCGGCAACAGCAAGACCGGCATATGCTCTTCCTCTATGCCCCGGCTGGCATACTCGGCCAGCTGCCGGGCCGACTCGCCGTCTTCATGACAAACCACTATGCTCAAGGTTTCTTTAGCCGTTAAATCTCTCATAATTACGCCTTCCCCCGATTGTTATGGCCGAAATATGACAGGACCAGGCCTGTAGCCACAGCGTTCCTGGGTCCCATAGACCCTCTGATATTGGCCCGTCCGGCCACGATCTTGTATTCAGCCAGGGCTTCGGTCACCATTTCCGGGATTTCAAAATCCAAGGCCGATCCGCCCACCATGACCACAAAGTCCAGCAGGCGGATGTTGCCGTCCGGAGCCACCTGGCGCAGAGCGCGCAGCACGTTGCGTACAAATACACGGCGCTTGGCTTCCCTTCTCACCGTTCTGATCCTTTCCATGGAATGGTGACTTATGATCGGTTCCAGGGTTTCACCTTTTAAGACCACCACCCGCGAATATACATGAGCCGGGAGGGGGTCGTTGTAGAATCTGACCGAACCGTCTTCCATGCGAATGTGGAACATACTCTCTACCCGGGCCAGCGGGTGGCGTTTGACATCTTCGGCGATGTCCATATTGTCCAGGTCGAGTTCAGACTTGATTAACATGGTGGTCATATCTCCGGCGCCAGCCAGGTGGGTTGAGTAAGTTTCGCCGCTGACGCTGATGATGGCGGCGTCGGTGGACCCGCCGCCCATATCCACAATGGCCAGCGGTATGGCAGTTCCGGGGGTACTTAATGCGCCTATAATAGCCATATTGGCTTCTACGCCCTCTATTTCCACCCGGACACCGATCTCTTTTTGCAGTTCCTCCGCGACCTGCTGCATGGGCAGGCGGTTGGTCTTGACCATGGCGGCAAGCCCCACCGCGTTTTCCAGGGCGGTTTCTCCGGCCACCCCGCCTTGCACCTCCCGGGGTACGAACATATCAACCGCCAGGATGTCTTGAATGGTCATCTCTTCCAGGGGCTGACCGGTGAGCTTGCTCATCACCGCGCGCACCCTTTCGGTCATTCCGCCTACATTGGTCCCGGCTTCGCCGCGCACATCGAGTATAGGGCGCACTTTTTCGACCGAAGTCATGATCTCGTCGGAACCCGCTTCTATATCAATGGAAGCATTATGCCTCTGTCCAAAAATCTGCAATTTGCCGGCCGGAATACGGCGGGCCCGCACATCCCCTGCCGGGGTTTTTATCACTACTGCGGAGCGGTTGCCGATCAAGGCACGGGCAATAGGAACTACCATCTTGGTTTCTTCAGAATCGAGATTAAACACCGTGGCAATGCCAAAGGGATTGGAAAGGGTTTCAACGGTCTTGCCACTTTCGGCCACTTCTACGGCCGCCTGCATATTGACCGGCACCTTTTCGATAAACCTCACTTCATCCACAATAGGAATGATATATTTGAGGCGATTGCTTATTAAGACCCCGTCATCGTTTTGTATAATGGCCCCGGCAACCGGCTTGCCCTGGTCTATGGCTTGATTAATGGCTGCCGCTACTTCCGCAAAATCGTAGCCGTTATCAACCAGGGGAATCACCGCGTCCGGCCCGTTGTAAGCGGCCAGATCCTTTAGATAAATGGTCTTACCTACGCCAAAACCGATACCCCCGGGAGTGGATGGATTATGCCCGATAATAGTCGACTCGGTGATGATGGTTTCAGTGATCGTTTCCATAGCAATGTCGGCGATTACCGGAGTGGCTTCATTGAGCAATATCAGGTCGATATCGTCAATATCATACGAGGTAAACCTTAAGGCATCGGTCAAAGCATTGATAATGCCGCGGATATTTTGTTTAGTCCCCTTTACGCCGGTGGTTCTGTCAATCCCACTGGCGATGAATTCCAACTGGGAGTTGTCAATACGGGCAATGGCCACCTCGGTAGTGGAATTGCCAATGTCTACGCCTGCAATTAAAGCCATTATTTCACCCCTCATAAGGGTTTGCCGGGGCAGGGCCTTAAACCCTGCCCCGAATCCCTGATTTAAGCCAGCATGTCGCGTTTTTCGTATACCTCGGCTGCTTCCCGGATCAGCTGGGCACAAGTTGTTGCATTGTAGGTCTTTTCCAGACGATCCGCATAACCCAGCAGTTCTTGTTTCGAAGATCTGAAGGGACGCAGCGAGTTGTAAATGGACAGGATTTCCTCATCAGGCACTGCGGTCAACTCCTTGGCGCGCCGGAAATTCTGGGCCAGAGAAGGCCGCCCCGCCGCTTCGGCGATCTCAGCCTGGTATTCCAGGGTGTCGGGGTGGATGCGAAGGTCTTCAAAAGTGATCTCCCCTTTTTTGACACCTTCCAGGGTCAATTCATCCAGGCCTTTGCCGGTACGGCTTTTTATCAACGCAGGTCTTTTCTCCTGCAAAGGATAGTCTTGCGCAGTTAAGGCCGAACCGCTGCCGGCAGCACTGGCCTGGTTCACATTGCGCAATACCTCACGAACCAGTGATTCAATAGCTTTGGGATCCATGCTAGTCACCTCCGCTTTTCTTAATTAGAGAATTTAAATTCTACATCACGGTGTTCGGCGTTGAAAACCACCTCGCTGGTTTCCCGATTGTGCAGCAACACCGCGGTAGGCTGATAAATCGGCAGAACTGTCTGATCCAGGATAACCGGCACCGGATCTGGATTGTCACCCTTGGCATACCGGGCCGCATTGCGTCCGATGGCGCGATACAGAGGCAGGGTCACCAGGGGAGCCAGGGGGAATAACTCCAGATTCGTCAACGGGGTCATATCCTTATGCTCAATAACCGTAGTTCCTTTGGACTGCAAGCCGATGCCTATTCCCGAGCCGGCCAATTTGGCGGCATAGTTCCCGACAAAGCCAACGTCGCTGGTTCTGACAACTCTTACCACTCTGGCGACACAGCCTTCTTCCTCAATTCCGGCAATGATCTCGCGCAGCACCTGGGAATGGGGAAGCTTTTTAATGGTATAGTTCATGGTTTTACCAAACGCAGGTGCAATGCCGATTACCACTTCTTTGGGATTGGTGCCTCTCTGAGCCGGTCCTTTATCCGCCAGGGTCATGTCTTTGCTGTAGTCTACAGCCGCAGTCGAAGCGGCCGGCGCATTGGCCAATTCCTGCATTACCTGGGCTACAATGCCCGCAATTAATTGTTCATTGATCTGCACTGGTCTCCACCTCTTTCCAAATTAAGATTCGTAAGTCTCAGGATCGATTTCCTGAGGAATACGCTGAATCTTCTCCCAGGTCTCGGTGTCTTCTTCCAAGCGATAACCAGTTCCAGGACCCCGATAGTCATTGAGCATATCGCCGATGGCGGACAATACTTGATTCTCGGCGGTGACAATGGCTGAAGTCTGCAGAAGGTCTCCGGTGACCTTATGCTTCATCATCTGAAAAAGGTTGGCGGCAATATCTTCAAAGCCATGTTTTATCAGGGCTTTAATAAGGTCTAAACCGGTTATGCCCTTTTTCATCATGTCCTGAGCGGCATTGATGTCTTCGCGGATACTGCGCGGGGGCATATCCTTGCTGCCGTGAGAGTAAGTGGCGGCTTCCACTTCCTCATCAGTGATTTCCGGGAAGCCGAATTCTTTAAATACCGCCTGTATGGCCCGGGCGGCCCGGTTTCTCACCGCAATGGTCTGCTCTTCGGTCACCGGTACCAGACCACCGTTCACAGTCAGGTCACGCTGTATCACCAGGTAGTCGTCAAAGTCTTCGGCGTCGAAGTTGGCGCCGGCAAACATGTTGTCATAATTGGGAACACCGCCGTACCCTGAGAAGATAAAGTCGGTTCCGGCTATAACCAGCGGGAAGGTCCGCGCCGCACGGCGCAGGTCGGAAGGCGAGAAGATCTGGTCACAGCCCGAGGCATTCTCCAGGTCGCACATGGCGGTGATGAGATTCTCCGCATGCACCGAGCGAACCCCGCTGGGAACAGACATGGCGATACCGCAGCAGCTGATGGAGCCGTTCTGCAAGCCCTGCACCCCGGCGCCCTTAGTGATCATGATGCATTTGGTTTCCAGGTAGAGCATGGAGCGGCCATCGGCATATCCCATCTGTACCTCTGAGCCGGAGCCGGAGGTGAAACGCAGTTTAATGCCGCGGGAAGCATACCCGGCGGCCAGAAATGCTTTGGACCATGGAGTGTCGTCGCCGTCAGCGAAAACACGCTCGGTGCCGTATACGGAAACGGTCTCGGCATAGGTGGTCATACCCCGCATACCCAGTTCTAATTCCAGTGCTTCTTCGATGGCGCATTGTGTGAGCAGACCGACATGGGGTGTCTGCCCGCCGATCAGAATAGAAATGGCGTTAAACGGCGCTATGGGTGCGACCCCCACCGTGGTTTCAGCTTCAGAGAAGCCGCGCAGCCGGTTTTCAGCGGCATCAGCAGCCAGCTGCACCGGATTGTCAGTGGCGCTGGTGGTATGGCATTGAATCGCTGGGATTTTGCGGGCGCGCATCTTGTGAATACCCATCATGATCTCGGTCTCGTCCAGCCTGGTTACCACATCCACAAATTTGGAGGGGGTAAGCCCTTTGGCCAGCCGCACTATTTCCTCACGGGGTACGCAGATGTCCACAATCATCCGGGCGATCTTCAGTGAATCCATAGCCATGACTTCCTCGGCCACGGATTTGTCTATATAATAATCAGCGATAAACTGGTCAATCATATCGAAATCAGCCCGAGCGACGCCGTCCATTTCCACGACGACCCCGTTCTCTATTTTGATGCTTGGCTTGGGATCCTTAACACCCTGGAAAGCGGTGAGACCTTTTTCTGGCCAGTCTTTTAAATATGAATGCCGGTTTACCGGCTTTTCTGCCAGAACCTGAAATCGTTTGGTCTTAAAGGTCTTGTCTTCGTAGGCCACCCAAATCACTTCCTTTCGTTTATGCGTTACCGGATATACGAAGTTTGCATACTCTGCGGCGCGCTGCCCATTGTGGAAAGCAGTTTCTGGGCGCATTCTCTGCCGGCCATTACCGCTTGTTTAACCGCACCGGAATCCCCGGTTATCATGATCATGAACTCATTGGTATGGCTGGTATTGAAAGCCGGAGAGGCATGCATCACGATCTCGACATTGGCGGCTTTGACGGCCACATCGGACATCATCAGACCGATTCCGGCCGGGCAGCCCACCACCAGTCCCCAGGCCTTGCCCAGGGGGGCTTTGAAGAATTTGTTCAGGGCATAACTGGCCCGGGCGGTATACTGCAGTTCGCAGAAGCCCACTTCATTGGCCCAGATATCGCCGAAGGTCCAGCTCATAGCCCCCAGGGTGATTTCCACGGCGCGGCGGGCGTCGGATACTTCCTCAGCGCCGAAAACCGCCAACGAACCGTGAGCACCCATTAAATGCGCGTCTCTGGGCAGTTCGAAAATCAGCAATTCGGTGTTGCTGGCTTTAACCGCTTCGTCACAAGCCATGATCTGCGGCCCGGCTCCCGCTCGGGAGCTTATAATACCGATGGAGCGGTATTTGGGATCGATCTCTAGCCTTTCGCGGATGGCATCATCCACGTTGGCTATGACCAAACCTATCGAATCACCGAAAGCAGTGCCTACAAACTCGGTCATGCCTGCAGCGGCGCATTCTTGGATGTTCGGAACCGCAGCGGCGCCTACTGCTTCGGCGGCCATTTTTTTCTGGACTTCGTCCATAACCTTTTGAATCAGTTGTTCTTCCTGCACAGTGTTCACCTCCGTTTAGATGTGAGCTGAATTCTTACATTATAATGGAGTCTTGGGGAGGATCTTCTCAGTGTCGGTATGGGGGCGAGGAATAACGTGAACCGATACCACTTCTCCTACTTTTTGGGCGGCGGCAGCGCCGGCGTCAGTGGCGGCTTTGACAGCGCCTACATCGCCGCGCACCATTACGGTTACTAAACCGGATCCGATTTTCTCATAGCCTACCAGGCTGACATTGGCAGCTTTGGCCATGGCGTCGGCCGCTTCGATAGCTCCAACCAATCCGCGAGTTTCCACTAATCCGAGGGCTTCCTGTGACATGCTACTCAGCTCCTTTCAAATTCGGGACTTAACTTAAAAACTAATGGCTCTATAAATATGGCCAGGCTCTTCTCCCCTATCAGACCACCTCCTTGGATATATCAAAACACCGCTGTTTAATTACGTCCTTAAGCTCCTTCACCCCCTCGCCCGTCCGGGCTGAAACCGGGTAGTAGGGCGGCTGTACCCCGGCATGGGCCAGAAATCTGATGGTTCTGGCTATATCGGCCTGGGGTCTGTCGATTTTGCTCACCACCCCCACCACCGGTTTGAGTAGTGCCAGAGTCCATCCCTGCGGGATCTGCTCCCGGTCTACATCCGCTGCCAGCACCACAACCACCAGATCGGCCTGCTGGGTGCTGATGAAACAGTTCTGATAGAATCGAGGTATCTCCGCGTATTCCCCTGGCGTATCCACATATTCTCCTCTGAAATCAACCGTTTGGGTCTTATTGGCCTCTTTATGCTCCAAGAGCAAAGCATTGATCAAAGTGGTCTTTCCGGCCCCGCTGGGGCCAACAAACATGGTGCGCATATCAAGACCTGGTAAGGGGCGCTTTTTGAAAACCGAGTATGGCGGCCAGGAAATTGTTGGCTTCATTCAAGGCCATTTCCAAAGCGCTCACCGGGCCGGTAACAACCAGCGATCCGGTGAACCTGTCCACGAATACGATATCAACCGGGGCGGCTTTGATGGTGCGGTCCGCCGCAATGATGGCTGCTTCACTGGGGGTGATGGTCATCACGCCTATGGCTTTATCCCCTTCAAAGCCGAGCTTGGCAGACAATTTGCTTTCGGGGTGGGCAATAATGTGACACAGAGTGACCTGTTTGCCGGGAACGTATTCTTGAATTACGCGCGGTTTCTCTTCGGCCATAGCGCCCTTCCTCCCCAGAATAGAAACTCAGTTTTTCAAGCTCTCGCGCTGATACACTAGGATTTCTACTTGCCGGGGAAATAGCCTGGGGTAGCATTTGCCTTTGATAGAGCACCTATTGCTTTGAAATTTACATCTTGCAGGTCAGCAAGAAAGGATTTGAGGAGCAGGGCTTTTATGTTTTGCGCTGTCAGTATCATAATTTGCCATTGAATCAAAAACTGGTTAAAGCTATTCTAAGGGTGATGCAATCCATGCCGTATTGCTATCCAAATTTGCCAAAGGGAGTCGGATGACAATAGTTGTAAGGGCAACAATTATATAATGGAAAAAAGCAACTGGGGGCGAAAAATAGAATGGCAAAAAACAGCTCAAAACACATTTTTCACCTGGGCGATGTTGTGGATGTTAAGATTCTTCAGGAGATTATCGACTGTTTTTGCAATGCTACCGGACTGGCGGCAATAATTGTGGATTATCAGGGCAAACCCATCACCAGCTACGGCAACTTCCATCCTTTTTGTCAAAAACTCAGAGCCCATCCCATCGGTTGCGCCGGGTGTGAAAAATCAGACGCTTACGCCGGCATTGAAGCAGTTCGTACCGGACAGCCCTACATGTATCGCTGCCATATGGGATTGATTGATTTATCCTCACCTATTATTGTGGAAGGACAGTACCTGGGTGCGGTTATGACCGGACAAGTCCATGTGGAAGATGATTCCCTGGAGCGGATTACCAAGCCCGCCATTAATCTCAAAGATTACCCGGAGCTCGATCAGCTCCACCAAGAAGTGCCCTCCGTACCCCGGGATAAATTCGAAGCCGCCGGCCGGTTAATCTTCACTATCGCCAACTTCATTGCTGAGAAAGGCATGGTCAGCATATTCCAGAACAAGATCAATGAGCAGAATCTGGAACTGGTGCGGGAAATGAAGGCCAAGCAGGCTCTGGAAAGCGCCTTGACCACAGCCGAATTGCAGGCCATCCACGCCCAGATCAACCCCCATTTCGTATTCAACACCTTAAACACCATCAGCCGGCAGGCCATTCTTGAGGATGCCCCTAAAACACAGGAGATGGTCTATGCCATGGCCGAACTTTTGCGGGTGAGCTATAAAAAAATCGACCGCGTAGTGACCCTGGAAGAAGAGATCAAATATATTCACGACTATTTGTTGATAAAGCAGACCCGTTTGCATGATACCATCGAGGTGAATATTCAGATTGAGCCCGAATGCTTGAATCTGGAGATACCGATCTTTTCGATTCAGCCCTTATTGGAAAATGCCTTGATACACGGGTTGGAACCCAGAGAGGAAGGCGGGGCGGTAACGATATCGGCGGTCCGCCAGGCCGGACGGGTTCGTTTGCAGGTCGAGGACAACGGCCTGGGAATGCCCACCTGCACCCTGGATAAAATCCTGCAGCTGCAGACCAAATTCTCCGGTGACAATAATATCACCGGCATCGGCATAAGCAGTGTGATCAAGCGGCTGCGCTATCAGCATGACGACAGATTCGAATGGGAACTGCAGAGCAGGCCCGGTCAGGGAACCACGATTACTCTGTATATACCCTATGATAAAGGATGGGAAACAAGTGCTTAACGTATTGGTTGCAGATGACGACATATTAGAAGGCAAGGTAATAAGATTGTTGCTGGAAAAAGAGCGGCCCATGGTAAAAGAGGTCTATTATGCGCGTTCGGGGAATGCGGCCTTGGAGATCGCCAAAGCCATAAGGCCGCAAATCGCGTTTATCGATGTGCAAATGCCGGGCATGGACGGTGTCGAGCTGACTGAAAAGCTCAAACAACTCGACCCTGAGATAGAAATTACTATGATTTCCGCTTACGACGATTCCGACTATATATTAAACGCCATGAAAACCGGGGCCAGCTACTATCTGCTCAAGCCCGCGCGTCCCCAGGAAATCCTGAGGATATTCGACAAGCTTTTGAAATCATTACCGTCTATAGCCGGCCTGCGCAACCGTGACTGCATTAAAGAACTCACCGAAAAAATATTGCTGCGTGACCAGGACGCTGCTTCTCAAATGATGGATAATATCTGGCAGCAGCTGCTGGCATATGCGCAGGGTGACATCGAGATTCTGCGCAGCCGCTCCCAGGAACTGGCCATAACCATCATCCATTTCATTACTGACCGGCATCATTCACCGGATGTTTTGGTGCTGTTCCGTAATAATCTCATCAGAGGCATGAACACCGCTCAAAGCCAGGCTGATATCAAGGCTCAGCTGACTGAAATGGTGTACAATTCCATTCGTCTCTTGGACCAATATGCCAATGACGCCGGGCACGAGCTGATTTCGCGCGCCCATGAATTCATACAAAAAAACCTGCATAAGAATATCAGCCTGGAGGACGTTGCCCAACACATCCATTTGAGCATCTTTTATTTCAGCCGTCTGTTCAAAGACAAGACCGGGGTCAATTACATCGACTACTTGATCGAGCTGCGCCTGGAGAAATCCAAGATGCTCCTGCTGACTACCAATGACACCGTGGCCTCCATCGCCAAAAGAGTGGGCTATGCCGAAACCAATTCCTTCAGCAGGCTGTTCAAGAGCCGGGTAGGGCTCAGTCCCAGCCAGTACCGTTCAAGTAAAGGCCAGACGGCCCGGTAACAGGGCAGCCGTTGAGGCCTTGGGCCGAGCATGGCAGTTTTTAAGGGGATTGCAGCAGGGGCGATCCGGTTGGAACAGGGCGCCGAGGTTGAACCGGGGTTGAGATTGGTTTGTTACAAATATTTGCTGGCTTCGCGCCGGCTGAGTTTTGATAAGTCATGCCGGTTTACAAAATCCCGTACCCAGTCCCGGTTGGTTTTGGAGTACTCCCGCAGCACCCAGCCGATAGCCTTGTTGACAAAGAATTCATTGCTGTGGCTGTTTTTAAGAATAATCCATTCGAGTAGTTCCGGGTCGGTTTCGGCCTTATATTTCAGTTGAAACAGGATGGCAGTTCGGGCCAGCCAGATTTTTTCACTTGCCGCCCATTTTAAGATATGGCTCTCTATCAGTTCCTTGTTCCGGGCACACAAAGGGCCGGTGACATTGCTGGCCAGCAGATCCACGGTGTCCCACCACGATTTGGCGGTGATCAGGATCTCCAGCTTTTCTATATCTTCGGCCTGCAGGTGATTCTTCACAGCCTGAAGATAGTCCAGGGCCACATACTGAAATTCACGCTCCGGCAGCTCCCACAGCTTCTGAATCATTTCCCAATCGACAGCCTGTGCTTTCTGGGCCGCTTTGATAAACGGACACGCGAGCTTCACCCGTTCCGGTTTGGGGATGCCCAGAAACGGGAACTGGTCCTTCATGTATTTGGCCATGTAGAAGGCCTTTTCCGCATTCCGGTTGGCATAGAGGGTCTCAATAATATCGGAGAACAAGCTATATCACCTCTCTGATCAGTAATTCCCCTTTTACTATACTTGAATGACAAGGGGCCGATATATTAAATATTTAAAATCTTGAAAACCAGCTGCCAAACCGTATCAATAAAATCGCCAACCTCTCTAAGAGATGACATATCCCCGTAATCGAGGGGCGAAAAACAGCCAAACTAAACAGAATCAAATCGAGAACAGATTGGTTAAATAAGGCCTGAAAAACCAAAAAGCCTGCCGTTAAGGCAGGTTCGGCTCAACCCCGGCGCAAGCGCGCGGGATAATCGCTATTTTTATGAAACCCTGGTTACGCTGCCAGAGCAGCGGGAATATAGGCCGGTTGGAATCCAAAGGCTTCGGCCGCATAACGGGCCAGACGCAAGTCTTTTATCCCGATGCTCACCCCGGCCAATCGGGCCAATCTGCCCACGATCCCATAGACGCTGCCCGGCCTCAACGACCATTGCGGCCCCAAACCGACCAGAAAATAGTCGCCCCGCAGAATTGGCCTTAAAATCATATAATGCTCCAGGGCCAGGCAAGCCCCGGCATGCAGGGCGACCGTGCGCTCACCTGCGATTATGGCATTTTTGTCCGCACTCCAGCTGTCATCATATTTTAGATCACAAAGCTCCCGCACCGTCAAGCCTGCATAAAGCAGTTCAACCACCACCCGGTCGCGGAGATTCAGCACATCTTCATGTACTGCCGCGCGCAGCTGCTGAACGCCCTCATAGGATATGCTCAGGTGCTCCGATGTAACTGCTTTTCCTCCTACCCGGGAGACCAGGTCGAGGGGGTTGCCGGCCAGCATTCCCTTGTTTACAAGAAACCGGGCAAAGGCTGATAATGCCGACAAGCGCCGGTTCACGGTGGATGGCCGCAAACCTCTGTGCTCCAGGAGATATAGCTTGTAAGCCTCCATCTGCTGGGGAACCATTTGTCTTAAGACGCTGCTCCTTCTCCCCTGACCGCCGCAATATTTACAGAACTTCGCCAGGGCCAGGCCATAACTTCTCACTGTAGATTCTCTGCGCCCCCGACGCCGCAGGTAAGCGGCAAAACAAGCCCGGTAATTCAAGACAGTTCCCTTCTTCCGGCATAGTTACTATATCATATGCCGCTGGAAGAGATTGGTTATCGATGCGTTCCAATGAATAGGATTTGGGGAGATCGCCGTGTACTCAGGGTAATACACTCTCCACCTTTGAATGGAATATCAAAGGAGCGGCCATGGCTCAAATGGACGCACAATGCGTAGATTGTTTACCTTGATGCGGGTATGTTTGAGAAGAGATCAGAGAGAGGAACCTATATTCCGAAAAGTGCCCCTTCAGCACCGGTAATTGGCACAGGGCACTTTTCAAATTTACAGGGATTAACACCAATGCCGTCTTCTACAGCATCCTCTTTTGACCGGACGGCATCTATGCCGCCTTCTTCTCTTTCTAATGAGTTCGCAATTAGAGTTGCACCTTCTTCTGCGTATCCTACTTCTCGGGCAACACATGGAATCACCCCCTTTAATCAATCTGCACTGGGATCTGATTCATCCTATGCCCGTTATTGCATAAGGGTTCCATAGTCTCCATTTGTCGCCCTGATATCTGCAGTACCTGTGCTTTGGGGGCTATTCAGTTTTGCATACCACCCTTCCGGAGCGGTTCATATAATACCCCCATAGTAATACCACAAATAGAATCAGCATCGGGATCAGCGTCTCAAAGTATGGGATATTATGAGCTGCTGCAGCCGCAAAGACCTTATCGCTTACGATCATTTTCCCTGCGGTCCAGGCAAGAACCCCGCCGCCAATATATATAATCCAGGGATATTTATCCATCCACTTCAGAAGATAAGTGCTGCCCCATATTATAATGGGTACACTGATGAGCAAACCCCCAATGACCATAACCGGGCTCCCATGAGATGCGCCTGCTATGGCGATCACGTTGTCAAATCCCATCAAGACGTCGGCTATGATGATTATTTTTACCGCCTCTGCCAAGCTTTGACCGGCATCACATTCAACTTCTTTCTTCTCCACCAACAGTTTCATAGCGATCCAAACCAGTAATAACCCTCCAACGAATTGAAGCAGCGGAATCTTCAAGATATAAAGGGCTACCGTAGCAAATAGGCCACGTACTGCAACTGCCCCGGCCACACCCCACCACATCGCCTTTTTCCTCAGTCCGGAAGGAAGGTTTTTGCTGGCCAGGGCAATGAGAATCGCATTATCTCCTCCAAGAACGATGTCAATGATAACTATGGAAGCCAACGTAATGATGATTTCATCCAAGGACATGATTCAACCTCATTTCATGTAATGGGGCATCATAGCAAACCGCGGCAGTCATTAGCGGCTATGTCGCCCATAATAATACTGCTGTTCTTGTATATGCGCATACTCCTGTTTGTAGATGCAATCCAGGATACTCCTATAACCAGCTGACGCTCCGTGGAATATCCTGATTTCGCATTCTTCTTAGGGCAGCTCTTTGATCTGCGCTGCTTAAAGTAATTTAAGAATCCCATGAGTGCAGGGAACAGTGAGTCCACCTTCCGTACGTTGCCACAATTTCAGCTAGGTGACTGTCGAGATGCAATACCACATCGGCAAATTCCACCAACATATCCTTTAACCACTCCTATTCGACTTCACAGTAAACAAAAAGACCCTTAATATAGCTCGGCAGAATCCGAGTTATATTAAAGGTCTTGCTTTCCCTTCAGGAGTATAAGACCAGGCGATTTTACACCGATTGTTGGCCTTATGGCTTGTAAGCTACTCCCCTTTAACTGTAGGTAATATAACATAGTATCAATACTGCGTCAATACTCGGACCAAGGAGGGACGGTTAAACGGCGTGTTCCAGTCATTGCAGATCCAGTCCACATTTCCCCTGGCAAAACACCTTCATCCCCTGCTGTCTGGCATGCGTTTGCGCTCTTGCCCGGTTTGAATCAGCAGCTGCGGGATGGCTGGTTCATGGATTGCGCTTAGCTCTAGTGAATACCGTCTGCGAGTAATCCATAAATTATACTGACATCCGGACATTGTAAAAGAAGGCGGCTTTATGAACTTCCTGAAATCCCATTCAGCTTTTGAGGGTGATAATCGGTTATAATACTGACAATAAGCCGCTGTTACCGATCATACCCAACAAGAAACAATTATTTCGCAGAGCGCAAAAAAATACTTATCAGAAAGGGTGTAGTCTTATGGATGCAAATATTTTCAGAAAAATCAGTTATGGACTGTATGTTATCAGCTCAACCATGGAAGGTAAGCTGAATGGCCAAATGGCTAATACGGTTTTTCAGATTACTTCCGACCCTGCCCTGGTTGGGATAGGTGTCAATAAAAACAACCTAACCAATCAATTCATTAAAAACAGCGGGGTGTTTACGGTCTCAATCCTGCCCCAATCAGTACCTTTGGATCTGATCGGTCATTTCGGCTTCAAGTCCGGCAGAGAAATCGAAAAATATGCTTCGGTTCCATTCCAATTGGGAGAAACCGGCGCGCCTTATTTAGTTGAAAACAGCATCGGCTATCTGGAGGCAGAAGTTGTTGACAGTATTGATGTCCACACCCACACGGTGTTTATCGGCAAAGTGATCAACGCGGCCGTATTCAGCGAAGAAGAGCCCCTGACTTATGCCTACTACCATCTGCTCAAAAGAGGGGAGGCCAAGCCTCCGGAACCGTCCCGCCCGGTTGCTGAGAAGAAGGAAGCTAAAATCGCAGACCCCCGCCTGCAGAAGTACGAGTGCCCCATATGCGGGTATATTTATGACCCTGAAGCGGGAGATCCTGACTCCGGGATTTCGCCGGGAACAGCCTTTGCAGATATTCCCGACGACTGGGTTTGTCCTGTCTGCGGGGTAAGCAAAGATCAATTCGAGCCCATGGCATAGTCCGCTTATTAATCCATTAATTTTGGCTGTAGCGCAAATAACTTGTTTGGAGTGGATTGAATGAAAAAGCATATCAAGAATAATGTTTACTGGGTCGGGAAAGTTGACTGGGAGCTCCAGACGTTTCATGGTGAAGAACTAACCACCCACCATGGATCGACCTACAATTCCTATTTGATCCTTGAAGAAAAGACCGTTCTGGTGGACACCGTTTGGAAACCCTTTGCCGCCGAGTTTATTAATAATCTGGCTCAAGAAATCGACCTGAAAAAAATCGATTATATAGTTGCCAATCACGGGGAGGTAGATCATAGCGGGGCTCTTCCGGAGCTGATGAAGCTTATCCCGGATACCCCCATCTATTGCACCGCCAATGCGGTAAAATCCCTTAAAGGCATGTACCATGAGGATTGGAACTTCAAGGTAGTAAAAACCGGAGACAAGCTGGATACCGGCAACGGCAAACAATTGGTCTTTGTGGAGATGCCCATGCTTCATTGGCCCGATAGCATGGCGGCTTACCTGACCGGCGACAACATACTGTTCAGCAATGACGCCTTCGGTCAGCATTATGCAACCGACAAGCTGTATAACGATCTGGTGGATCAGTGCGATTTGTTTAAAGAAGCCATGAAATATTACGCCAACATTTTGACTCCCTTCAGTGGGGTACTTAAAAGAAAGCTGCAGGAAATCAGCGCGCTGGGATTGCCTATTGATATGATCGCCACCAGCCATGGCGTCATTTGGAGAAACGATCCCCTGCAGATAGTCGAAAAGTATGCCGAGTGGGCGGACGCTTATCAGGAAAACCAGATCACGATAGTCTATGACACCATGTGGAACGGCACCAGGGTTCTGGCGGAGAATATAGCCCGAGGCATCCAGCTGGCCGACCCGGATGTTACCGTAAAGCTGCACAATCTGCCCAAAAGCGACCCGAACGATGTGATTACAGAGGTGTTCAAATCCAAGCTGGTGGTAGTCGGTTCTCCCACCATCAACAATGGTATTCTGCATTCGGTGGCAGGCTTTGCCCATCTGCTGAAGGAATTGAAGTTCAAGAACAAGAAAGCCGCCGCATTCGGCTGTTATGGGTGGAGCGGCGAGTCGATCAAAATATTGAGCGAACTCCTGCAAAATGCAGGCTTTGAGGTGATAGACGCGGGTTTTCGCAGTCAGTGGAACCCGGATCCGGCCAGGCAGCAAGAAGCGGTTGAATTTGGGAAGAGGATAGCTCGGGCTTGATCGATTAAGCCCAGCCCATGAATTGTCCGTAGAGGGCAGGTCTTGAAATCAATGCCGGCTGCAGTTGATTTACGCTGCAGCTTCAGTGTAACTATGGGCCGGCCCGAATCCAAAGACCTGGGCGGCATAACAGGCTACCGTTACAGTTTCAATTCCTCATAGGTACGCTAAAAA
>DHBS01000027.1:2198-2877 GCA_002398825.1 Syntrophomonas sp. UBA4922 | reverse complement strand
GTTTCAATTCCTCATAGGTACGCTAAAAACGATTGCGCCCAATAAGATTACCACTGTTGATGATCTTTGTTTCAATTCCTCGTAGGTACGCTAAAACCCATGCTTACATCAGTATCCGCGATTGCTCCGCCCAGGTTCCAATTCCTCATAGGCAAGCTAAAAACCTGCCGGAGCCGGAGTCCATGGCTTCAGTCTGGGAGTTTCAATTCCTCATAGGTACGCTAAAAACGCCGATGGGAAGGAACGAATATGGGTACTGCCGTAGTTTCAATTCCTCATAGGTACGCTAAAAACGGGGAACAGCTCCCGTCAGTGCGGGGAACAAGAACTGTTTCAATTCCTCATAGGTACGCTAAAAACTGGTAGCAGTATCATCAACTCAGCCCCCAACACGCGTTTCAATTCCTCATAGGTACGCTAAAAACTGGTGGCAGTCAATTGTTCCTGGGGTAGCCAGGGATAGTTTCAATTCCTCATAGGTACGCTAAAAACTCAAGCAAAAAATTATGCTGGTATGCAAAACAATCGTTTCAATTCCTCATAGGTACGCTAAAAACTTGTTCCGGGCCGCATGGCGACCGATGTGGGGTTGTTGTTTCAATTCCTCATAGGTACGCTAAAAACCGATGTCCTTGTCGCGGCCCAACTCTGCATATTCGTGTTTCAATTCCTCATAGGT
>DHBS01000027.1:1677-2029 GCA_002398825.1 Syntrophomonas sp. UBA4922 | reverse complement strand
CCTCATAGGTACGCTAAAAACCTCAACCTGGCGCTTAGACAGATAACAGAGAACTAGTTTCAATTCCTCATAGGTACGCTAAAAACATCTTTTCAACTACCTTGTTGAGGATGGTGGTCGGGAGTTTCAATTCCTCATAGGTACGCTAAAAACTACATGCAGCCCCTGCGGGCTCATGGACATGGTTATGTTTCAATTCCTCATAGGTACGCTAAAAACCGATGATCTTTCGGTGGTCATCCAGAGAATTGCCGTGTTTCAATTCCTCATAGGTACGCTAAAAACGCAAGAAAAAAATTTGCCCACCGAATTGCCCACCAACGTTTCAATTCCTCATAGGTACGCTAAAAAC
>DHBS01000027.1:1173-1466 GCA_002398825.1 Syntrophomonas sp. UBA4922 | reverse complement strand
GTTTCAATTCCTCATAGGTACGCTAAAAACCAAGCTGATGCAGGACATGATCGCATACAAGACCGGTTTCAATTCCTCATAGGTACGCTAAAAACCCTGGAGTCTCGATATAAATGCACCATTCTGGCAATGTTTCAATTCCTCATAGGTACGCTAAAAACCAGGGTGGCGTACTTACAGGAGCATCCGTTGTGCGTGTTTCAATTCCTCATAGGTACGCTAAAAACCAGCGATGTGTTAATATCGCCGGCATAGCAGGTCATGTTTCAATTCCTCATAGGTACGCTAAAAAC
>DHBS01000027.1:766-986 GCA_002398825.1 Syntrophomonas sp. UBA4922 | reverse complement strand
CCTCATAGGTACGCTAAAAACGGTGCGGCGTCCATTACGGTCACAATCGAGGCCCTGTTTCAATTCCTCATAGGTACGCTAAAAACCCAGGCAGCAAACCATAACTGTAGCAAATCAAACCTAGTTTCAATTCCTCATAGGTACGCTAAAAACCTGTCCCTCAAATTGATGTTGGCCAGGTCGGTCACGAGTTTCAATTCCTCATAGGTACGCTAAAAAC
>DHBS01000027.1:0-557 GCA_002398825.1 Syntrophomonas sp. UBA4922 | reverse complement strand
GTTTCAATTCCTCATAGGTACGCTAAAAACTCTTCCTCTTTATTTACTCTACTTTTGGCTTAATATGTTTCAATTCCTCATAGGTACGCTAAAAACTAAAAATCGATCCGGTCATGGTGCGCGACAACCTGAGTTTCAATTCCTCATAGGTACGCTAAAAACCATGGGGCCGGAGTGGGAACAAAAGACCCAGGCATGTTTCAATTCCTCATAGGTACGCTAAAAACGGAACTGAAGATCATTTGAAAGGAGGCCCCCGCCCAGTTTCAATTCCTCATAGGTACGCTAAAAACCCAGGTATCTATAAAGGATCAACCGGCTATAGCTGGGTTTCAATTCCTCATAGGTACGCTAAAAACGCTAAAATAAAGCGAACGAAAGCCCGTGTAGAAAAAAGTTTCAATTCCTCATAGGTACGCTAAAAACCCGAGTACCTGACCGGATCAGCGAGGGGAGGTTTTAGTTTCAATTCCTCATAGGTACGCTAAAAACTCGAAACAAGAAAAGGAATTCCAAGTCTATGTTTCCTGTTTCAATTCCTCATAGGTACGCTAAAA
>DHBS01000052.1:11406-11691 GCA_002398825.1 Syntrophomonas sp. UBA4922 | reverse complement strand
CATAGCCATGCTTTGTATTCCGGACAAACAGTGGTTCCGTCACCTATGTGCGGAGTCAGGCGATTAGCCGGATCACCGGTGGCAAAGCCCTTGAAGCCGTACTGCCAGGAAAGGGCTACCTCGTGAACGGTTTTTCCATTCAGGTTAAACGGCTTGAGCCGCTTGGTAACACAGGCTACCGCTTCAACATCACCGCGGGTGGTGGATACAATGGCGTTATCGCCGTTCTTGATGCCCTTTTCGCGAGCCAGTTCTTCGGAAAGCTCAACAAACATATTGGGCATC
>DHBS01000052.1:0-11250 GCA_002398825.1 Syntrophomonas sp. UBA4922 | reverse complement strand
AGCTCAACAAACATATTGGGCATCAACTCGGCCAGCCAGGGCAGGTTGCGGGTCAAGGCCCCGGTCTGCCAATGTTCGACCAGCCGGAAGCTGGTGCCGATAATAGGATACTTGTCAGACGTTCCATGTTTGTCCGGCTCCCAGATGATGGCCGCCGGGTTGACCGGCTCTTTATTGATAATTGGTGGCATGGGGCTTTCCCATGGCTCATAATGCTCGGGGAAAGGACCTTCCTTCATGGAGTTTTTAGCGGCGAATAAACACCCCTTGCCTTCCGGCCGCATGATAAAAGCACCGGTAAAGGCAGGTTTGTCCGGCCCGGTGGTTTTTATAAAGTCAGGTACGTCAACCCCGGTCCAGGTACCTAATACTTCAGGTTTGGACGGATCAGCCGATTTCAGAGGATCCCACCAAATCAGGCGGCGCTGCTCGTCACCCGGCCAGGGAGTAACACCATCCGGCTGCACCGAGCAGCGGTTGTAAACGATCCGGCGGTTCATCGGCCAGGCCCAGGACCAGTTGGGATATATGCCCAGTCCGCTGGGGTCCTCCTGGTTCCGCAATTGAGTCTTGTAGAGGAATTTACCGTCTTTTATCGTTGTTGCTCCGCAGTATACCCAGCATCCGCAGGCAGTACTGCCATCATCCATCAGCTTGGCAAAGCCTTCCACCGGCTTGCCATCCGCTACGCTGTAGCCGCAAAGTTCCTTGGCTACTACGACCGGATCATCATGGCCGTGTTCGTTTTCAACTTCCCAGGTCATATTGACGATGGGCTCATCTTCTACACGCTTGCTGCCCGCATAGACTTTTTTGATCTTCTTAGCCAGCTCGTTGTAAATCCATAGGTCGGATTTGGATTCGCCCACCGGTTCCGCGCCTTTCCAGCGATACTGTACCCAGCGGCTGGTTGAGGCAGCAGTTCCTTCCTTTTCATAAACCGCGGCGGCGGGCAGGAAGAATACTTCCGTTTTTATATCGGCCGGGGTCAATTTTGGTACAATGGGATTGTCAACGGGCCGCTCCCAGCCCTGATAAGTCCAGAAGTCAGCAGTTTCATGCAGCCAGAGGTCGATGCAGACCAACCATTTCAATTTGGTCAAAGCTTCCTGTTCCTTGTTGGCATTGGGCCCGCCCACGACCGGGTTGGAGCCGTTGATGAACAGTCCGTCGATCTCTCCCCGGTGCATGGCTTCAAACAATCCTATATGCGAGTAATTCTTGCCATCCTGTCGTTTAGGCAGGTAGTGGTAGGCAAAATCGTTTTCCCTGGTTGCAGCATCACCCCACCAAGCCTTGAGCAGACTGACCACCCACTTGGAAGTGTGGATCTTCCAGCCAGAATTGGGGAAGCCCGCTTTTACCAGTTCCCGAAATTCTTCCAGGCTGTTAAAAGACAGGTTGGCCGCTCCGGGGGTGACTGCTCTGATAAAAGATACAAGATCCTTATTGGCCGGAGTGTTCATGGGCGAATCTATATATCCCGGTATTATATGGTAGAGCAGAGCCATATCGGTGGCGCCCTGTACGTTGTTCTCACCCCGCAGGGCGTTTATGCCGCCGCCGGGTCTGCCGATATTGCCCAGGAGTAGCTGGACAACCGCAAAAGCCCGTATATTCTGGCTGCCCACCGTATGCTGGGTTATCCCCATGGCATAAAGGATGGTTGCGGTTTTGTCCGGAGCGCCGGTGGCGGTAAAGGTTTTCAAAACTTCCAAATACTTGTCTTTGGGGCTTCCGGTTATCTTGCAAACCGTATCAATGTCATAGCGCTCATAATGATTCTTCATCAACTGGAAGACACAGCGGGGATCTTGCAGCGTCGGATCCTTCAAGGGTAAATTGTTCTCATCATATTTGTAATCCCAGGTCTTTACATCATATTTTCTCTTGCTCGCATCATAGCCGGTAAAAAGGCCATCCTTGAATCCAAATTCGTCTTTGACAATAAAAGCTGCGTTGGTGTAATTGACCACATAATCTTTGTGGTATAGCTCGTTATCAATAATATATTTGACCATACCGCCCAGAAAGGCGATATCTGTACCTGAACGCATCGGGCAGTAGATATCAGCCTTGGATGCGGTCCGGGTAAAGCGTGGGTCCACGCAGATTATCTTAGCCCCCCGTTCTTCACGGGCCTTTAATAGCCATTTAAATGCCATGGGATGGGTTTCAGCCGAATTGCTACCCATACACATGGCACAATCGGTGTTTTTCATATCATTGAGCGAATTGGTCATTACCCCGCGGCCAAAAGAGGGCGCTAAACCTCCTACTGAAGGTGAATGACAGAGCCGGGCCTGGGTTTCCAAATAAACCAGCCCCAGGGAGCGCATCATTTTGGAAAGCACGTAGCATTCCTCGTTATCCAGGGCCGACCCGCCGATTGAGGCGATTTTCTCGGTTCGGTTAACGATGATTTCACTGCCGTCGGCTATTTTCTCTTTATGGATAAAACTGCTGTCTCGGGTTTCTTTGATTTTTTCCGCAATTCTGGTAAGCATCCAATCCCAATCTTTTTCTACCCACTTGTCGCTGCCCGGAGCCCGGTAAAGAGGCTTCTGCACCCGCTTGGGGTTGATTACTTGTTCTCCCTTTTCATTATAAATTTCCCTCAGGTTAAACATGGCCGAACCCTTGGGGCATGCCGCACCACGATTAATCGGGTTGTCCGGATCGCCCTGTACGCTAAGCAGTTTGACGAACTTACCGGCGGAATCACGCTCGGAGTATACCAGCAAACCACATCCCGAGCCGCAATACGGGCATATGGTGGGTGTGGGAGTAACGTTCTTAATACGCAGCACCTTAATTGCCGAAGCGGTTGCCTCAAGGCTAAAATCCAGGGTTGTAGCCACGCCAACTCCTGCTACCGCAACCCCGCCGGCCTTCAAGAACTGGCGGCGAGTAATTTTGCTGTTCATCTTTTATCCCCCATTTCCTTAGACATCAAAATATTGCAACCAAAAAACGAGCTAAAATGTACTTAAACCATCAAGATTAAAGCTTGTTTCATATATACAATACCAAGTCAGGGAGATAAACAATTGGAGGGGCTTTTATAAAGCGGGAGATTAGCAGGCTTGATTATGCAAAAAAAGCATTAAATGAGGTCAGTACCGAGTAAACGGTGAGAAAAAGCCACCAATATTCTTGATCTCCAATATTGATATTGTATTTTTGAAACCCAATGAACCTCCGGTCCATTTAGCCACTCTCAAACCGAATGGTTCATTACCCGTTCCAAGCTTAAACTTGACGGCATTATTCTCACCCCCATTCATAATCTTGATAGATTCTTAATTGTAAAACTCAATTAAGCAATCAAATTCTTATTCTACATTGAAACAAATATTCCTTCTTCTTATAAAGAATATAACCTTATGTTTTATATGACAAATGTATAATCTGGAATAGCAGGTGGGCAATAATTATTTTGAGAAACAGAGATCCCTGCTTCCTCCTTTCAGGAAGAAGCAGGGATATAAAAAGCGATGATTTAGAAATCCATTTGCACAGTCAAAACTCCAGTTTGCTTAATTCAATTTGGCATTAAATTCAAGTTTAAAATGTTTCAGCGTGCTAAGCACCGGAGCAGGAGCCGCTTGACCCAGGCCACACAGACAAGCCACCGACATAACGTTGCCCAGGTTTTGCAGTAGATCCATAACTCCAACCGTGCCACTGCCTTTATTGATTCTATGCATCATTTCATGCATACGTTTGGTACCTTCCCGGCAGGGGGTACATTTACCACAGGATTCATGTTCAAAGAATTTGCTGATCCGATCCACGATATCAACAATATCCCGAGTTTCATCCATGACAAATACTGCACCTGAACCCAGCACTGCACCGATAGTGGTCATGGAATCAAAATCAATGGGGGTATCCAGGAACTCTTCGGGAATGAATCCGCCTGAAGTTCCGCCGATTTGGACGGCCTTGAAATTTTTGCCGTTAACCATGCCACCGCCCAGTCCGTAAATAACTTCACGAATGGTGACATTGGTGGGCACTTCAAAATAGGTCCGGTTTACTACATCGCCGGTCAAGGTCAATACTTTGGTTCCAGGATAGGAACTGGCGCCAATCCCTTTGTACCAGTCTGCACCTTTTTCCAGAATAGCCGGGATGTTGGCAAAGGTCTCTACGTTATTAACAATAGTGGGTTTGCCCCATAAACCTTCCACGGGCGGGAAGGGGGGTTTGAAGCGTGGTTCACCGCGATGTCCTTCAATGGATTCAATCAGGGCACTTTCTTCACCGCAGACATACGCTCCGGCACCCATTCTAACTTCGATATCAAAGTCACCCAGTACACCTTTGTCTTTGGCTTGAGCAATAGCCTTATTAAGGGTTTCTACCACGTAAGGATACTCACCCCGGCAATAGATGTAACCTTTGTTGGAACCTATGGCATAACCGCAAATGGCCATACCTTCCAAAAGACTCTGGGGGTCATTCTCCATGATAATACGATCTTTGTATGTGCCAGGCTCACCTTCGTCAGCATTGCAGACCACATACTTTTGATCAGTATCAATTTTGTAGGAGAAGCTCCATTTCATACCGCAATTAAAACCTGCGCCGCCTCTGCCGCGCAAACCGGATTTTTTAACTTCTTCAATTAAATCAATCTGACTCATGCTGCGAGCTTTAGCCAGGGATTTGTATCCGCCGGCTTTAATATATTCATCAATTTTTAAGGGACTAATCTTTCCTACGTTTCTTAAAACGATACGCATTTCTTCAGCCACAATCTTACCTCCTTTCACCAATTACTTATATTCTGCCAAAACTGCAGGAACTTTAGCGGGGTTCAGATCGCCATAAGGCTTGCTGTTGATGGTAATCACCGGGGTGGCTTGACACTGGCCTACACACTCGGTAAATTCCAGGGTGAATTTGCCATCGGCAGTGGTTTCACCCATTTTAATGCCCAGTTCCTTTTCCAGTGCAGCGACGACTTGGGCTGCGCCGGCAATATGGCAAGGTGCACTCTCGCAAATACGGATAACATTTTTACCCCGTTTACCAACTTTGAGGTAGGAGTAAAAAGTTGCTACGCCATAAGCCTTGGCTTTAGGCATATCAAACACCTCGGCGGCATAGAAGACAGCCTCTTCAGGAATGTAGCTGAATTCACGCTGAACCGCATGGTAAGACTCGATCAGTCCACCAGGCAGATCTTTATAGGCATTGATGATCTTCTTGTAGTCTGCCATTATTGACTCACCTCCTGGACTTTTTCGATTTTGACTGCACAGACTTTGTACTCACCTGTGCCGGCAATATCACATACAAACGGGCTGGTGAGTTCATTGGTAGGCGTAGAACTATGGTGGTGGGACATCCAAATAACCCCGGGCTGTACCTGATCGGTTACCCAGGCGGTGGTTAGAACTGAACCACGGCGGGATGTAATCCTCATCCGGCTGCCGGTAACCACGCCTAATTTTTCCGCTTCCTGCGGGTGTACCTGGGTCATTTCTCGATCCCAGACACTGGCAATACCCGCCGAATATTGGGTGGTAACATTATAGTGCTGCATTACGCGGCCCGTACACAGCAGGATGGGATAATCTGTATCCGGCATTTCTCCCGGAGGAATATGGTCATTGGGTTGGAAACCGCCCAGCCCGCGGGTGAATTTGCCGATATGCAGAATGGGGGTGCCAGGATGATCAGGGGTGGGACATGGCCAGTGCACGGATTCTTTTTCCATACGGGCAAAACTAATGCCAGCCATGGCGGGGGACAGGGAGGCCATTTCATCCCAGATTTCACTTGGATGATTGTAAGACATGGGATAGCCCATGCGGGTAACCATCTGACAAATCGTTTCCCAGTTGGCCTGGCCAGGCAGAGGCTCAATCGCTTTACGAACTCGCTGAGGTCGGCGCTCAGTATTGGTAAAGGTACCGTCGCATTCCGCAAAGCTGGCGGCCGGCAGCACGACATCAGCTAATTCAGCAGTTTCAGTCAGGAAGAGTTCCTGTACCACAAAGAAGTCCAGATTCTTGATGGCTTCTTTAATATGATTGGCATTGGGATCGGTTAGTACCGGATTTTCACCCAGAATATACATGACTTTTACTTTGCCTTCATGGGCGGCTTCAAACATTTCCGGAATCTTTAAGCCTACTTTATCCGGCAAGGTTGCTCCCCAAGCTTTTTCATGTTTTTCCCGGGCGGCTTTATCGGTAACATTCTGATAACCGGAATAAACGTTAGGCAGAGCGCCCATGTCACAGGCACCCTGAACATTGTTCTGCCCGCGGACGGGGTTTACGCCCACGCCGGGACGGCCGATATGACCGGTCAGCATGGCCAGATTGGCAATACTCATAACATTACGGGTACCGCAGATGTGCTCGGTAATGCCCAGTGAATAGAAGATCATGGCTTTATCAGTGCTGGCATACAGACGGGCTACCCGATAAAGGTCTTCCACGGAGACACCGGTGAGCTCGGAAACGCGCTCCGGAGTGTATTCGGCAGCCAGGGCTTTCATTTCTTCATAGTTTTCGGTACGGGTTTCTATAAAGTTCTTATCTTCCAGACCTTCTTTGATAATTATATGCATTAAACCATTGAGTAGCGGAATATCGGTACCGTGTTTCTGTTGCAGCCAGATGTCGGATTCAGCGGCCAGCTCCGTACAGCGAGGATCACAGACTACCAGTTTGCAGCCGTGGCGAGCCGCTTGCCGCATTTTATAGCCAAGTACCGGATAGGATTCAGTAGGATTGATACCGATCAGGAATAACAGTTCGGCTTCATTAGTAACTTCAGATAAAATGTTGGTCATGGCGCCGCTGCCAAAAGAATTAGCCAGACCCGCTACTGAGGGAGCATGGCAGGTACGGGCGCAATGATCCACATTGTTGGTGCCTAAATGGGCCCGGGTGAATTTCTGGATCAGGAAGTTTTCTTCATTGGTACAACGGGCTGAGCTTAACGCTGCAAATGAATCGGGACCATTTTGGGCTTTATTCTCATTAAATTTCCGGGCAATCAGCTCAAAGGCTTCATCCCAGGATGCTTCCTCAAATTTGCCGTTACGCTTGATCAGCGGCGTTTTAAGGCGTTTTTCATTGTAAATAAAATCCCAGCCAAAGCGTCCTTTTACACATAAGCTGCGGCCATTTACCGGAGCGTTTGGATTGGACAGAACGCCGATGACTTTGCCTTTGTTCACAGCTAAGTCGAAATTGCAGCCGGTACCACAGAAGGGACAGGTGGTCCGCACCCGGTCGATATCCCAGCGGCGACCCTGGCCGGACATGGTTTTCTCAGTTAAAGCGCCGGTTGGACAGACGGCTACGCATTGTCCACAGAAAACGCAATCTGATTCAATATAGGGTACATCACCAGCCGTAGTTGCTTTACGGTCGAAGCCACGATTCAGATAAGAAAGATTGTCTTTCCCGGTCAGTTCTTCACAGGCTCTAACACAGGCGCCGCAGAGAATGCACTTGTTTAAATCCCGATTAATAAAGGGATTGCTGTTATCGATTTTATAAGAATGCTTTTCTCCTTGATAGGGACTTTCTTTTACCCCGTACTGATAACAATAATCGGCCAGAACGCAGGCACCGGCCTTGTCGCAGGTCAGGCAGTCCAGGGGATGATTGGCAATCAGCAGTTCCAGGATGGTCTTGCGGGCTGCAATCACAGCCGGAGACTCGGTTTCTACAACCATCCCAGGGCTTACCGGGGTTACGCAGGAAGCCGGCAGAAGCCGATTTCCTTTTACTTCGACTACACATAGTCGACATGCACCCAGCGGGCTTAGATCGGGGTCATAACACAGGCGAGGAATTTTAATGCCGGCTGCTTCAGCTGCTTGCAGTACGGTGCTCCCAGCTGCGGCTTCAACCTCCTTCCCGTTGATGGTCAATTTAATTTGTTCCACTTCCATCACTCCTTTTAGTCGTTAGAAATAAAAAAATCTCCTATCTGAGTAGGAGGATGGACTTCATTGGCATAAATACTATGACAATGGTTGGCATTCAAATGCACGCTCCTTCCACCTACTCAGAAACAACTTGCGGTGTTAATTAAATAAAAACACCTGACATTACCAGCGCATAAATGATGCGGGCAACGCAAATTGTTTTCTAAAAGCCAGTGACTCCTTTCCAAGTAAGGGAGGCAAACCCGTTTCCGGATTTACCGTAGCGGTATAATAACCGTGTCGGCTAATTCACCGTGGCCGCAGCTTTAGGTGAAGTAGCTTTGGAGCTACGCTTTTGAAAAAATTAAACTCCTGGGCAACCTGGTTGCTACACAAGTCTTAGGGTAAGTCATTCAGGCTTTAACAGTGGTGGAATAAAGGAAGGAATTCTGGTCAGGCCATGTTATAAAATTGCCTGCCAGCAATTCGAATGAAGCATGGGAGCAGGAATAAACTCAGCCGATAAACGAAATCGGTGAAAAAGGCTGCAACAGCTTCAGGTCTTCATTTATGCCACGGGGTATTGAAACACTATGAGCCACCGGTTCATGCAAATTAACTCACATGCAACGGCTTATGATTTGCTTAAACCCTGTACTTGATAGCACTTTTTCACCTCCCTCAATATTGGCATGTTGCTGGCAATATTTTGATCAGGCAGCAGTCATAAATACTAATTGCACTGTTTGAAATTGCCAGAGGGATATGTCTGCTGGACAAACATATCCTTATCAAAATAATACTTCGACACAAGCGTAAATATTCCTCTATATAATTTAAAATATTATATAAGGGAATATAAAATAGGTTATGATGCCTGAATAACCGCCTTATTATTTAATGATATTGCAAAAATAAATTAACGCCAGGGTGGAATGTCCCCAGCGTTAATATGAAGCTTCAATTTTGTTGGAGTTAATTTGCCGAAGGAGGGCGTAGTTTAGTGTATATTATACTCAATATTGCATATATAAACGCTGATTTGGATTTTTCACACAGCCGGCCGTCCCCATATCCCCTGCCAGTGGAATAAATGTATCCACAGATAAAGGGTTGAGACAGCGATCTGATATTTATCACCTATTTCCCAGATGTCGTCGGAACGGGTATAGTAATCACGCAGAACAGTCAGAATGAACAGGATGCTATATGATCTATAAGGGATTATGACTTCCGGAAGGATGGCATGAGTATGCCCACAGGATTTACAGATCACCCGGAGTGTGCTGATAGAACTCTCTTGAGCTATTACCCTGCGGGTACCACCGGTGTTCGCTATCGCTCACCAATAATGTTGCTGGTCCCCTGGATTAATGGCTGGCCCACAATAGACATTAATACCGCTGTGATGCCAGCACAGCATATTCTCTATAATGTGGCCTGCCTTTTTTAACATCTTAAATACTTCCCCATGAAACAAGTCTATGAGGCTCGAAGCATATTCCTATCTATCATAAGGGATTTTTGCTGTGGATTCATGTTTCGATGCCATGTTTTTTTATTTTTTTGTAGAGGGTAGAAAGGTCAATTTCTAGTTGCTCGGCTGCTTTGGCCAGGTTAAAGTTGCTTATTTCCAAGGCTCGGGCTATCAATTCCTCCTCAAACTTCTGGCTGGCTGCTTTCAAGCTTTGTAATTCTAAAGGAGCTTCGCTGCTGCACCGGTTTTGCAGGAACTTGAAATGTCGGCAATCCAGAGAACGGCCGTTTTCCATATCAGCCATAATTATCGCCCTCTCCAACATATTCTCCATTTCCCGGACATTCCCGGGCCAGTGGTATTGCTCCAATAATTTCAATGATTTGGGAGAAATATTAGCAATCATGGTCCGCAGCCGGGGGTTCAACTTGTCAATAAAATGGCAGATTAAAACAGGAATATCTTGCTTGCGCTGGCGCAAAGGGGGCACTTCCAACCTTACTACATTAAGGCGGTAATACAAATCCTCGCGGAATTTCTTTTCCTGAATCAGCTGTTCCAGGCTCCGGTTGGTAGCTGCAATCACCCGGACATTTATCTTAATGGGGAAGCTGCCTCCCAATCGCTCGATTTCTTGTTCCTGCAGTACTATCAGCAGCTTGCTCTGCATGGAAAGCGACATCTCTCCTATTTCGTCAAGAAAGATGGTACCCCCATGGGCCAACTCAAACTTTCCCGGTTTGCCTCCCTTTTTGGCTCCGGTATAGGCGCCTTCCTCATAGCCAAAAAGCTCAGCTTCCAGCAAATTCTCCGGAATTGCGGCGCAATTGATGCGCAGGAAGGGAAAGCGTGACCGGGGGCTGGCATTATGGATGGCATTGGCAAAAAGATCCTTGCCCGTACCGCTTTCGCCCGTAATCAATACGGTTGTAAAAGGATGATTGGCAATCTGCCGGGCAAAAGACTTGAGCATTTCCATGCCTTTATCCTTGCTCACAATATCATCAAAAGTATATTTGGCGGTATAAAGGCTATCCACCTCATCCCGGTACATATTCAACTCGGAAAGAAGATTCTCCACCAAGTTTTTAGCATCCCATATGTCGGGAAAGACACTGTAGGCAAAGGCCCCAACCGTTTCCCCATCCTTGATAATTGGTATGGTGGAAGCAATCATGTTATGCCCGTTAACCTTCCAGTTGTATCCCACCATAGCCTTTCCTGTCGCTAAAATGGTAAACACCCGGGTATGGGGAGTAACTTCCTTTATGGGCTTTCCTACTACTTCTTCCTTGGTAAGATCCAAAACCTGCAAATAGGTTTCGCTTACCGAAAGAACTTTCCCCTTGCTATCAACGATTATGGCGGCCATAAATTGGTTCTGGGTGAACAAGCCCTCTAAAACACTGCCTATATTCACCTTTCATCCTCCTCTCTCCCGAAACAGCAGCAAGGTTTTACCTTTATCCTTAACACAAAACACATATTAACCTGTCATTCCCATCCTGTATATTTCAGTATACCAGTCTTGGCCGATGCTGAGAATCGCCCCGAAGCTACTCTACGCGAAGAATTGCGTCATAAGTAATTGCTTTGCCGCATAGAGAAACATAAGCAGAAATGGGAAGTGGGAATGCTTCCCACTTCCGCCATTTCAGTATTTCTATTCAGGGTTACTATGATATCTGCTTGCTAGAATTATGCTGTTATGTTTTCCTCTCTTGATTAAGAATTTTAAATCATCCGGATCTACTATGATATCTTGTTGCTGCGGCGCCAAATACCCTGGGCCTGGGCCGCCTGAATCAACTCATCCCTGAGCTGGGGATGGGCCAGGTTTATCAAACCTTCCGCCCTTTGCCATACC
>DHBS01000041.1:108184-108435 GCA_002398825.1 Syntrophomonas sp. UBA4922 | reverse complement strand
CGCCAAATGCGAAAGTCAAGAACCGTTCGCTTGCATCACCATCGTTTGGCGAACAAAACGCCCGCCTGTTTCCTCGTCACTCGTTCAGTCTACTTCCCCGTAAACTCAGGTTTTCTCTTATCCAGGAAAGCCTGCATGCCTTCTTTTTGGTCATGGGAGGCGAACAGGAAACAGAATTTCTCCAGTTCCATCTCCAGCCCGGTATTCTGGCCGGAATTTAAAATGCTGTGCAGCGACGATTTTAATGTTGC
>DHBS01000041.1:107667-108016 GCA_002398825.1 Syntrophomonas sp. UBA4922 | reverse complement strand
AATGTTGCCATGGTCAGGGGCGATTTCTTGCTGAGCTTTGCAGCCAGTTTCAAGGCGGCATCCATCACTTCTCCGGAGGGTACCACCTGGTTGACCAGCCCGATTTGAAAAGCCCGGCCGGCATCTATGGCATCCCCGGTAAACATGAGTTCTTTAGCCCGGCTCATGCCGATCAAGCGCGGCAAGCGCTGGCTGCCGCCTGCTGCCGGGAAAATCCCCAGATTAATTTCCGGGAAGCCGAACTTGGCGTTATCCGCGGCAACGCGAAAATCACACACCAGAGTCAGCTCTACCCCGCCTCCCAAAACGAAGCCGTTAATCGCCGCGATAGTGGGCTTGGGCAGCTCCT
>DHBS01000041.1:106999-107522 GCA_002398825.1 Syntrophomonas sp. UBA4922 | reverse complement strand
CGATAGTGGGCTTGGGCAGCTCCTCTATCTTCCTGAAAACCTTATGGATAGGCTTTACATATTCCCTGGCCATCTGGGGATCGCACTTCAGCATGGCCTTGATGTCTCCGCCGGCAGCGAATACCTTTTCACCGCCGGTGATGATCAAGACCTTTACTGTTTCATCATGGCAAACCCTATCCATAGCCTGATCCAGTTCCCCGATCAACCTGTCATTGAGGGCATTCAATGCCTCGGGGCGGTTTAAGGTTAATATCCCGATATGATCCTGCTGTTCATATTTTAAGGTCTCAAAATTCATATCCTCACCTTCTTTTAATTCAATCATCTTTCCCTCCTGCCCATCATAGAAGCCCGGGCCGCTCTTACCGCCGGGTGCCCGGCGCGGGCCTGCTGTTACATGACCAACGCGGGGCCGAACTTGGGAGCGCCGAATTCTTTTAAAAAATACTCAGGCATTATCAACAAGACATCTACTATCAGGTCGCATAAAGCCGGGCCCTATTATCGGTATTACACTAAG
>DHBS01000041.1:81900-106841 GCA_002398825.1 Syntrophomonas sp. UBA4922 | reverse complement strand
CCCTATTATCGGTATTACACTAAGTGCATATTTCCTCACTTGCTGTAATCATAGAAGCCCTTGCCGCTCTTCACTCCCAGGTGCCCGGCGCGGACCTTCTGTTTCATGGCCAACGAGGGGCGGAACTTGGGATCGCCGAATTCCTTGAAGAAATACTCGGTCACCATTAAAAGCACATCAATCCCTACCAGGTCGCACAAAGCCAGCGGCCCTATGGGCATATTGGCTCCCAACTTCATGGCCTCGTCAATGTCTTTTGCCGAAGCCACACCTTCCTGATAGGCATGGCAGGCGTCATTCAGATAGGGTACCAGGAGCCGGTTGACGATGAAACCGGGGGCTTCTTTGGCCTCGATGGCGGTTTTGCCGATGATCTTGCAGAATTCCATGGCGGTCTCGACGGTCTCCCGGCTGGTTTCGCTTCCGGGGATCACCTCCACCAGACGCATGACCGGCACGGGATTGAAGAAATGAGTCCCCACCACTCTGTCCGGCCTGCCGCTGGCGGCCGCTATCTCAGTGATGCTGAATCCCGAGGTATTGGTGGCGATGATGGTTTGGGCCGCGCAGATTTCATTGAGTTCTTTAAATAGCTGCTTCTTGATATCGATATTCTCGATGATCACCTCGACCACCAGGTCGCAGTCTTGCAGAGCGGATTTATCGGTAGAAGTGGCGATATTGCCGATAAACCCGGCTTTCTGTTCTTCACTGATCTTGCCTTTTTTCAGATCCTTATCCCAGTTCTTGACCATGTTTATCAAGCCTTTGTCTATAAATGCCTGATCGATGTCCGCCAGTATGACCTTGAGCCCCGACTGAGCCGCGACCTGTGCTATGCCGTTGCCCATGGTTCCGGCTCCCACGACGCCGATTTTGGAAATACTCATATTGACTGCCTCCTTCTTAATCATGGGGGCGATGCCAGCCATCGCCCCCCAACATTTACAATGCTTCGATGATGGTGGCCATAGCCGGCCCGCCCCCTGCGCAGAGGGTGGCGCATCCGAACTGTTTCTTGCTGCGGCGCATCTCATGCATCAGGGTGATGATCAGCCGGGCTCCGGTCTGGCCCACCGGATGACCCAGCGAGACCCCCGAGCCCAGGACATTGATTTTATCGACATTTATCTGCAGCTCCCGGTTGCAGGCTATGACCTGCGTGGCGAAGGCCTCGTTTATCTCCCAAAGTTCGATATCATCCATGCTCATGTGAGCGAATTGCAGCACCCGCTTAACTGCGGGGACTACTCCGATGCCCATTATGCTCGGATCAACCGATGCGGAGGCGGTGGCCACGATGCGGGCCAGGGGCTTTATTCCCAGCTCCTTTGCTTTATCGGCTCCCATCAATATCATGGCAGCGCCGCCGTCATTGATGGCTGAAGCGTTGCCGGCGGTGATGATGCCGTCTTTTTTGAAGGCCGGCTTCAGTTTGGCCATGCTCTCCAGGCTGGCATTGGGGTTGGGATGCTCATCAGTATCAAAAATCTTTACACCCTTTTTGCTCTTTATCTCAACAGGAACGATTTCTTCCCTGAACTTGCCTTCGGCAATGGCCTGACAGGCCCGCTGGTTGCTCATCAGTCCCCATTCATCCGCCTCCTGGCGGGAAATGTTGTACATATCGACCAGGTTTTCCGCGGTCACTCCGGCGTGATAGTTGTAAAAAGCATCGATGAAAGCATCGTACATCATGCCGTCTTCAAGCTTGCCGGGGCCCATGCGGTATCCCATGCGGGCTTTCAAGAGCAGATAAGGTATATTGGTCATGCTCTCGTGGCCGACTGCCGCTCCGATGTCGATCTTGTCCAGCATGATCTGCTGGCCGATGATCTCCGCGGCGCGCATCGAGGATGGGCACTGCTGGTTGATGGTTACTGATACCGTCTCCACCGGGCATCCGGCGTGTATGGTCACCTGCCGGCTGGGATTGCCTTTGCAGCCTGCCTGGTAAACATGCCCGGTGGCGACTTCTTCGATTTGAGCCGGCTCGATGCCCGCCCTTTCTATAGCGGCTTTTAAGGCCATAGTGCCCAGCTGCACCGCCGTAAAATCCTTGAGGGAGCCCAGGAAATCCCCTATCGGTGTTCTGACTCCGCTGACGATGACTACTTCGCGCATATCTATTCCACCTTCCTGTGCTAAACACTGGTTTACATCATGCCTTTGCTACGCATCAACTTGATCATGGGGTGATAGCTGTTCTCGAACATCGCCATAAAGGCCTCGAAATCGCCCGCCAGGGTCTGGCGGCCCGTTCCCAGGTATACTGCCAGGGGATCCAGGGTGCGCATGATCATGATTTGCTCCTCGGTGGGCAGCTCGGTCTCAGTGAGATGGGGCGATATGGCCAGATCCCACTGCACCGCCTTTTTGATGTTTTCAATATCCACTCCCGGGTGAATCTTTTCCAGGTACATCTCTCTGGTTTCAGCATCGAAACGGTATACGCCCATGGTGGTAATCACGGCGGCCGGACCTGACCCGACCAGACCGGCTTTTTCTCGCGCCCCCGGACCGCTCAAATGCCCGGGTGAGGTAAGGTAATCGACTTCATTCACGAAGTTGCGTCCATCCTGGCGCATCATGATTATGGTCCGTCCGGCTGACGAGGCCAGGTCATTGGCCCCGCCGCTTCCCGCCAGGCGAACCTTGGGGGCATAGTAGTCACCGATGGCGGTGGAGTTCAGATTGCCATATTTGTCAATCTGGGCTCCGCTGATGCAGGCCACATCCACAAAACCGGCCTGCTGGGCCCCCATGACTTCTCGCTGACTGCCCGCAAAGTAAGCCCGCTCATTGTTGACCGCACAATCCACGCACATCGGCAGACGCAGCGGCGCCGGTCCCATAGCGCCATATTCAACCATCATGTTGAAATTGGGGGCATGACTGAATTTTGCCACCGTAGCTGCCATCAAGGGCATACCGACTCCTATAAAGGCCAATTCCCCGTCCTGGATCTCTCGGGCTGCCGTGGCCGCCATTAGCTCGGGCATATTGTAATCACGGGTATATTGGGACATAATAATCACCTCACCTCTCCGAATTGCTGATATTTGTGTTCGCTCTGCATCAGGCGGTAAAGCCGGTCATAACCCACCAGCTGGCAGTATTCGTTCCAGTCCCTGGTACCCAGGATGTATTTTTCAGCCCATTCCTCGAAGCCTTCCCGGGTGGCGAACTGCCGGTAAGCATCCAGCCCAAAGGCCAGGTCATGATGGTAGTAATAATTGGATTCCCGCCAATGCGCCCCGAAAGGAGCATGAACCACGGCGTCGACATAGTAGTAAGGGATGGTGGTGAGGTTGGGCATGCGCCGGATTTCCGCCGAAGTGATTATTTCCTCCACGCTGACAATGACATGCTTGGCCGACCGGGCCAGAGTGTCGGTGTTGCCATACAGTCCAAAGCATTGCACATTGCCGATTTCATCAGCCCGGGAGGCATGGATTACCGCCACATCCGGATATGAAGCCGGAACCAGGGCTATCGGCTGGTTGGTATAGGGATCGTCCATTACCTTTATTTTGGGATTGTACTTGATGATGTCAGAGCCCAGCTGTGATTTGGTAGGCATGAAAGGCAATCCCATGGAAGCCGCGGCCCACCGCATGGCGGCCCCGAAATTGCTGTAGTCTTCGACTTCCAGAGGCCGGGGGATGCCCTTTTCCACGGCGCGGCGGAAAACCTTGTCTTCCCCTTCAATACCGCCCCAGTTATAGCCCATCTCGATCTTGCGGACCAGACCGGCCCCGATCAGGGCGGACGACATCCCGATCTGGCTGGTGATGACCAGATCCAGGGTTTTGATGCGGTCACGCTGCCTCACTATCTCCCATATGAGGGCCGCCGGAGCGGCGCTGACAGTCATGCCCAGGTAACAGTCTTCATGGATGTACTTTTCTACCGCCTCCTTGGCGGTCATGATTTTGTATGTTGGCGGTTTGGCGCGGCCTTTTTTAACCGGCATGGGTTGAAAAAGCATTCTCTTACTCCTCCTTCAGTTTTACTAGCACTCCCTGCTTGCTGCGGTCAGGCCAAAGCATATTCCCGCAGGCGGTCCGCTAATGGGGCCATTACGCTAGGCCAGCAGGTCTTTGGCGATAATAACCCTTTGGATCTGCGAGGTGCCTTCAAAGATTTGCAGTATCTTGGAATCGCGCATCATCTTCTCCACCGGATAATCCCGGCAGAATCCATAGCCCCCCAGAATCTGCACCGCGTCGGTGGTGACCTGCATGCACATATCGGCGGCGAAACATTTGCAGATAGCGGAGATCTCGGCGGCCATCATCTTTTCATCCAGCAGCCAGGCGGCCTTTTGGTATAGCAGCCGTGAAGCTTCGATATTCATCTTCATATCCGCCAGCATGAATTGGACGGCTTGAAAACTCGCAATGGGCTTGCCGAAGGCCCGCCGTTCTTTGGCGTAATCCCGGGCGAATTCAAAGGCCCCGTTGGCCACCCCTACGGCAGCGGCCGCGATAAAGGGGCGCGAGGAGTTGAAGGCCTTCATAGCCAGCTTAAAGCCGTCCCCTTCTTCACCCAGGCGAAACTTCTTGTGCACCTTCACATTGTCCAGGATCAGTTCTGAGGTGTCGGAACAGCGCATGCCCATCTTATGCTCGCTTTTGCCAATGGAAAGGCCTTCGGTGTTGCGGTCAACCATGAAAAATGACTGGGCCCGGTTGCCTTTGCTCTTGTCGTGGGTGGCCAGAACGGTATACTTGTCGGCATAGCGGGCATTGGTGATGAAACATTTGGTGCCGTTGAGGATGTAGTAGTCGCCGTCTTTTTTGGCGGTGGTCGATAAACCGGCCACATCTGACCCGGCCCCGGGCTCGGTAACCGCATACGAAGCCAGCTGCCCATCTTCGCAGATGCCCGGGAACCACCACTCCTGCTGCTCCTCAGTACCGCCGTACAGAACCGGTTCCGAGGCCAGCATGTTGGCCAGGGGGGTGATGGCGATGCCCAAACAGGCCTTGCAGATCTCCTCGACCACCATGCACAGACCGACGTTGCCAAAGGTCATGCCGTTGTATTTCTCCGGGGCGTTCATGCAGGAAATCCCTAGTTCGTGCATTTTCTTAACTACCGGCCAGGGGAATTCCTCTGACTCGTCATAATCATGGCGCACCGGAACGATCTCGTTTTCCGCGAACTTCCTCACAGTGCGCTGCAGTGCCAATTGATCCTCATTGTAAGTAAAGCCAAATCCCATGTTTATCCCTTCCTTTTCTCAGCTAAACAGTTAAACGGCAGAATTCCGGTTATCCCCCCTTTCTGAACTTCTGGCTACCAAATTTGCAAACTTCATGCCACGATTTTGCATGGCTTAAAAATCCCAATATACCGGGATTAACAGGGTTAGTTTCGAAGTGAGCCGAAGTTTATTTTCAGGCAGAATTGCCAGACTGCGGGGATAAGACCTTCAAGTCCGTAGTTTGGCTTGTGGCAGAAATAAGAATGGATTTTCAGATGTGCCATATGATGATGAAAAACCTGGGAAAAGGGGGCTCTGTTGGTTGGAAGTTCGGGCGGGGGGATTGTTTTCGCTCAGTCGATAGGTATGCCGTACTTTCTCATTTTGCGGTACAGGGAAGAAACGTCTATATTCAGGTATTGGGCGGCCAGCGATTTGTTCTGCCCGGTCTCCGCCAGGGCGTCGCAGATGAGCTGTTCTTCAAACTCCTGCACAATGGTTTTCAAGCCTTTGCTGCCATCAAAGCAATTGAGTTTTAATTTGGCACAGATGAAGGCCAGATGCCTCTTCCCGATCATGTCCACCTGATCCATGTGGGCCAGGCTCATGGCCCTTTCCATGACATTTTCCAATTCCCGGACATTTCCGGGCCAGGAATACTTGAGCAAGATGTCCAGGGCCTCACCCTTGATCCCTTTGATATTCATATTTAATCTCTGGTTTAAACCATTCAAGAAGGTACTGACCATGTGCAAGATATCGCCTTTTCTATTCCTTAAGGGGGGTATCTCTATCTGCATCACGTTCAGCCGGTAAAACAGGTCCTCCCGGAATGACCCTTTTTGCACCATCAATTCCAGGTTGCGATTGGTGGCCGAAATGACCCGCACATTGATATCGATTGGGTTGTTGCCCCCCAAACGCTCGATGACCTGTTCCTGCAAAACTACCAGGAGCTTGCTCTGCATGGCCAGGGGCATTTCCCCGATTTCATCGAGGAAAATGGTGCCGTGGTTAGCCAGTTCAAATTTCCCCAACCGGCCTCCTTTTTTGGCTCCGGTGAAGGCCCCGTCCTCATAGCCAAAAAGCTCGGCCTCCAGCAGTGACTCCGGAATGGCCGCGCAGTTAACCCGCACAAAAGGGCGGTTACAGCGTATACTGGCCTTGTGAATGGCATGGGCGAACAACTCTTTGCCAGTGCCGCTTTCGCCGATGATCAGCACCTTGGTATTATCCTGCCGGGCTACCTGCCTGGCCAGAATTTTGGCCTGGAGAAATACGCGTTCTTCCCCAATCAGATCATCAAAAGAGTATCTTGAGGTATGTGCATTCAAAACCTCGCCTTTGAGCATGTTGTTTTCCGCCAGAAGGTTCTCCAGTATATTCTTGTGGTCCCAGATATTCATGGAAATACTGTAAGAGAAGCAGCCCACCAACTCATCTTCTTTGAAAATCGGAACTGCAGAAGCGATCATCTGATAGCCGTTGATGTTCCAGTTATAGGCGGTTATCGCCTTGCCGGTGCGAAGGACTTTGGTGGTCTGTGTGGCCGGGGTGATGGAGGCGATCGGCTGCCCCAATGCCTTGTCTGCAGACAATTTCAGCACCCGCAGATAGGTCTTATTCATGTATTTGACTAAGCCCTCTTTATCCACCACAATTAAACAAATGTTGGGATTATCATCAAAGATACCAGGAACGGTCAGACTGCTATCCAAGTTTTCTCCTCCCCAGCCCTAATACCTTTACTGGTCTTATAACCATAATATGGCTATTTATTAGTTTTATGCCTGAGGCAAGGATGCAAGCCGGGACCGTCCCCCAATATTGCCCTTCGGCAGTCGCCACCCAGTGGTCACCCTGTATATGTAATATTTACCTATGAGGCTAATCTCTCAAATAAACATGATAATATTTCCATGAAATATGGAGTTATTGTTAGATATTCGGCCATAATGTTCAAATTAGCCTGGTTGCCTACAGCAGTTGCTTAACATATATTAAATATCAGGACAAACCGGGAGAGTTATTTCAGTTGTACTTAAGAGTTCAGGTAAAGATTAGGAGGTACTCATGAAGCAAAAATTGATTCTGGTATTTGCGATTCTGATGATAGGCTTGTTTGCCACACAGGCAATCGCTGCCGACATTCCAGTGTTGATCGAAGGACAGGCCGTGGAGTTTGTGGACCAAAAGCCTTACATAGATGAAAATAATCGTACCCTGGTTCCGATGAGAGCTCCGATGGAAGCTTTAGGGGCAACTGTGAGCTGGGATGCAGAACAATATCAGGCTACCTTTGAAAAAGACGGGATCGTTGTAGTATTTGTTATTGGGAACAATACTTACACTGTTAATGGGGAAGCAAAAGAAATGGACACCAAGGCAGTTTTAACCGGGGACCGGACCTGCATCCCCATTCGTTATGCGGCTGAGGCGTTGGGTTATACGGTTTTATGGAACAGTGAAACCTCTACTGTGGACATAGTGGCCTCTGACCCTGAAGGCGATCAAGCCGTTCCGGATGAAGGCACTGTCGATGAGAATACCGGCGAGGGGACCACTGACGAAAACATCGTTGATGACGGGGCTGCCGATGAGAATTCAGATGAAGGCGCAGAAGATCCCATTGCGGATGAATCCGCGCTTGAATAGAGAGCTATTACATAAGCCAGCCCAAATTGGATTTTATGTTGTGTGATTTATGAAATAACCACCCGGTTAATGTGAATAGGGATCCTGTATAACAGCAATATCAGCTGAAACCGCCCGCATGACGGGCGGTTTTAACTTCTTAGACAGTCTGCCGTTTTAAGAACCTCCCCGCTGGCGATTCTGGATTTATAGCCTGATTCTGCGCTTCAGCATGCGGCGCGCTCTGATGAACCAGCGCAAGATAAACAACAGGGCTACAATGCCTATTATCAGATATGCCAGCACCTTGAAGGCCGTGACAACGAAGCTGACCCAAGCCGGCCGGCCGTTTTCTTCCGCAGGATCAAAATTATATAGATACACCGATCCCAAATCGGCATACTGCAGGCTGCCGGCGGAGTCAAGTCGAATATTCAACTGCAGATCAGGCGGTTTGTTCTGACTTTCATCCACCAGCCGGTAATCAACCGATACCTCCTCAGGGCTGATACTGTTGTGAATCAGCCGGGTAAAAATAGTATCTTGATTTTGATTTAAAATATCGGCTATAAGTTTGGTTTGGTCCTGGCCGCGGGAAGGGGTTACAAGTTCAGCGGGATTAAAGCTGGCTTCTGTAAACTGATTGAATCCGTAATCAAACAGGGCCATGGTATCAGTATACACCCCGTAAGCCTGACTTTTCATGACCACCGCGATGAGTTCGCGATCCCCGCGCTGGGCGGCCGTCACCAGCGTATTCTGGGATATCGCGGTATAGCCGGTCTTGCCCCCTATCACTCCCTCATAGTAAAATTTGTTGGTGGTGAGCATTCTGTGCTCCGACCACAAATCACGGGACTCAGGCTGCTTGTTGGTCGAGGGAATGGTGTAGCGTACCGTTCCAAAAATCCCCCTGAATTTATCGTTCTGCAAGGCAACCCTGGTGATCATAGCCATGTCATAGGCAGTGCTCACATGCTCCTCATCGGGCAACCCGTGGGGGTTGACGAAATTGCTGTTCAAGGCCCCGGCTTCACGGGCACGCTGGTTCATCAACACCGCAAAATCCTCCACGCTGCCGCTGATGTGTTCGGCGATGCCGTTGCTGGCGTCGTTGGCCGAAGGCAGCATGGCCGCCATCAAGGCCTGTTCAAGGGTTATCTCTTCGCCATCTGTAAGGGCGATATGCGAAGATCCCCTGAGGATGCTGAACACCGCTTCCCGCGACATAGTAACCTTATCCTGCTGCTGGCCGTGTTCTATTCCCAGAAGTATGGTCAGGATCTTGGTAATGGAGGCCGGGTACAGCTGGGTATGCATGTTTTTCTCATATAAAACCTGCCCGGTTTTAGCATCCATCAGTACCGCCGATTCAGATACGATCTGGGGCGTTTGAAAAGCTTCATTCGCCGCGGCGGCGCGGATAGGAGCGCTCGCCGCAAGCAGCACCGCAAGCACTACAGCTAAATATATTTTCACCGGCTGCTTCAGCTTAACGGCCGCAGCATCTACATACCTAATAAAACTTCTAATCGCATCAGTAATATCATTCATATAATTCATAATCTATATAAAAAGCTCCAGATATGTCGTTGGTTCAGTATTAATCAGCAACGATGCAACGCGCATTGACGTTGCGGTTTATATTTCTGGTCGGTTGAGGTATTTGCTATCATACTATTTGGTTGCTCTTGTTTTTAACACCATTATCCATAGCCCCAAATGCCAGCAAACCCACCACTATTAATTTACCCAATTCTTTAGCATGCGTCTTGGTATTGGCCAGCTCCTGACGGGCCATCGTTTTGTCGCCTTTGAAATAATGCTTCCCGGCCTCCACTGCGCTGCCGGTGGTCTTGGCGCCTGCTTCATAAGTACTGGCAATTCCTCGTTCCACACCCGAAACCAGATCTTTACCCGCGGTTTTAGCCCTTTTTATGCCGCTGTCTACCTTTATTTCATCCTTTATAAGATAACCTGCTCCAGCCTCAAGGCCTCCATCCACTACGTCGGTCAAGGTTTTAACCGTGTTTTCCGTCACCCGCACCGTATTGGATCCGATCTCACCGGCGGTTTTAACAAGGTCGCTATCTCTGTACTTTTTCCCGATCTGACGGGTACTTGCGGTGATAATGCAATCAAGTCCATTAGCCAGCAATCCAACTGTGCCCTTGATCGCTTGACCGAAAATACTCATTGAGCTTCACCTTTTCAGATAATTTCCTAGTCTATATTATCATAATTATGCCGTAAGCGGGGACCGGTTATTAAAGGCATTAAAGGCATGCGCGCAAGCGGGGGTGACCGTTAGGGACGGTGACGGTCCCCTTCACCCTTGTCAGCCTGTCACCCGGACGCCGGAGTCAGCCCGCCGACAATTCCGCGAAACTAATCCAATATGTCAATGCCAATCATCCTCATCAGATACCTGGCGTTGCTGGTTTTGCATGGTCCTGATCTTAGGCGGTAGTCAAACTGTATTGCATCGTCTGAGTAGGTTTCAATAAAATGATAGTTTTTGATCCTACCGCCCGGCTCATCTTCAAAATCGCACAATTGATAATCATGGGTCGATATCAAACCGATAATCCAATCTTTATTAAGGTTCATAAGAACATTCCGGGCCCCCGCAACCCGATCCCGTGAATTGGTTCCTCTAAACAACTCATCAATGAGAAATATCATGGGAACATGGTTTTGGGCATAATCAATGATCATTTTTATCCGCAGCAATTCCGCATAAAATGTAGAGATGCCGCTATTTAAATCGTCATTGATCCGCATCGAAGTAAAGATATCCATGATTGAACAGGCAAAATGCCTGGCACATACCGGAGCCCCGGCATAGGCCAGCACCAAATTTACCCCTATGGTCCTTAGTAAAGTCGTTTTTCCTGACATGTTGGAGCCCGTAACAACACATATCTGGTTTTCCACGCTAAGTTGGTTGACAACTCTGTTTTTTGCAGCAATGAGCGGATGTCCTATATCCTCGGCGTTAATAAAAAGCTTGTTCTGATCAAACTCAGGATAACACCAATGAGGGTTTAACTGGGCAAGCAAAGCCATGCTTGACAGGGCTTCATATATGCCGAGATGATAGACCCATTTACGCAAGTATGAACCGGATTTGGCTCTCCATCTTTCCAGGGCAAATACACAATGGAAATCCATAAAAATTACATTATTAAGAATAAAATAAATAATCGGATTATACTTAAATCCAATCGCTCCGACAATCTTGTCCAGAACTTTTATCTGTTGTGAGGCGGGCTCGTCTTGATTAAACAGCCCGGATTGTAGTTCCAACAGATAAGGCTCGCGAAACGTTTCCTTTTCGATATGCTCGAACAGTCCCTGATAAACAGATAGCTTGTTTTTATAGGTATGGACCGTATCCAGAATCTGGTTTACCCGCCGGCTTCCCCAGATATTAACAATGAACTGTAAGCCGAACAAAACCAGGGGTATATATATCGAAACAGATCGAGCTCCATACCCGAGAATAAAAGATGCGATGGTCATAACGGGCAGGATATAAAATATAGCCTTGATCCAAGCTTTAGAAAACAGCTGCTCTGCATTTTCCACATAGGCAAAGAGGTTTTCAGGATTTTTCTTAAAATTCGCTGCCCCCATGCCCAGGCACTGTAAATCCTGAGTCCAGTCCAGCTTCAAAGCGAGTTCCTGGACGGCTTTTTGCCTTTCGGTAATCCTCGCCCTATCCTGCAGAGGATTTTCCAGCCAATCTCGGATAAATTCTCTTCCCTGATAGGTATTGCTGGTATTTAGCCACTGAAACAGCGAGCTGCGTCCGAAAATGTCCAGATCATCAATATATCTGTGTTGAGGATTGGCATATTCTTTTCCATCATCATCAAAGCAGGTCCAATCCCCTTCCAGCCGCTGCACGCATTTATGATTTATTTCTACCATATAGCGATATCGGTTGGCCTGCCTGATAACCTTATCATGCTTTAGGACCAGGCATAAAAAAGTGCTCAACGAAATACTTAAAAGGATAAATCCAGGGGTTGGTCCGCTATAGTAAAAAACCATCCCGGTTAATAAAGCACCGATGAGGAAGCAGTATAAACGCAGCGAGCTTAATCTGTCTGAATACTTGTCCAGCTTTTCCGTTTTACTGATATAGTCTTGCCAACGTTTCCCAAATTTATCAATTGACTCATTCATATTCATACCCAACCTAAAATAGATGTGGAATCATTTCCATACATTATTAAGACCCATTATTAAGACCCGGTACCCAGTCGCAAACAGTTTGGCACCAGTTAATTGTTATGTTTTTCTACACCCATGTACTGGGAAAGGTGTGGAGTTGACACCAGAACCGTCTGGTTCTGTATTATGGGGAATAAAACCAATCTTTTGCGCGGCTACTTGCATTCTTCCCAGATAAAAACGGCTCCGCTCATGGGGATGACCCAGTTATCAAACTCGATATTTCTGACGCCGTCCACTTGAACAGCATCTTTGCTGTTGTACTCTCCGTTCAAAAAAGGAATTAAAGTGACATTCAAGTAATCGCGGGGGTAATAGAAAGAAATATCTACTTTGCAGGTGGGTTCGGGAATGGATACCAAAAATTTGTTTTTACTTTTTAATTGGGGCATGACAAAATATATCTCGACCTGCGCTTCGGTCAAATTCAAGTGAACGGTCTCAAATACCAGCTCAATGCCGTTCTCCCCGATTTCAACACTCACTAGCTGTGCTGCGGTTTTGTTTATCAAGACTTTTAGCGCCAGCTGGTTCTTTACAAAATCTAATTTTTCCTCATCCGTGAGAGCTATCAATCTTATCAGGTCTTGGTTCTTTATCTGCAAGTTCTCTCTAAAAAGATAAGTATCGGCTTTGAGTTTTTCATCGAGATCGGCATCTTGCACAAAAAAGCCCAGTTTAAAAACACTCTGGAATGTTTTATTGCTCGACAGCACCTTAGTATACGAGATTCTTTCAGTGACAGCATAGTAATCATCGCAAGAGAAAAGCCAGTTCTTGCCGCGATATTCATCCAAACTAATAAAATACTTAAAATTTCTCCTAATATTAAACTCAAAATCTATGTACGGCTTGATGATATTGTAGACAACTTCGCCTTTTTCCTTGTTGAGAATCGAGTTCAGAGAGGCGAAGACAAAATCCTTTTTGGATTCATCGCTGAAACGATCGATAACATCGGTATTGCTCATCATGGTCTCAGCGATTTTTTCCGATATTTCTTCGGATACATACAGCTTAGTAAAATATTCGTAAGCAAAGTTGAAGATAATAAGCGGGGGGAGTATACCGATAAGATTCTCGGCCACTGTCTCCATTATCGCCAAAAACTCAAAATCTCCCGAGCGGGAGCCCAGAATGTATTCAACCGCCAGACAAAGCAGCCAGAGCAATACGGTAACGATAACCAGCATAACCGTGACGTACTTCATGGACTTTCTATTCTTGCCCAACCGATTATTTTTCATTTAAATGAACATCAACTTTCTTGATAGTGTTTCTTGCAGCTTTTTGTTACACACACTTTCAGAGAGCGTAATCAATATGAATTATTCGCAGCTGCCGATTCCTCCGTAAATGGCATTGCAGCTATTATAAAACGCCCAAACCGGGTCACCGTAATCAAAGTGCCACCACTCAAAAGGGTAATTTACGAAACCGCATTCGCTCATGACATTATATAATAAACGGCGGTTTCTGGTAATGGTCGCATCACTATTATTTATCTCAAAATAGCATGTATGCGCTTTATCCATAAAGGCATCAAATTCGGTACCCATATCGACATACCGGCCTTGATCAACAATCGTCAAGTCGATGGCTCCGCCCGTAGCATGTAAAAAGGGTTTCATAGGGTCCCGGCTGGGAAAAGTAACATACTGGCGGGTTATTTTACGGATTTCCTCCAGGGATTTACCGGCAGATTTCAATTCCAGATTCTCCTGTAAAAAACTGTTGTACAAACTCATTTGGACATCGAAGGGCCGCCAGGCATCGAAAATCTTGAATTTGTAACCGTGCGGCAATAATTTGGATGCCTTCAATAGTTTTTGGGCAACCTGTTCCCGGGCATAGAGTGTATTTATCGAGCCTTGAATCCCTTTATTATAATACACCGGTTCAAATATGAAATCCTCCCCATAGTCTGACAAGCATACCAGCGGTTCGCCGTTCTCTTCAACTTCTATAGCATCGAGAACGGGGGGTTGTTTTAACGGTATTGGTTTATGATAATCCATAGCTCACCTTCATTTCCCCGTTTTTATCGAGGAAAGCACTCTCTTAAAAATGACTTTTCCAGCTTCAAGTATGACGGAGGGATACATTTTAATTCTAAAATTTTCTTGCAGCCGATCGGGGCTCAATCATCCCCTATATGAAACTACCACGGGATTATACTAAAGCGCAAGTCAAGAACAGTTCCCGCTTGCTCTTCTTTGGTTCCTCAGGAATAACAAAATATCAATTCCCACCAAAACTCCATCTAAAGCATATAAATATACAACTATATCGAAGTTGTATAATATTTTGTGCAAGATCCCGGCAATATACCCTGTAAAAACAATGAACAGAAATATCAGGCTCTTTCCTTCATTAGAACCGGATTTATAGGATTTATAAATCGAAAATGGCCACGCAAATCCAAAACATATTAGCATAATAATTTCAAAGATGCTCATACATGACTCCTTTAAATAAAATCAGGCCAGCATAGTATTCCATTTTCAACACCTCTACAATTAGAATCAAATTCACCTGAATATTCGCGATTCAAAACTATTATTCCTGCGCAAGCCGGGAACGCTTCTGCCTTGTGCCTCGGCAGAAAGCAAATCAAGAATTTGTGCGCGCGGGTCAGCCAAAGTCGATACTTTCCCGCCGGCCGTGAATCACCCGTTTGAATAATGCGCATAATGGGAATATGGAGGTGTTATGACGTGCATTTGTCCTTGCGCCGCAACCTGGGCTATTTAGACCGTATCATCAGGCTTGTTGCCGGTTTGGTTCTGCTCTACCTGGTTATTTTTAATCCCCTGGTTATGAGCGGCTGGGTAAGCATTGTACTCGGTATTCTAGGTGTGGCTATGATTATCGAAGGTTTGCTGGCCTACTGAGTGATTTACGATTTGCTGGGTTGGTCAACCTACAAAGCCCCCACTCATGGCGCCTGAGACACAGGCGGCTCTCCCGGGAGAAAGCAAGAACCGTTCCACTTGGGTTAGGAGGTTATACCATGAAAATAGGGATTCTTTCCGATACTCATATAACCGAGCTTGCGGACGACTGGTTGGCTCTGGTGAGGAATGCTTTTCACGAAGTCGAAGTGATTATTCATACCGGCGATTTCGTAAGCTTTGAGACCTACGAATTTATGAAGAGTTATAAGAAGCTGTACAGTGTGTGGGGAAATTGCGATGAAATCAGGATCAGACGCGCCACCAGGGAGAAACAGGTGATTACTCTGTCAGGATATAGAATCGGGATTTTCCACGGTCACGGGCACGACAAAACCACCCTGGAAAGGGCTTATGATCAATTCGCAGATGATAATGTGGACCTGATAATTTTCGGGCACAGTCATCAGCCTCTGGTACAGACCAAAAGGGGCATTCTGATGATAAATCCCGGCTCAATGACTAATAAGCGCCGTGAAAAATGGCTGTCTTACATTATAATGGAGCTGCTCCCCGGCCGAATCCAAGTGGGGTTGAATTACTTTTAGCCTTGGCAGGGCGTTTCACGCCATCGATATCCCCTATTCTACAACTTCTCTGAGCTTTATGATATTTCCCGGCAGAGCCTCAAACAAATCCGGATAATGGGTGCATCTGGCGCGCAGCTGGTTGTATTCCGCCTTGGCGCCGTTCTTTTTTAGATACAACCCGCGCTGGTATACTTCTTCGGCCAGTTCAGCGGCATGCATCTGTTTCCCCTCGGTTTCCGACAGAACCAGCTTCATAGCTTCCTGCAGCGTGTACTTGGGGGTTTCGCTGCTCCCTGTATTGACGCTTTCGCCGGCGCTTTCGGCGGTTTTGCCTTTGCGGGCTTTCCGGCTCCCGGGGGCTTTGCTTTTGCGACCGCGTTTTCCGGCAGTTTTGCCTTCGCTGCTGGCGACTGTTATGTTTCCAAGGGCTTCCCCATCGGCCGCATATTTGACTATCAAATATACCGGCTGGTTGTTTTTCAGCAGAACTACGGTATTGTTCTTGTCAACCAACTGAAAAACCGAATCTACATCGTTCTTGATTTTTTCAAAAGGTATCAGGCTCTCAATTTTAATATCCAACATTATCACCTCGCAATTATAGTAACACAATGTTTGATATTTAACAGTATATTTGTATGCGAATTAAAAAATGAATTTTTTTGAAACAAAAATGCCAAATGGGGACGGTCCTTTTTGTCGCTTAAAAAAGTATCACTCCATCCCGCAATTCCTTGCTTCTTGATTAAACCTGGTGCCGATTGACAGGTTCATCCTGCCCTGGAGAAAACATGAGAGCCTTAGGAGAATTGCGGGGCAGGGGGATTTTAATTCGAAATAGATTCTCCCGGATTTGCTCGTACATAACCTCACCCTATCGTTGATATTAAAATCCCCCAAACAATTAGGGGGTAGCTTTCTTCCGTTGAACTATACCTTCAGCGGATTTCAGTAAATCGTGGACAAAGTTAGCGCCTCTGGATAACAGTATCCCGGTTAGTATTTGGCCGATAAGTGGATGAAAAAAGTTTATGCCAACCAGTAAAAACATATCCAAACCCGCTCCTACAGCAATAAGCAATCCGACTACCAGCGCTCCCACACGATCCACTGACACTTTGCCTTTTTGCCAGACCATTTTTCCGGTTTCCCAGACCGCCTCAGACAACATTGCGGCTATAACAATAGCCCCAACCGAATACATAATATTCTCCTCCTCTGCTAATACCGGCTTATCAGATCCGGCGCCACTTAACTTCCTAATTATGCCTCTAATATAATACGCAGCGGCACTCCGTTTTGGCCCGCCCTCGATCTATTCGGCAGCGTATCTCGGATCAAACAGGATTGACATCAGAAAGCCATAAAGCATAATGCAAATTTAAAGGGGCAGTTGACTACGCCGGCCAACTGCCCCTAAAAACTACCGCCTTACTCTATATCGATTTGGACTTTACGCCAATTTAGGCATACCCTCATTAAACGGGACGCATCCTTCAGTCATCTCAGGTGACTCTCACACTTCTGCATATTAACCCTGGGGCTCAAACGAACTGGAATAGTTATTTCGCGTTCTGATCCAGTAACCCGCCGCCTCAGTCCTATTGGTAACATTTAGTTTCTTGAATATGGTGCTGATATAGTTGCGAACCGTTTTTTCGGAGATACCCAGGGCTTCAGCAATCTCACAATTCGACTTGCCCTGGCTCAATATCTGCAATATATTTTTTTCTCTCGAGCTCAGATTAAGGTCCTGTGAAGGCAATTCGATATCCGGAATGGCAATGTTGTTGAAAACGCCCTCGGTTACGGAAGTATCTAAGACGCAATCGCCCTCATAAACCTTAATGATATTCTCTATTAATTCCTGACTCTTGATATTTTTCAACAAATAACCATCCGCGCCTGCTCTGATTGTTTCAATGACTAAATGATTTTGCGAAAAAGCCGTTAAGATAATAATCTTGATTTGAGGGAAGCGCCTCTTAATGGTTAAACACCCATTGACCCCGTCCCCGTCAGGCAGCCGAAAGTCAAGCAGCACAACATCCGGGCACGTTTTTTGTATCGAATCAAGGGCTTCCTGAAGACCATTGGCCTCCCCACATACCATAATTCGCTCATCCAGTTCCAAAATCAGCTTTAATCCATCCCTGACGATATCGTGATCATCTACTATCAATACTTTAATATAATCGCTCATATCAGTGCTTCCTCACAGGGTATTTTAAGTTCGATCCGAGTACCTTTAAGCAGGCTTTCGATTTTGAAAAATCCATTGACTCTTTGGGCTCTTTCCTTCATGGAACGGATGCCAAACTGTTGCTCCAGCTTTATGTCCTGAGAGATCCCTATCCCGTTATCAGTGATAGTTATATAAATAAAATCAGGGGTACCCTCCAATAAGACCTCAGCATGATCGGCTTGAGAATGCTTGATAACATTGGTGATAGCTTCCTGAACAATATAATAAATCTGCGTGGTCTTCTCTGCTAATAAATCACCCACTGTATAAGGGGAAAGCTTACACTTCAGCACAATCTCTACACTTTGAGTTTCATTGTATTTACGCACCAACTGTTCCAGGCTGTCTTTTAATCTATCCAGTTCAATTTCATCTAAAGCATCGGCAGATATAAATTCCCTGATCTTATTTATAGTTGCCGTTATATTCACTTTTACTTCTTCTAGAATATTTATTGCCGAAGCTTTGTCTTCTTTGTATCTGGATAGATACTCAATTTTCAATCCTATGGCATACAATTGCTGAATAATGCCGTCGTGTATTTCAAGTCCCAGTTTTCTTCTTTCTTCAGAGGCTATTCTGAGTTTTTCCAATTGAAACAGCCTTTCCTCTTGTTCCCAGCTAAAAGTATCGATTACTTTGATCAATGAATAATTGATGATAAATCCGACGATTGCCTTAAAAGATAAGGTGATTAGGATGAAGTATTCTGGAAATATCTCGTTATTGATAATATTGGCCGGGAAAAAAGCCGCTTTGGATACCAGCAATCCTTCTACAAAACCGTAAGCGATGAAGATCCAGGACAAATTCTTGTACCTTTTCGCTATTTCAGCGGATTTGGTTTTCTCTATCAACCGGGCATTCGCATACAAAGCGGCGGCAGCTATGGCGCAACTCGGAACTGCCATCAAATAACGTATGCTAATAATCTTGAAATGATCATTCGACAAATGATAATCCACACCATAATGAGAAGTTAACAAATAGAAACCAAATAAATACAGCAGAAAACCAAGCAAAGGTATTCTCAGCAAAATATTCTTGTACTTTTCCCGAATAGCTAATAAGTCCAGCCCGAAGTATAAAAGGAATGTAAAGGATAAGGCTTTGAGCATCAGGTTAACATAATAAACTTGAATATACAGATGGGGATGACATAACTCAAGTTTGATGATCATGGTGATCCATTCACTCATGCCATGGATAATTCCAAAATAGCCCAAATACTTAATGGATCTTATTAACGAGAAGTTCATTATCTTGGAATCTTTTTGCATGATGGCGAAAGTCCCCATCATGACCATAGAAAACCCATAGATTAGATATAATAAGAATTCAATGATAGTCATATGAGCAGTCCATTCCCTTTTTCAATAATGTAAAGCGTCAATATCAACAAAGTGATACTTAAGGCGGCGATCCCCTCGTGTCTGGTCATTTTGAGTTCATACTCGAACAGGTCCTGGGCGCTGACTTTTTCGACCATCCTTTCTAACTCATCCAGCTTTTGGAACGAATCGACCAGCGACGAAACGATGATTTGCGATATCCCGTTTAATTTTGACTTCAGATTGCGCCGGCTTCCTCCGATCACGGAGCGGCCCTGCTCTACAAATCCTGTCTTTAACTTTTCCCCGGTCCCCTTCAATTCCATGACGATGCACATGACTACTTTTAAGTAATCCTGAACCGGCAGCTTGATCAACTTAAAAGGGAAAAGCAATTTATCCAATAAGCCCAAGACTGTTTCAATGGGGGTGGTATGGAAATAAAGGATGCTTGCATACCAGATAATGAACAATCTGAATAACCTGGAGAAGACCTCTTGAGACCCTTGATGAATGATAAATGCTTCGTTTTTAGTCAAATAATAAAGGGATATATTCATCAATATCCCGAATAAATAAGGGATCAACACGATAATACAATACGACCCGGCGCTGAGTAATAAGGTGCGATATCGAATTCTTGATACCAGGGTAACCATCAATAGATAAACCAGAAATATTTCATAACTGGCCTGCTTTTCAAAATAAAACGGCAGCGTTGCTATGCCAATCGCCAGAAGGGCTTTAATAAACCCATCCAAGTCTATGAAAGTACTGTGATTTTTCTTATTCATGGCGGTTAGTCCTTGAGCTTTTCCCTTTTTCAAGGGATGCAACGTTCTGTTCAATGTATTATTCATCGAGGTTTATCCTTTAGTTATCTAAGATTCTGACGATGGTTCTGCTAGGCATGCAGACGGCCTGGTCTCCGGGTTTGGTTAATGTCCCTGTTTTTACACAGATTTTATCCGGGCACTCGGCTTCCAAGAACTTTATGGAGCCTTTTTCCGCTACAATGGTTACCTGGATGCCATCCTCAAGTTTAAAATACCGGGGTTCTTCCAGCGTATCTAAGTCTAACTCCGCTATTCTATTGCCATCTCTGCTTATCACCGCTGTGCGCCCATCGATCTCTTCGCCTTGGGCAGCCTCACCCTTAAGGTAGAATCCCGCCAGTGAAAGCATGATGATAAACCCTATCAAGTATAAAAACAGATCGCCTCTTTTAAACCTTTTCATGTTTTCCATATTTCGCTTCCCCGTTCGATGTTATTGCTGGTAAACGTATCCGCTGCCCTCACCAAGGAACTCAAAACTTTCTTTTAGCCCTTCTGTAACATAGATCTTTTTGTCGATTGTAATAAACACAGCTTCAACGCCTCCATACTGCCGGATCAGCTCCCTGCCCTTTTCAAGGCCTAAAATATAGACGGCAGTATCCAGAGCATCAGCATCCAGCGAAGATTCAGTGATCAAGGTTACACTCATCAAATCAGATTCGGCCGGATATCCGGTTTTGGGATCCAGAATATGATGATAACGCCGTCCATTTTCCATAAAATAACGTTGATCATCTCCAGCTGTAACAACCGCTTTATCCGTTACTTTAACGATTCCAATATCTTTCCCACTCGGATTTCCTGCCGGCCTGGGATCACGGATCCCGACTTTCCATGGGGCGCCGTCTGGCTTGTTACCAAGTGTTACAACATTTCCGCCCAAATTGATAAAAGCGGAAGTAATGCCCTGTCTCCTGTAGATCTCAATAACCGCGTCCCCTGCATATCCCTTGGCAATGCCTCCGAGATCGATCATCTGCCCTTTATTTTTGATAGTGACCACATTATTATCAATGTCGATATCTTCGTAATTGACCAAAGGCAGCAATCTGTTCAGTTCTTCTTGTGACGGGATGCGCTGTGCATCTGTTCCTATTTGCCAGGTTTTTACCAGGGGGCCTACTGTGATATCGAAGGCCCCATGACTCATTTCAGATATCTCTTGCGCTTTATTGATGATTTTTACTGTCGCCGGATCCAGTTCAATGCCCATAATCCCCGCATTTTGATTAAGCCTGTAGATATCCCCTTGCGTGTCATTAAATGTCAGCAGTTTATCCAGATCCTCGATCTTCGTTGTAGCCTCGTCAACCGCAGTCTGTCCATTTGCCCCAAATACCTTTTGAGATATGACTGTTCCCATAGCAAAAGAATCCGCCACAAAGGCTTTGTTCGCCATCTCATCGCGCTTGTTGGCAGCAACAGCAGTTAATAGCCATGCCGCCGCGACTATGACCAAAACTAACCCTATCAGTTTCAATAGATGTCTTCGCAGAGCCACTTTTATCCCTTTCTGCTGTGAAACGTTAGCTGCCCGCTTTCTTTAAACAAACAGGCAGCTTAAATTCTCTTTTATATACCCTTTATTAAACAGGATAAATACGACTAAAATAGTAATGTTTCTAGAGCCATTTTAAGCTTTGGGACAGCCCAGGACAAGCGGAAGAAAATGATGATATTGGAAAGATCAAGCCGTGAAAACAATGTATTTACTCTTTTTACGTTTACAGGACAGGAAGCAAGCCTCTGCAAGCCTGGCGGATGCAAAAAGCCCTGTTCGGGACAAATGTACTTATTGCCGGGACATAAATCAGGATTTAAAATATCCTCCTCAGGTGTGAAACTCATTATGTACTATTCAATAAAATCAAGTGGGAGGATTTTGTATGTCAAAGATGAAGATCGTTGCCGTAGTCGTTGCTTTGGTGGCAATCGTGGTATTTATTGCCGGATTCATATTCCAGCCCAAGGAATTAACGGTCTCCAATGGATCAGGACAGACCTCGGTTTTCCGTGTCGGGCCTGGCAAAGATGCTGCCGGGGGGCAAATTTACTCTATTTCTACTGTTACTGCGGACGCTACGTTTGACAAGGAAGGCAAAATAATCAGCGTACATTTTGATGCATTGGAAGTCCTCTCTCCCAACGATTCAGAACATGAAGGCGCACCTCGTTTTTCAGGCTGGCCTGGACAAGCCGGTTATCTGACCGCCCCCGCCAGTACCGTTGAAATAGCTGCCAAAGAAGTAAGTGAATGGCAAACCAAGCTCGAACGCGGCGATGCTGCTTATGGCATGAATATATCGGAACAATATGCGGTATATGAAGAGTTTTTTAAAGGCAAAACAGTCGCTGAAGTTGAGGCGTGGTTTGCTAAGAATACTTCCGATAAAAACGGCCGTCCCTTGAAAGCAAATTCAACCGACCCTGACGAGCAGGCGAAGTATTCCCAGCTCACCGATGAAGAAAAACAGGTTCTGGCAGATGTAACCTCCGGCGCAAGTGTCAGCCTCAAAGATGCCCACGGCGATTTCATCGGAGCGCTGAAAAAGGCTTATGATAGCCGGGCAGAGGTAAAGATTCCGGTTAAATAATCCGTAACAGCTGCGTCTACAGGTACAACTAAAGTGACAATCAAAAGAGGGTGTTCCATAGATAATTCACTTTATAATTTGGGATGCCCTCATTTTCAAAAAGCTGGATTTTAAGTCTGTCACTTTTAGAAAGCGGGTCATGATGAGCAAAAATCGGAGATATGCAGTCATCATCATATTGGTTACCAATGCAATATTAGTATCCTTGCTGGAATCGATCATTCCAGTGCCAGTACCCGTTCCGGGAGTAAAACTCGGCTTGGCAAATATTATTACCTTAGTGGCTCTTGTCTTTCTGCCTTTGACAGATGTGCTATTGATAGTGATCATCCGCTGTTTTGTGGTGGCGTTATTGACCAGAGGCGTAATGATGCTGGCTTTTAGCCTAAGCGGGGGCATCCTGAGCGCCTTGATCATGCTGCTGATTTATAAAAGATTCTCGCAGTATTTCAGTATCAAAGGGATCAGTGTCCTGGGGGCATTCATTCATAATACCGCCCAGATCATCGTGGCCTCTTTGTTGCTGGGTCAGTTTATCGTATTTTATTATCTCCCCATCCTTCTCGTATCTGCTTTGATTACCGGTGCTATCACCGGAAGAATCGGAGAAATTGCCATAAGTGAATTAAGGAAGAAGGGGATTTTTACCACTGTGCCAACTCACGGGGGAAGGAGACTAAAATGGACAAATCAAATGAGTTAAAAATCAGCCGCCGCAGTGTCATAAAAATGGGAGCATTATTCGCCGGCACCCTGGCTGTCGGTGTTTTACCGGGACAGTTAGCACAAGCGGATCCAAATATACCCAAGTACCCTGATCAATTGGGGTTCATGCATGATCAGCAAAAATGTATCGGCTGCCGGAAATGTGCCACCGCCTGCAAGACTACTAACAAATGGGAAGACGGCGTAAAATGGCGTCGGGTTATCAGCAGCGGCAGACCGGAGGTTTATCTTTCTATCAGCTGTAATCATTGTGAAAAACCGGTATGTGTTTCGGTATGTCCGGTCAAGGCCTACAAAAAGCGGGATAAAGACGGGATCGTTGTGCATGACAAAGAAATCTGTGTAGGGTGTAAATACTGCCTGTATGCTTGCCCTTACCATGCTCCTCAATTGAGTGAAGAAACCGGCAGAATCACCAAATGCCATTTTTGCTATGAACGCCAGGCAAAAGGCCTAAAACCTGCCTGCGTGGAGGCTTGCCCTACCCAAGCCTTAACTTTCGGCAGACTGGTTGATTTACAAAAGACCGAGGGGGGCGTGGCGCAGATTCAATGGCTGCCTGCTCCTGAACTGACCAAACCCTCGCTGGTGGTCATTCCGAAGTAACAATAGCTAGGAGGTATCAAAATCATGGAAATGCACTGGAATTGGCTGGTGGTGACATACTTGTTTTTGGGCGGCCTGGGGGCGGGTGCTTATCTGACTTCATTTGCCGCCGAACTGGGCTGGCTGGGCAATAATTCCGGGCTTAAAAGAATGGGATATTACATTGCGGGACCGATAGTGGGCCTCGGCACATTATTGCTGGTGTTTGATTTGGGGCAGGGTTTTTATAAACCCTGGCTGCTGGTCAGGCTGGTTACTAATTTCAGTTCGGTCATGACCTGGGGCACCATCGTTCTGGCCGTCTTTATTTTAGTGGGCCTCTTGAAAGGGTATCTCACCTATAAAAATGAAGCGGTTCCCGGTGCGGTCACATGGGCTGGGGCCATACTGGCGGTGGCGACAGGGGGCTATACCGGATTTCTGATTTCCGTGATAGAGGCCATCCCCTTCTGGAGTTCAGGAATAATACCGGTCATCTTTTTTGTATCCGCCCTATCCACCGGGCTATCGATCACCGTGCTGCTGGCGCATATTTTTGAAAAAGAAGCGTCTGATAAAGGCCGGGAGGATCTGACCCATATCTTTCTCATCCTGGCAGAGTTAGGCGCTGTGGCCGTTTTTATGTGGGTGATGAATTCGGGCGGAAATGGATTGATCGCCAAGAAATCTGCTGCACTGGTCATCTCCGGTAAATATGCGCTCCAATTTTGGGGTATATTCATTGGGCTGGGGCTGTTGTTCCCCCTGGCAGTCTATACTGTTCAACATCTGGCTTCGAAAGCCGCCAAGCCAACGGTTAAAGATACTTCAGCGGCCGCTGAAATGACGGCAGGAGGGCAAAAACAACACCATTCCTACCTTACCATCATTGCCGATTCTTCAGTTCTTGTGGGGGGATTCGCACTGCGCGCATTGATTATTTTTGCGGCGTTGCCGATATGGGATGGAATAATGATTCCTTAAAGCAGGCACGGGGAAGGTTCTTTTTCCTTTTTTAAAAAAGACCCTTCCCCAAGCCTGCTGCTTTC
>DHBS01000041.1:48118-81763 GCA_002398825.1 Syntrophomonas sp. UBA4922 | reverse complement strand
AAGTGCTTTCCTTTTCGCTTTTTCCGAAAGTTTGTTGTTTAGTTTTTTTGAAACCATCACGGCAGCGATTTTGTTCTCCTTTTTTGTCACTTATGGTAGTGGATCACCCCATCACGCAGTTCCTTGTTTAAAATGTTTTTGCACACCAGGTGCGACAGGTGGGATAATGCCTCTCCAGTTGCGAACAGCTTCTGGGCCGTGGGGAACTCTTCCCAGTTCTTGATATTCAAATCCCATTCCATTTTACTGGCGACTTGCGCTGCTGTCATGGTATTTTCCCCTAACACATCCAGAGCGTTCTGCAGCCGTTTATCATGATGTGACCTGAGTTCCTTGATTCTATGATAACAATCCGCGATAATTTCCCTGTGTCCGGGCAAGGTCAGCTCAATATCCAATGCCTCAATCTTGGCCAGACTTTTCAGATATTCGTCCAGATAGTCCACCTTAATCTCCCAGGGTTCATCCCAAGTAGTGTTGTTAGGGGTGATCGTCCCCAATATATGATCGCCGCTGAACAGAATTTGATGGTTTTCATCATACAGACATATGTGGTCAGGGGCATGACCGTTTGTCAGAATGCAGTTTAGACTGTAGTCCCCTACGGTGATTACGGTACCATCTTGTACTATGCTGATGCTGTTTGCATCGATTTCATTGGTCCGGTACCTGTAACCGGGGTGTGCGGCCGGGTTCTGCGTCAATCCCATCTCCAACAGGCCGCCCTGTCGCACCAGATTATCGAAGTATACAAAAAAGTCATGATTGCGGCTGATGTCCTGTGCGGTATAGTCCCCGGTGAAAATACGGGTTTGCGGTTTGGCCAGATATCCGGCCAGTCCGGCATGATCGGAATGACAATGGGTTATGAAAATATCGGTATCCTCCATAGAAAATCCCATCTCCTGCATGGCCTGATCCATGACTTGACGGCATTCTTCCTGATTGAACCCGGTGTCGATCAACAGGTTCCTGTCTTGGCCCTTAATAAAATAAGCATTCAAAGCCCTAAGGGGATTCCGGGGCAAGGGAATTTCGATCCGAAATATGTTTTCTCTAACTTGCTCGTACATAAATACTCTCCTTATCAGATGGCGCCACAGGAGCAGAAAAATCTGCAAGACATTGCAATTAATGGCATAATTCTTGATGATACTCCGGCCCGGATAGCGTTTCTCTATTGGCAGACCACTTGAATACAAGCCAACAGCGGGACGACGTTCTTTTTGTTGGACTCAATCGCAGATACATTCCATATGCCTGGCAGCGGTTTCTAATATCCGGGGTGGCGAAGACCAGCAAAAGCGGAATAAAGCCGACTCAAATCCCTTTTTCGAACTCCTCCATAACGTCTTTTTGCACAGAGAATGTTCCCCTGCTCACGGCAGCAAGCTCCCCCTGGCCATTGAACAAAGCAGCTTCAGCAACTCCAGTCCTCCTCCCCAAATGTATGACTTTTGCTTCAGCAATCAACTCATTTTCCGCGAAACAGGTGGCAGTATAGTTCGTATACATATCTATAGTTATACAGGCACGCCCCAGGGTTATAAATGCCCAACCCATGGCCGTATCCGCTAAAGTCGCGATGATTCCGCCGTGCAGCCTGCCCCGGATGGTCGAAAATTCCAGTCCGGGGTTCATTTTCAGACCCGCCGCTCCCTGCCCCAAATAGGTCAGGCTAATGTCCAGGGTCCGGTGAACAGGAGCCGATTCGCACGCCTTACATAAGAAGTTGAAAAAATCATCATCGAGCCCTCTGTTTTCAATCTCTGCCATACTTATATGAAACCCCTCAAACCGATTAACTATCATTTGATTAATTATATCGAAATTCTACAGCTTTAAACCAATATACTCCATAAATAATTGCCTATATACCAACAGAAAGACATCAACTAATCATTGTTCAGGATATCCGCCAGGATCTTTTCTCTATGGTTCAAGAAATACTTGGTAATCTGATAATGATCGGTCATTTCATAATCAATCGGCTCTATTTTGCCATTATCAAAACTCAGAATAGAAGCATGCGGATAACCAAGCAGTATCGGGGAATGAGTAGCAATAACAAACTGCGCGTTTCCGCTGTTGGTCAGATGGTTTAATATCTTTAAGAATGCTAATTGTCTTGACGGAGACAGGGCCGCCTCGGGTTCGTCAAGGAGATAGACGGCTTTCCCTTTAAAACGATGTAAAAACAAAGCCAGAAAAGATTCCCCGTGTGATTGGTGGTGAAGAGAACGGCTACCGTAGGATCGAAAACCGGTATCATCCACCTCGTCGATGTGAGAGGCAAAATGATAGAATGACTCCGCCCGCAAGAAGAATCCATGGCTTACCTTGGGCAGCCAGGAGAGCCTGATATAATCACCCAGGGCGGCTTCAGACTTAGGCACCTCATAATAATTGTTCCGTCCTCCACCGGCGGTGTTGAAATTGCATTGGTAAGCAATTGCTTCTATTAAGGTGGATTTCCCAGAGCCATTTTCTCCAACGAAAAAGGTTGTACTGCGGCTAAGCTCAATTTCATTTAAGCTTTTTATGGCGGGGATGGAAAAAGGATAATCGCTAAAGGAGCTGATGTTTTCCCTCAAAAGTGAAATTCTTTTCAAAAACAAATTAATCACCTAACTTATTGAGCCACCAAGAAGAAGTTTTCTACAGGCAGCTTGCGAATCCCCTGTAGGCAAGACGTTCATCCGCCACCAAAGCGTGGCGGGTCAGGAAGCAACCCTTAAGAGTCATTCAATGCCATACCATGCAACTTGTCTTGATATCCCCTTATGCAAAACCCAGTTTGATGAAAACAAAGTATACATACCCGGTAGCCACCAATAGGGAGATCAAAGTCACCGGAATGCTCACTTTCAGGAAATCTACGAAAGAAATAGGAGCTCCTTCCCGAACTGCTATGGAGGCTACAATTAAGTTTGCTGAAGAAGCGATTAAAGTACCGTTGCCGCCCAGACAGGCTCCCAAAGCAAGGGACCACCAGAGGGTGGAGATTTCTACCGCCGGCAGCGCTAATTGTACGCCCATCTCCTGAACCATGGGAATCATGGTGGCCACCAGAGGAATATTGTCAACAAAAGCGGAGGCTATCCCGGCGCCCCATAGAATGATCAAAGAAGTAAGGGCTATGTTGCCGCTGGTAACTTCTATCATCCAGGATGCGGCTTGTTTGATAATACCCACATCGACCAGCCCTCCCACCAGTACAAACAAACCAACGAAGAAAAAAATGGTTACCCATTCTACTGAATGAAACACTTCTTCCAAATCGCTTTCTTTGGTTCCGATGAGCATTAGAATTGTGGCGCCGGACAACGCTACCACCGCCGGCTCAATATGCAGAAACTGGTGCAAGACAAAGCCTAAAAAGGTAAGGGCAAAGGCAAAAATGGATTTTTTCATCAATTCCGTATCCCGGATATACTCTTTGGGATCAACATCCATAAGTTTTTGTTGATATTTTTCATCTACATGAAGATGTTTTTTAAAATAATATTTTAAAAAAATCATAGTGATAAATACCAGAGTAATAATAATAGGGGTTATATGAACGAGGAAATCATTAAAGGAAACGCCTGCCGCAGCACCGATCATAATATTGGGCGGATCTCCCACCAGGGTAGCCGCTCCGCCAATATTACAGATTAGAATTTCCGTGATTAAGAAAGGAGCCGGATTCATATGCAGAACCCGGGCAATGACAATGGTGATGGAAGCAATCAATAAAACCATGGTCACATTATCGATCAAAGCCGCCCCCAGAGCCGTTAGCAAGGCAAGTCTGGTCAATATTTTTACAGGATCCCCATTGGCGCTTTGAGCTGCTTTTATGGCTATATAATGGAAAATGCCGCTTTTGTTAGCAATACCCACCAGAATCATCATGCCAAGGAGCAGAAAAATAGTCTCCCAATGAATATGCTCCGTATAGGCCACATGCAGATCCACAATGCCCAATATGACCATCAAAAGCGCGCCGCACATGGCAATAATGGATCGATTAATTTTTTCCGAAATGATAAAGGCATAACTGGTAATGAAAATGACTGCTGCTGCAATGACCTGCCAGCTGCCCAGGTTCTGTTCCACATTTAACACAATTGTGGCCCCCTCCATAGGTTATTTTACTGCTAGAACTGATAGTAAGATCCAAAAGGGGGGCAAAAGATCACAACAAATAATATCGACAATCGCTAAAAACCTGACTCTGTTTGGCCGCATATCTATATTGGCGCAATCAGCTAGTTAACCCCCAAATCAATTAAGCAATATTAGAAGAATCCGACATTTCTTTATTCCATTTGCCTATTTTTTAACTTTATAATTTCAATCCATTTTCTGTGGGTACTGAGGATTTATTGAAGGATGAATAAACTTCTGCCGGAATACCGTTTCTGGATAATTAGGGTTTTAAAAAGCCCTCCATCCATCTAACTATATAATAGTATCATAAAATGACCTGATAATTATCTGGCAATAGCAGCCTAATCCATCGGAATAACGGGAAAAATTCAGGCATAGATGGCTTTCCTAGGGCTTATGTTTTTTTACTCTATGTATGATTTACCATATCCCGCCGGTCTATGGCGGACCACTTGTTGGACTGACACTAATGTGTCGGTTATGATTATGGCTTTGACCCGGCAATGCCCAATGGGGTGTTAAAAAGCTAATAAGGAGATTTCCCAGCAAGATTGACAGCCCAACAAAGTCAGCCCAATCCCAATGCTATGGTTATCTCCTCAATAAGTCCCCACTACTGAATACCTATTTACTGCTGTTTGGCAGTAAATCAGCATAATCCCGCATCTCTCTATCAATAGTCTGTGTTGATGCCAACTACCTGATCAAGGGAAACAATAAAAGCAATTCCTTTATTGGGTTCGTGCAAATTCACTTCTTTCGCAATGACATCCAAGATCTTCTGGGCTTTATCTTTCGGAACCAAAGTTAATACAATTTCCTTTTCCGGTTCGATGCTAATACCTAATAGTAGTCGAACAGCTGTGCCACGTCCGTTAAAAATGGTTCCTCCCTCAGCTCCGGCTCGATGGGAAGCATCCACAACTTTTTCCGCTTTCCCTCTGTTCACGATGGTTACAATCAGTTTGTAATCTTCCAAACCCACTGAAACCTCCTTAATTTTATAAACAACTTAATGTAGTCCATTGTAATTACAATAAAAGCGATTGGCAAGAGGCAAAAAGAAAAAAGGATCATGACCAAGCAGGCACGGGGCCGATATTCTCAATTCTCATATTCCTCAACTCTAACTTAGCCAATAACAATAGTATAACCATGATTGGATAACTCTTCCACGCTATTAGCCAAATCCTCTTCAAAAGCAATAACCCATTAAGTAAACGGCGGCATAGGTTTCTATTAATGATTTCAATTATCGCTGTTCCGTACTTTTGGCATTTCACCTCGCCAAAACCGGATACTTTCTTAAGTTCAGCCAGAGATTTTGACATCATCGAGATCAGCTCCTCCAACTGGGCATTAGTGAAAATAAAACAGGCTTTTACCCCTTCCGCTTTACTGGTATTGTAGCGGTATTGCTTTAATTCTTTATGTAACGGGGTATCCTCCAGTGGCGCTTCAGGGGCGGCATGAGCTTCAGTAGCCGCACATACTTCCTTTTTTGCTTCTCCAAGCCGGTATTTCCGGGTATAATCCACCGTTTTTTCCGAGTGTAATTGCAGGAAGAAATCAGCCAATTCAAACATTTCCTTTTCTGAAGAAATCACCTTATCACTATACTTGACCGGATTACGGTATTGATCGAAGCTTTGTATGTTTCCCAGTAATCCCAGTAATTTCTGCCAAAGCTTCTGGGGGACAAACGATACACGGGCACGTTTCGATGCGACAATTCTAACCCCATTGGTGCTACCAGCTATGACACAGAATATGTAGTAAATATATGGATAATTAGAAGCTGGTAATTTATACAGGATATCTTGAACCGTTAAAAAGGGGTTACCTTTGCCCATTTCGTGATTGCTAACTCTAGTGGATCAAGACTGGTTTGTAACGATCTATACCAATGTTCCGCCTCATCGCCTGGCAAACAACTTGCTGCCGCAAGAAATGCTCTCTTTAACCATGGGGACATTTGATTTACAGTCCTTTTACGACTCTTAAACCAAGAATGTTGTTGAGCTCTACCTAAAGCTAATATTAATTTCCTTTGTGAAAATTCATCATGGTAACTATTATATATACTCACAAATTTCCCTTCATTATCCCATTCACGGTCTTTTGTAAATGTATCAAAAAGCCATAGACGATGGTATTCAAGATGCGAAACAATAGAATCATCAAGCAATTGAACGAGCTTGTTACCAATTTCATGCTTTTTATCTATACTTAGCACTTGGAGATTTGTGATATATGTAATCACATCTTTAAAAACAGGGTATAGTTGATTTATATTTTTTAATACAAAATCAACTGATTCCTCACTATCTATTTGCTTTAATCGTTTTAGCACAAAGCGAACTAACGGAATATCAATCGTCTCCTTTGAAAGCACTTGTTCCTCAAGAATACCTTTTAGATTTAAGCTATCTATTTGAGCCTTTACATCTGGCTCCAAGTCATCATAATCAATTTCTTCATATCTATTTTCCATCCCCAAATCTTCTAGAATTTGATAAAATTTTTCACTTAAACTATTTAACTCTTGGCTGTTCTCTCTTTGGAGATGGAAATTATTAAATTCACTTATGGATAGTATCCTTGTTTTATGTTGTTGTAAAGTAAGTCCATGATTTTCGAATAAAGTATTGGCTAATAAAGCTAATTTTTCATATGCCTCTCGTTCACTTTTACAAAAGATGCGATAATCATCAACGTAACGGCAATGTTTTACTCCTTCACTTAATAATCCTCTATCGACATCATCTATAACCAATTCAGCCAACAGCCTAGATGCAGCCGCTCCAACTGGTATTCCATAAGATACATTGAAATTCCAGTTCTTTATCATTGAAGTTATAGCCTTTACATGATTATTTTTTTGTGTACATTCACTCAACGCATTTTCTAACGGATGGAAATAGATTCGAGGGTAAAAATCCGCAATATCTGCTAAAACAACATAACTATATTCATTGCTTTTTACAAGCTCTCTACAATAATCCTGAAATGAATCCCATGAATATCCGAGATTGTACATTTTGCCATTAACGTTTGGGGCAAATCTGTGTGAAAATGCAATATTTTCTTCCTTTGGTATCCGGGCTGATTCAATATCTTTACCAATTTCTAAAACTAACGAGGTGAAAACAATTGATTCTAAAGGATCTAGTTGAGTAGATATTCGAAAGCCGTATCTATGTTTGGGAGTAAGGCATCTCCTATACGGCCTTGGAATCCATTTTAAGATGTCTTGACTTTTTAACCATGGACGAATATCTTGTTCCCATCTATTACGAATAGTCTGGAATTCAAACGGTATTGGAAAAATATCAGTATCCCCATAATTCTCAATATGTAATAATGCCCAATCTAAACTTCCTTCTGCTAACTTAAGCATCTTTACTCTCCTCTCTTGAAATAAGTTATAGCACCTGACTTCATCCGACAGGGGAGCAAGATCACTAAATATTGTCCTCTTTCTGCCATTCATCACTAATGCTTTTCCAATTAATATCTCTTTCTTCTTTTCTAGTCCAAACACCCCAGAACTCAGGGTCTTTTGATTTTGGACGATCCTTTTCCTCTAAAGTATTCATTTCTATGATTAATGGTATAGGGGCGGCCCATCCAAGCAAAATTGCCTTTTTCGTTGGAAGTATTGGGAGTTCATTTAAAATACTACCTAGATTATCAGGGACAACGGTATTTAACATTAAAGATGGATTTCCAAAATTCCTCAGAATTCTCCTTATTTAAAAGCATAGGCTTTTATCCAGTCTCCAAACAATAATAACTTGTCAACTTATTTCCTCTTAAATAGACAGGTTCTGACATGAATAAGACAAGCGCCTTAATAAAATTAAAGCCTCTATAATCGATATACCTGTTTCTTTTCTATTCTTGATTTATATAGCTGAAAGTTACCCGGCAAGTTTGTATGGTTCGGATATTGAATGGAGGATTAGAAGGCAATGAAGCAGTTTATAAACTTTGCAAACTTGAATCCTGTGGTTGCTTCGTTCGTTATTCTGCGAAGGGAATAAGAGGCCGGCAGACAAAGGACTCGTCTCAATCGGCCCTTTGCCTGCCGAAATATATGGCTGGGGTAGCCGCACCTGCAGATGCCGAACTGCTTCCATTATCAAGAACCCCAACTGAATCAGAAGGAGCAGGATCTGAGTTGACGATTGGTGCTGACAGTGGGGGGCGCTATACTATTCACGACTTCCCCCAAACCTTCCGATTAACCACTCCGGTATAACTCTGAATAATCTTAATAACCTTGGTGCTGACGTTTTCGTCCACGTAGTCGGGCACGTCGATCCCGAGGTCGCCATTCCAGCCCATAGAAACGGCCAGATCAACGGCCTGCAGGACTTCGCCAGCGCCCAGGCCGCCCAACACAAAATTCCCCTTATCGAGGGCTTCGGGGCGCTCGGTGCTGGTTCTGACGCACACCGCCGGGAATTTGAAATAGGAGGCTTCCTCCGGCAGGGTCCCGCTGTCAGAGACCACGCAGAAAGCGTTGAGCTGCAGATGGTTATAGTCCGAAAAACCGAAAGGCTTCAAATTTCTCACCAGGGGGTGGAACGTGAACCGGCGCTGCTCTATGAATTTGGCGCTGCGGGGATGGGTGCTGTATATCACCGGCAGGCCGTACTTCTCGGCCATGGCATTGACCGCATCCATCAGGGCGAAAAAATTCTTCTCCTGGTCGATATTCTCTTCGCGGTGAGCGGAGAGCAGAATATAGCGCCGGGGCTCGAGCTGCAATGACTCCAAAACCTTGCTGTTCCTGATTTTATCCAGATTGGCGGTCAACACTTCCGCCATGGGCGAGCCGGTCACGAAGGTGCGCTCCCTGGCTACCCCCTCGTAATTCAAATAGCGGCGGGCATGCTCACTGTAGCACAGGTTGACGTCAGCGATATGATCGACGATGCGGCGATTGGTCTCCTCGGGCAGATTCTCGTCGAAGCAGCGGTTGCCGGCCTCCATATGGAAAATCGGCACCTTGAGCCGCTTGGCGGCTATGGCCGACAAGGCCGAGTTGGTGTCGCCCAGGATCAGCAACGCATCCGGCTTGACCTCATTTAACACCTTATAGCTCTTGGCGATGATGTTGCCAATGGTCTCGCCCAGATCCGCACCGACCGAATCCAGAAAATAATCGGGCTCCCTTAAGCCTAAATCTTCGAAGAAGATCTGATTGAGGTTATAGTCCCAGTTCTGCCCGGTGTGCACCAGGATATGCCGGAAGTACCTGTCCGCTTTTTTTATCACCTCGGACAGACGGATGATTTCCGGCCTGGTTCCGATTATGGTCATCAGTTTAAGCTTGTCTGTTGCACTCACTCCTATACCTCCAAATAACAGGTGTCGGGCTTGACCGGATCGAAGCACTCATTGGCCCACATAATCGTCACCGGATCCGTATCGCCAGATTCTCAATATTATGGTATAGCCCGGGGGTATATCCACTACCTCTAATCTCTCCCCACTGACGTGATACTCGATGACCTCATTGCTCCCCTCCTGGCGAAAACGGATCACTCCGGTCCCGCTCACCACCAGGAATTTATCATTCTTGCTATGGTGCCAGCGGTTGCCCTTGGTAATCCCCGGCCTGGAGATATTGACCGACACCTGCCCCCGCTCCGGGGTGCGGATGAATTCAGTGAAGCTGCCCCTATTATCCACATTCATCTTGAGACGTAACTGAAGTTATCAAGAGGCAGACAGCTGAGATAGGGGCTGTATAATTTACGGGTAAATGCATCCGCCATATCGGGGATCTGCAAGTCCTCCGGGCTCTTTTTGAAATCCAACTGTTTCCTAATATTACCACATTATTTCAATTATAGGCTGGCGGGAATATGTTCCAATTGATCGATTTATTGAATTTAATAGGTTTTCACCGGGATTTTAGCGGCTTTTCATTTATTCGAAGCGGGGGGGGCAAAGATGTAAATACGGATGGGCAAGCCTGGTTTTGCCCGTATCGGGGCGGAGTTGTCCGTGGGGTCTGACGGCGTTTTAGTAAATATCCATTTACTTTATTAATAGGAGAGAATTATACTGATACAGACGGTATGGGAGGGCTTAATCCATGGAGCAATGGGAAGATTTGGTCAAAGATTTTTTTCAAATGCTGGTTTACATGCGCGATAATTATGTTCGCCCCGCGGATCATATCGCCAGGGTGAGCCTCAGCCCGGTGCAATTCCATATTGTCACGGCCTTGCAGCACCAACAGGGGCCTTTGTCAATGACCGAATTGGCTGCTTGCCTGCAGATTTCCAAGCAACAGCTCACCCCCTCGATCGGCAAACTGGTCGAGGCCGGCCTGGTGAACCGCTACCGCGACCAGCAGGATCGGCGTGTGCAGCGGGTGGAGCTCACTGAAATGGGCAGGCAGACCCTGGATGAAGTCAGTGATAAGATCAAGCAAGCCTTCTGCCAGCGTTTGAAGCTTCTGCCCCCCGATGACCTGGCTGAACTCTCTGTGATAATAAAAAGGGCTCAGGAGATTTTACAGGGAAACGGCGGGAGCTGACGGTGATAATTGGGAGACAAATGGGGGCTGACAAAAAGCACCTTCCTCATTTGTCACCCTCTATTTGTTTATTTGTCGCAAAGGAAAAACTTTATGCTAAGATTGATTCCTTATTTAAAACCCTATACCTTAAGCCTGGTGGTGGTGACCATCATACTCTTCGCCCAGACCCTGGCCGAGCTGTATCTGCCCACCTTGATGGCCGATGTGGTCAACAACGGCATGATGAAGGGCGACACCGCCTATATCTGGCGCTACGGCAGCTATATGCTGGTGGTGGCCATGCTGAGCAGCATCTGGGCCATCGTGGCCAGCTACTTCGCGGCGGTGACCGGCATGGGTTTCGGGCGCGACCTGCGCAAGCTTGTTTTCTCGCGGGTGGAGAGCTATTCCCTGCATGAATTTGACAAAATCGGTGCCGCCTCACTGATCACCCGCACCACCAACGATATCACCCAGATGCAGATGGTGGTAGTCATGGGGTTGCGCTTTATGGTCACTGCCCCCATAATGTGCATCGGCGGCATTTTCATGGCCTATTCCAAGGATCCCCGGCTGACTCTGATCCTGGCGGTGGTCTTGCCGCTGATGATGCTGGGCATCGGACTGGTGGCCAAATCGGTGGTGCCTTTATTTAAAGCTATGCAGGCCAAACTGGACAGGGTTAACCTGGTGTTGCGGGAGAATCTGACCGGAATCCGGGTTATCCGGGCATTTGACCGCCTGGATAGCGAGACCCGGCGCTTTAAGGCGGCCAACCGGGATTTGACCAACATTGCTATAAAGGTGAATAAAATCATGGCAGCCATGAATCCGGTGATGATGATTTTCATGAATTTGACCTCTGTGGCCATTATCTGGTTCGGAGGGCTGCGCATCGCAGGGAACAATCTGCAGATCGGGGATATGATGGCATTTATCCAATATGCCATGCAGATTATGTTTTCTATTATTATGGTTACTATGATGTTTGTCATGCTGCCGCGGGCCGAGGCCTCTGCCACGCGCATCAATGAGGTTCTGGATATGGCCCCTGACATCATCGACCCGCCTCAGGCCAAAACCGCACCTGCTGCCGGACTGGTGGAATTCCGTGATGTGGCCTTTTCCTATCCGGGCGCGGAACAAGCGGCTATCAGCGCTATCAGTTTTACGGCCCGCCCCGGTAAGGTTACCGCTATTATCGGCGGCACCGGTTCAGGGAAGTCAACCTTGATAAATCTGATTCCGCGCTTCTACGATGTGGACCGGGGGCAGGTTCTGGTGGACGGGCTGGATGTGCGCGATATGAGCCAGGATGATCTGCGGATGAGGATTGGTTTTGTGCCCCAGACCCCGATTCTTTTCAGCGGCACTGTGGCTGAGAATATTCGCTATGGCAAGAATGATGCCAGCGATGAAGAGGTCAGGCATGCGGCTGCGGTGGCCCAGGTCGATGGATTTGTCGCCGAGCTGCCGGAAGGATACGATGCGGTGATCGCCCAGGGAGGAACCAATCTCTCCGGCGGCCAGAAGCAGCGGCTTTCCATCGCCAGGGCCTTGGTTCGTAAAGCGGCCATTTATATTTTTGATGACAGTTTTTCGGCACTTGATTTCGGAACCGATGCCCGGCTGAGGGCGGCTCTTAAAAAAGAAACCGCCCAATCCACGGTTATTATCGTCGCGCAGCGGGTCAGCACGGTTATGGATGCCGACCAGATCCTGGTTCTGGATCAAGGCCGGATGGTGGGGATGGGTACCCATACGGAACTGCTGGCGGAAAACGAGGTTTACCGGGAAATCGTTTTCTCGCAGTTGTCGGAAGAGGAGATTGCGTGATAATGGTGACGATGACAGTGACAACTGGGGGCGGTCCCCCATTACCGCCATCCGAGGGAGAGCAAATTGATGAAGCAGTCTGAACCGGATAAACAAGCTGGTAAACCGGAGGTTCCCCCCAGGCCGAAGTCCAGGCACGCCCACGGCCGGGGCTGGCGCGGCGGCCTGGGGATGCCCGGCGAAAAGGCCCGCGATGTCAGGGGTACCCTGAAACGGCTGGCGGATTATCTGCGCCCCCAGCGCTACCGCATGCTGGTAGTGTTTATGCTGGCGGTGGCCAGCACCCTGTTTGCCATAGTCGGCCCCAAGGTGATGGGTATGGCCGTCACCAAGCTTGGAGAAGGGGTGATGCTTCGCTACAACCACTATGTGCAGCTGCAGCAGGCCGTTGAGCAAAATCTGCCCGCCTGGTACGTTGAGCAGCTGCGAGGGCAGCCCCTGCCCGGATTCGACTTCGATTATATTGCCAGGATCCTGCTCATGCTGGTGGGTCTGTATCTGTTGAGTTCACTATTTGCATTTCTGATGGCCTATATTATGTCCAGCGTTGCGCAGGAAACCGTGTTTGTCATGCGCAATGACGTAAAAGATAAGCTTGACCGCCTGCCCCTAGGCTATTTCGACCGGCAGACCCATGGCGAGATACTGAGCCGGGTGACCAATGATATGGACAATATCGCCAATACGCTGCAGCAGAGCCTGACACAGCTGATTACCTCGGTGGTGACGCTGGCGGGTATTTTGGTGATGATGCTTTCCATCAGCCCCCTGATGACACTGATCGCTATAGTGACCCTGCCTTTGAGCGCAGTGGTAACCGCCATAGTGGCACGCTATTCGCAGCGTTTTTTTGCAGAGCAGCAGAAGGTCTTGGGCGAGCTGAACGGCCATGTGGAGGAAATGTACGGCGGGCACAAAGTCGTCAAGGTGTTTGGGCATGAACGGGATTCGGTGGAGAAGTTTAGGCAGATCAACCAGGGGCTCTACGAGGTGGGCTGGAAGGCCCAGTTCATGTCGGGGATTATTTTTCCGGCCATAAATTTCGTCAATAACATCGGCTACGTTCTGGTGGTTCTGGTGGGGGGCCTCCTGGTGGCGCAGCGGGCTATCTTCATCGGGGATGTGCAGGCCTTTATCCAATATATGCGTCAGTTCACCCATCCCATCATTCAGGTGGCCAATATCGCCAATATCCTGCAGTCCACTATCGCTTCGGCGGAGCGGGTTTTCGAGGTCTTGGATGAAGAGGAGCAAAGGCCCGACCGCGAGGATGCGGCGGTCATTCCCTTTCCCCGGGGTGAGGTGTGTTTCGAGCATGTCAAATTCGGTTATGCTGAAAATACCCTGTTGATGGAGGATTTGAGCATCCAGGTCAAGGCCGGGCAGACCGTGGCTATAGTGGGCCCGACCGGGGCCGGCAAGACCACATTGGTTAACCTGATCATGCGCTTTTACGAGGTGCAGGGAGGGGTCATCACTGTAGACGGGGTGGATATCCGGGATATGCGGCGCGGGGGTTTGCGCACCATGTTCGGCATGGTCTTGCAGGATACCTGGCTGTTCAACGGCACTATTCGCGATAATATCGGCTACGGCCGGGAAGGGGCCGGTTTTGAAGAGATTGTGGCTGCGGCCAGAGCGGCTCATGCCCATCATTTTATAATGACTTTGCCGGATGGCTATGATACGGTTTTGAATGAAGAAGCTTCCAATATTTCGCAGGGGCAAAAGCAGCTGTTGACCATCGCCAGAGCGGTTTTGGCAGATCCGGCCATACTTATTCTGGACGAGGCCACCAGCAATGTGGACACCCGCACCGAGGTATTGATTCAAAAGGCCATGGGTTCTTTAATGAAGGGGCGCACCAGTTTTGTCATCGCCCATCGCTTATCGACCATACGCGATGCCGACCTGATCCTGGTGATGAACCAGGGCGCCATCATCGAGCAGGGGACGCACCAGAGCCTGCTGGCCCGGGGCGGCTTCTACGCCGGCCTCTACAACAGCCAGTTCGCCGCCGGGTGACAAGTAGAGACGAAGCACCTTCCCCACCAGTTGTCGCCTCCAGTTGAGTGACAGAAAAGAACCGTCTCCAATTGTTCAATATGGAGAATGCTATGCTGATATGGAGAGATAAAAACCTGCGGGTTACCATTTGGAAAATCGCCTGGCCGGCCATGGGGGAAATGATTCTCTACATGCTGGTAGGGGTCGTTGATGTGGCTGTAGTAGGGCGGCTGGGCGCAGTCCCGCTGGCAGCTGCCAGCCTGGGCGCTGAGATATTCTTTTCGCTGGTTCTATTCTTGAATGCCCTGGGCATCGGCACATCAATACTGGTGGCCCAGGCCAAAGGCGCCAACCGGCTTGATGAAGCCGCACTGGTGGCCGGGCAGAGCCTCTTAATGGCCTTGTTCATAGGTTTGACGGCCGCAGTTTTAACCCAGGTCTACCTGTTGCAGATTCTGGCCCTCTTCAGAGTAGAGGCCGCAGTCAGCCAGCAAGCCCTCGCCTATCTGCGCATCACCCTGGCCCTGGTCCCGCCGGCCTTGATTTACTACATAATCAGCTCGATCTTTCGGGGGCTGGGGCGCACCGACATTCCCATGAAAATAGGCATCATCACCAATTCGTTCAATGTGGTGGGAGACCTGGTCCTGGTTTTCGGCTGGTTCGGCTTCCCGGCTATGGGGGTGGCCGGGGCGGCGGTGGCCACCAGTATAGCCCACTTCCTGGGATTTATCCTCTCCCTGTGGGCTTTGATGAGCAACTGCACCGAATTGACAGTGCCGTGGCGAAGCATTTTCGCCCTGAGATTAAATATCATCCGCAGGGTTCTCAGCCTGGGCATCCCCGGTCTGGTGGAGCAGCTTTTCACGACTGCAGCCCAACTGACCTCTACCTACTTGCTGGTCTTCCTGGGTACGGTGGCTTACGCCTCGCATCAGGTGGCCATCGTGGTGGAGTCGATTTCATTTATGCCCGGTTTTGGGCTGGCCATTGCCGCTACGACCCTGGTAGGACAGGCGGTTGGGGCTTCTGATCGTAATAAAATATCACAGAACAGCCGGGGCTGCCTGGAGATGGCAGGGATTTTAATGGGTTTCATCGGGGTGCTCTTCGCCCTGTTTCCCTATTTCATCGCTTCCCTGTTCACCGATGAGCCGGATATCATCAGAACCGCCGGACTCCTGGTACGCATCGCTTCACTGGAGCAGCTGACCATTGCCGCCACCATGGTCTTGAGCGGCATCCTCAAAGGCTCGGGAGACACCCGCACCCCCATGTATATTTCCACAGTATTCACCTGGCTGGTGCGCATACCCCTGATGTATCTTTTCATTATGGTCTTGCACTGGCCGGTTGCGTCGATATGGGTGTTGTTCGTTATCGATTGGGGCCTGCGCGGCGTAGTCTACGCCATCATTTACCGCCGCAAAAAGTGGCTGGAAAAGGCCATCCTCGCCCAATCCGCAAAATGACACACGGAAAACCTCCCCCAGTGTCACGCCGCCACGAATTTGCCCTTTGATGACAAAAGGAACGACGTTCCCCTTCGTGCACCTTTTATAATGATGTAGCTCATTAAACTGCCTCGCTTTATATTCAGCATGCCGTCCAGTGTTTCATCTGCTCATAACCTGCCGGGGCTCACCTACAAAAATATTCTTCGGGTCCGCGTCTACTCTGATACTTGCCGGGGTCTGTAAAGATACGTGCCGGAACTGTACAAATTAAATACTTTTCGGAACCGCTTCTACCCGAATACTGGTTGATGGTCTTAATTATTAACTTTTCGGGTATGCGTCTACTTATATAATATAAAGAACTTTGTGGAACATAAACTTCGGAATTGCATTATTATGGGTTAGCGTTACATTGTTGGTTAGCGCTGCCTGCCGCTTACTATCCGGGGGCGCCTCTAAATAAAAATAGTTTTAATCTGTACCCGGGTTGGCTATAGCGATGACAATCAGAACCATAAAAACCTCTAAATAAAAATAGTTTGACTCTGTATCCGGAACACTGTTTCTTCAATATGAATAAAATGTTAAACAAGGGAGTATATCTCTTCACTGCCAATAACTAATAAGGAGGAATATATTAATGACCAGATTTAAACGCGGTCACAAGTCCAAAAGAAGAAATCGTGTTTTAGCCGCTAACACCAGAGTGTGTCACAGCAATGTGCTCAGCAGCAGAGTGTGCCACAGCTGCGCATGTCACGTGAGTCCCAGCAGTGTGAGTCCTACCTGTTCGTGTCCAAGTGTATTGGCCAACACCATAACAGGCGGTACCCCGAGAGTTTGTTTTACCACCTCGAGAGCCAGCGGTGGAGTACCGATTTGTCCTACTCCTGCATCGCCGCATTTATTCTTGGTTTGCGGAAGGGCCTTTGACATCAACTTAAAGGACGTTCGCGAAGGTTCTGCCAACATCCTGCTTGCAAGAGTCACAGTTGATAAGTCTTCATGTATCAGACCCATCGTGAAAATCGATTTTTCAACCATCATTGAAGTAGAGGATGATAAGGAAGTCGAATTGGTGATTGCCTTAAAGAGAACTTGCGACGGGCATTGCACTATACTGCAAACTTACGAACTCGAATTTGATGATGTTGAAAGGCTTCCGTTCAGCTTTACTTTCTGTGATGATGACTGCCACTCCCTATTCGGTATCTGCGAATATACCGTAGAGATTATTGATATTGAAGTGGAAAACGGCCATAAAGTCGATGAAATCGAGACGGAAAGCACTGCCATCACTGCAATTGTTCAGAGATAATGTAATGTAGCAACGACTCATGCAAGCGGGACGGTTCTTGACTTGCCCCTGGCGCAGGGGTGGGGTAGATAGGAATGGTGGGACGGGTGACAGATGGGGACGGTGACAAATGGGGTCGGTCCCCATCTGTCACCCGTCCCCACTTGCGCGCCTATACTTTGGGGAACCTCACGTAAAAGGTGGTACCGGTAGATTTGGTTTGATAATCGATGGTGGCATGGTGGCGGGCCGCGATGCTGTAGCACACCGCCAGCCCTAGTCCGGTTCCGGTATCTTTGGTAGTAAAAAAAGGCGTTCCCAATTTGTGCAGTATCTCCGGGGGTAAACCGGAGCCCTCATCCCTGATATACAACACAATTCGATCCCCTTCCGTTCCGGTGCCGATAGTCAGAGTTCCCCTGGGCGGCATCGCATCCAGACCATTGCGGGTCATATTTAAAACCAGCTGGCGGAATTCGTTCTGATCGATCAGGGCCGCAGGAGGCTGGTTTAACTCCAGATGAACCGCCATCTCCCTCAGGTTGGCCTCGGACATGATCATCGGATATAACGTGGTTATCAAATCATCCAGTGAATGCAGCCGCAGATCAACGCGTTTATCCCTGGCCATGCCCAGGTATTCGCTGATAATGGCATTGGCCCGGTCAATCTCTTCTATCATAAGCTCGAAATAGCTCCGGTCATTTTCATACTCATTTCTATGCCCCAGCATCTGCAGAAATCCGCGTACTGCGGTCAAGGGATTTCTTATTTCATGGCCGATGCCGGCCGCCATCTCCCCGATCATGTTGAGCCGGTCGAGGCGGGCGATTTCGGTTTCCATCAATTTTTCTTTAGTTATATCCCGCATTATAACTACCCGGCAAATCTCATCGTTGAGATTCATGGTTACAGTTGATACTGATGTGATAATTGCATTCCCTGTTTTTGACCATAACTTCCATTCCGGTATCCTGATTTCACCTGTCACGACCAGCTCTGCCAAATAGGATCTGGCCTCATCCAAGGCATCGCCATAAAAATCCAATTCTTCAGGGGTCTTTCCCAAGACTTCTTCCCGCTCATATCCGGTGATTTCCAACAGCCGGTGGTTCACATCCACAAACGTGTCGTCCGCCATCCGTATGATGGCAATCATGTCCGGGTTATTGTCAAATATCTTGTGAAAGCGTTCTTCCGAGGCGCGGAAAGCGTCTTCGGCCTGTTTTTGCTTAGTGATGTCGATATCAATCTCCAGTATGAGCGGAGAACCGTCAACGTCTATGAAGGGCAAATCGTAAGCGTCAATGATGCTGCCATCGGGCGCGGTTAAGCGCCAATAATGAGGTTTGCCGGTTTCTAAGACGCGGTAGGCCTGGCAGAAATCGCAGGGCTCGTCGAGACCAAAAATATAATCGTAACAGTGCCGCCCCTCCGACTCGCCGAATTTGTTGCGAAAAGCCCGGTTGGCAAAGGCAACGTGGTGATCAGGTGTCAAAATGCATATTATTACCGGCAGTGTCTCCAGGACATCAAATAGCCGCTGCCGTTCAAGGGACAGCTCTCTGGTGCGTTCTTGTACTTTGGCTTCCAAATGGTCATGGGCTTTTTGTAACTCTTTCTCAACATGTCTGCGCTCGGTGACATCATAGCCAATCACCGTTGCTCCCAGCGGTTTGCCATCCTGGTCGGTGGTATAGGTAACATGCAATGAGGCCAGTATTTCCCGGCCGGCTTTGGTCTTCACTGAACAATCCACAATAGGCTCAGGTTTTTCACCGTTCAGCCACTGCCTGGCCCTGAGTTGAAAAATTTCCCTGCCCTGCTCGCCCAGAATATCAACGGGAGCCATCTTCAGCAATTCATCGCGGCGGTATCCTGTCAATTTACACATGACAGCATTAACGGAGACAAAACGCTGTTGTTGGAGGTCAATTTGACAAATGGCGGCCGGGGCGTTTTGCACCAGTTCGCGGTATTTTCTCTCGCTTTCCCGCAAGGCTTCCTCGGCCTGAACACGTGGAGTAGCGTCCCGGATGGATGATATGATGCCTTTGTATTCGCCGCCGGGCCCTGTCAGAACGGTTCTGCTCACATCGATGACGATCGGCCGGCCATCCTTTCTAAACCATTTTATGTTTACCAATTGCTCATCTATTGTTTCGAAATCTATCTTCCAATCATACAAATAATGGTAGGCCGCTTGTGCCCCTTCATCGACATGGCTGTTTACAAAACTATAAAAGCGCTGCCCCAGGAGTTCATCCTCTTTCCAGCCGAATAAATCTTCAAAAGCCCGGTTGCAGTAGATGATGAGCCCGTTTTCATCCACAACCATGACGGCATCCTTGACATTGGCCAGAATTTGAGCTTGAAAAGCCAGAGTCTCTTGTTCCCGCCGGCGGGCTTCGCTTTGCTTAAGGGTCCGCTCCCTCCTTAACGGATCGGTTATATCGGTGAAAACAACCACAAACTTGTTTTCCGAATGGAGCGAAAAGGCCTGCACGTTAAACCAGCGGTCCAATGCGGTGTTATACTCTTCAAACTTCAGACCGCGGCCGGATCGCACCACCTCTCCGAATTTTTCTAACCAGGCCGATTCGATATTGGGCAAAAATGCCGTGGCCCGGCGCCCCAAAACCTGCTCTTTACTGAGGCCGGATTGTTTTTCATAGGAGTAATTCATATCGAGGACAGTATAATCGACGGGCCGGCCATTATCGTCAAATATCATCCGGGCTACTGCCATTGCTTCGGTGCAATTGTTCCATATCAGCTCAAATATAGCGCTTTTTTCAGCGTTTGTACTCTCTTTATCTCTCATCTTCCAACTCCGCCCCTTAAGACAACCTGTAATAGGAGGATGGTCATAATCGGGGATTTCCTGCATAGTGTGACAACCGTGTGACAGCAGGTGATGGTGACAAAAAAGGAACCTCCCCCATTGTCACCATCACCTGCTTGCGTCAAGAACCGTTTGTGTGATAATTTAGTCGCCGGAGATCATGTTGCCGAGGATGCCGCCCAGGCCGCGGTTCTCTTCCCGGGAACCTCCCACCCTTGAAGCGGCGACTATACGGTCGGCCAGACGGGACAGGGGCAGGCTTTGCAGATAGACCAGGCCCGGTCCGGTCACAGTGGCCATGAAGAGGCCTTCCCCGCCGAACAGGGCATTTTTGAACCCACCCACAAACTCGATGTTATAATCTACCGATTCGTCAAAAGCGGCCAGACAGCCAGTGTCTACTTTAAGTTTTTCACCAGACTGCAGCCTTTTCTCAATCAGTGTGCCCCCGGCGTGTACGAAAGCCAGGCCATCCCCTCTGAGGCGCTGCAGGATGAAGCCCTCTCCGCCAAACAAGCCAGCCCCGATTCTTTTGGTAAAGGCGATCTCAATCTCCACCCCCCTGGCGGCGCAGACAAAAGAGTCTTTCTGGCACATGAAACGCCCGCTGTGCTGTCCCAGTTCGATAGGGATGATTTTCCCCGGATAAGGGGCCCCGAAGGCTACTCTTTGCTTGGCTTTAGCCCCGTTCATGAAGGTGGTGATAAAGAAGCTCTCTCCGGTGAGCATGCGCTTGAAGCCCTGGAACATACCGCCTCCGGTTCCGGTCTGCATCTGTATGCCCGCGTCCATGTAGGTCATGGCCCCGGCCTCAGCACGAACTCCTTCCCCCGGATCCAGCTCAATCTCCACTAACTGCATATCGTCTCCGAAAATTTGATAATCGATGATGTCAGCCATTTTTTGCTCCTTTCCCAATATGTATTTTAAGGGTAGGCTGCCGCATAGCTGCCGCCCTTTACAACCTTTTCGCTCCGCTTAAGCAGGCCGGTTGGGTAACAGACGTAAGTCAAGAACCGGTCCCGCTTGCATCCACTTGCGCGCTGCCGGGATGCGGCTTGATACCCGCCCCGGTCTTTCAATATGATGTTTCAGCCCTGAATCGATAGGGCGTGCGCCTACTCTGCACCCTATAACCAACGTCTACGCCGGTAATACAACAACATACCGCCCGCCACGGCAGCCATCAGCACCCAGGCCCCGATATAGCCGAAACGGTGCCCCAGTTCCGGCATATAATCAAAATTCATGCCGTAGACACCGGTGATGAAGGTCAGGGGGATAAAAATGGTGGACACTACCGTCAGCACCTTGATGACCTCGTTCATCTCGTTGTTAGCCAGCGACAGGTAGGATTCCAGGATGCTGGCGGTGATTTGCCGGTAGGAATCAGTACTGTGCAGTTGCTGCAAGGTGTGGTCATAGCAGTCGCGCAGGTATACCAGAGTGCCGGTCTGGATCAGGGGTATCTCGCCGGTGCGCATGTCTTCGATGACCTCCTGCGAGCCGGCGATGATGCGCTCCAACTCCACCAGGCGAACCCGCAGATGATGCAGTTTGGCGGTGATGGCTTCGCGGGTGATGGAAAATATCTGATCCTCCATTTCGAAAACCTCTTTGCCCACCTCTTCCAGCACCGGAAAGACACTGTCGATAATGCGGTCACAGAGGCTGTAGCACAAAAAGTCGCTGCCTTTTTTGCGGAGATTGCTGTTTCCGTGCTGCAGGAGTTCCTGTAATGGTTCAAACAGACGGTTTTCGCGGGGGACGATGGTAATTACATAGCTGTCTCCCACAAATATGCTGACCTGCATCCGCTCCTGGGTCTGGTGATCCATGGCGTACATGGCCAAAAAGAGGTTTTGATCATACATCTCCAATTTGCTGCGCTGGCCCTGATGGGTAACATCCTCAATAGCCAACGGGTGAAGCTGATAATGCCCGGCCAACTGTTCAAGGATTTCCCAGGTGACCTGCCCGCTTATATGTATCCAGGTGATTCCCGCTTGCGCCGGCGGCCAGACAAGTTGACCGTCCTTCAGGTGCTGAACCGTGACAGAATCGGGACTGTAGTTGAAAATGGTGATTTGCATGGGATGGCTGGGGTCTTCCCCGTTCGGCTGTGCAATCGCTGCGGGCACCGCTTCACCTGCTTCCTGCTGGATAAAAGAACCTTTACTGCCAATATTATAGCCTAGCTGCCAAACTTTGAGAAGAGGACACCCCTTATGCAGGATATGCCGCAGAGAACCCTTTCCCCCCGCTTGCACGCTGATATATTTTCGAATAAAAAAGACACCAGGAAAGCTTCCTTCTGGTCCATTACAGGACTTTGCGGACCATGCGGCAGATGCGGTAGGTGTTGACGGCTCGCTGGCCGGAGCAGTTGAGCAGGCTCTGGGCCAGGTCTTGATAAGATTGGGCGGCAATTTTGGCATCAGAGAGGTAAAGACCTAACAGCCCTTCCACCACCGTGATGTGAAAAGCCCGGTTGGGCATGCTGGCCGCGCAGTCATGGGCCTGGCAAACAAAAAATTTGAGCCGTTCCAGCATCTCCCCTTCATCCCGATAGTAGAAAGTAAAATTCAAATCGCCACTCTGCCGGTCTTCCTCGCGGTCTATGAAGTAGTCCAAGAGGATGTGCAATCCACAGATCCATGGGAAGTAGGCCTGCCAGGTACGGTGCATGCTGGCGTCGTCCAGTTCTTCCCGGCAGGCCAGGCCCAGCAGGGCAAATATAGCCAGGGTAGAGCCGGTGGCGGCGGCGAATTCCTGCCAGCGCACCCCGGGATAACGCGAGGCCTGCTGGCTGGCCCAGCTTATGAGCTGCTCTTCCCGGATCTCCGGGTCCAGGTGTTTGCGCACCTGCAATTCGCTGTACCAGTTGGCCAGTTCCCAGAGCCGCTCCTGCACCCTCCAGTAGTTGGGGAGGGTTTCGATCTGAGTCTGGCACTCGGCTACCAGCTGGCTGATATAGCCGCCATCCTCCTTGTACGGATAGAACAGGTAGTAGTCGCCGCAGGCGCTGCCGGGGGTCAAGGCCGTCAATAAGCTGTTGTGCAGATGACGGAAGGCCTGGCCATCGGTGCTGCCGGCCCGGTCGCACAAATTGTCCAGATAATCGCATAAGATCTGATAGGCCACGATGATACGCAAGAGGGTTTTTTCATATCCGGGCGCTAAGCTGGCGAAAACCGCGCCCCCCTGGCAATGAAAAGCCTTGTGCTCCAGACTGGCCAGAGCCATTTGGCGCAAGACCGGATCCGGGCAGCGTTCTGCCTCCACCCGCCAGGCGGCCAGCAATTTTTGCACCCGGGGGAGTAAGACCAGAATATGGTGTATGAGCAAAGCCGACTGCCCCGGGGCAGCCTTGCGCCGGGGACGTATGCCGGCAGAACTTCGGGCGGTTTTGGTAGCAGTCATATTCAGGCCTGCCTTTCCATAGGTGGATGATAACGCCCCAATACCGGGCGATAGTTGTCGATAAAACTAAGACAGGTACTCTTCAATTCTTCCAGGCTTTCGCCGGAAGGCAGTTCCGCCAGGCGCTCCAGCCCGCGCTCCAGGAAGGCCCCGGCGTGCTCGATAGCTTCCCCGACAGAGCCGCTCTCGATGACTATATTTATAATCTCTCCCAAACTGGCGGCAATGCTGGAACGCCGCTCCAGCAGGCCTGTCAGCCGCTGGCCGTATTGCTCGTTTTTTATGGTTAATATGACCGGCAGGGTGATATTGCCCTGGGTGATATCGTTTCCCACCGGCTTACCCAAGGTGGTGCTGTCGGCCACCAGATCCATCACATCATCGATAATCTGATAAGCATAGCCCAAACACATCCCGAACTGCTCCAGATGCTTGACCTGCTCAGGGCCGGCCTGGCTGATCAAGGCGCCGATTTTGCAGCTGGAGGCGAACAGACAAGCGGTCTTGCGATACGTCTTGTCGTAATACTCATCCAACCCGATATTCAGGTCGTAAGCCTGCCCCATTTGAATGATCTCCCCGGAACACATTACCTGAATGGTATGGGTGATGTTTTCCATGACCCGGCTTTGCTGATGGCGGTTGATGAGATGAAAAGCCGTGGCAAACAGGAAATCGCCGGCCAAAACGCTGGCCTGATTGCCGTAACGGGCATTGAGGCTGTCACGCCCGCGCCGTATGGGGGCATGGTCGATCACATCGTCGTGCACCAGTGAGGCCAGATGGATCAATTCTACCGCCACGGCAATATCACGCACCACAATGGGGTCATGCTCATTCAAGGCGGCGGTATGATACACCAGACGGGGGCGCAGCATTTTACCGCTCCCCTCTAAAAGATAAGCCATGATTCTATCCACCCGCGGACTGCCGGTGCTGGTAACCTGGCGAAGGCGGTTCTGTATGAGTTCAGCCGGAAATGGGCTTGGTTTGACAGCTGTTGCTTGTTTGATGATGACAACTCCCCTTCTGATAAATTCTGTTTGTGGCTAGTATTCCCTACCGCATACAGAATATACCAGCATTCGGGAACTGGCAGGTATGGGTGGCAGGCTATGATGTGAGGATTTTGTATTTGACCTGCTGGTGGGCGAAGTTTTCAATGCTATCATAAAGCGGGGTGATCGTCGCGGTGAGGCCGCGCCGTTCTGCCATGGCGCTTATATAGAAATCGGCTACAACCGGGTTTTTAGGCAACAAGGGGCCATGCAGATAGGTTCCGATGAGGTTGTGGTATTTGAGGCCTTCGCTGCCGTCCTGCCCGTTATTGCCGTACCCTTTAACGACCCTGCCGAAGGCCTCCAGGCGGGGATCGTCAAGATAGGTGCGCCCGCCATGGTTTTCGAAGCCAACCACCGTGGTATTACGGCCATTGAGCTGCGTTTCCAGCAAAATGTTGCCGATCAGGCGCGGCTCCGAACCCCGGGTGATGAAGTCGAAGAATCCCAATCCCTGCAGTTTTTGCCCGTCCGCTGCGATGTAGGACTCCCCCAGCAGCTGGTAGGCCCCGCAGATGCACAGGACCGGCAGCCCCGCTTCGATGGCGTCAAAGAAGGCCTCGGCCCGGGTTATAAGGTCCTCATACACCAGGCCCTGTTCGCGGTCAGAACCGCCGCCCATGAACACCATGTCCATATTGTCGAAATCAATGGCCTGGCCCAGGCCCACGCTCTGAATCCGGCATTCATGCCCGCGCCACGCCAGGCGCTTTTTGAGGCAGATCAGATTGCCCCGGTCGCCGTACAGGTTCATCAAATCAGGATACAAATGGGCGATGTTGAATTGAGCCATGTTTCTCTCCTAATACTTCGCTTTTGCGGTGCCGCCGGCACCTTTTAGGAGCCTCAGGTACTGTTGTTCTCGATCCGGGCCGCCGGAATATGACCGGGCAGGGCCACGGTTTGAGAAGTATCAACCCGCACCGATTTGAAAAAGGACCCCAGCTCGATGAGCTGAGTCTTGCTGAGCTGGCCCGAATCTGCGCAGCGGCTTCACGATTTTCCCCGAGCCGTTCAGGACTTCTGGTAGGCCCGGCGGGGTTCGGCTTTTACAGACGGTTCGCTCTGCATACCCAGAAGTATTTTGCGGCATTGGAATAAGGCCGTATAGGTGGATAAAATGTAGCCGACCTGGCCTGTACCCCCGAGGGTTTTCTTGATACCGGCCTCCAGGTCGCTCTCAATCTCTATAACCCCGCTGTCGACTCCAGCGTATTTCGCCCTGACCGCCATATCTCCACTGCGCAGCCCGGAACAGACCAGGATGGTTATCCCGGCGCCGGGTTCGGCCAAAACCTCCAGATCGGCATCCCAGATCCAGGAGATATCGCGCCCGTCGGCGGCATTGTCATTCAAAGCCAGAAACAGATTTTTGCTTCTGCCGTCCTGCAGCAGGGCCTGTAGGCTCTGATTGAATCCGGTGGGGTTTTTGACCAGGATCAAGGTGGCCTCCCGCTCTCCTACGCTGAAGCGCTCCATGCGCCCCGCCTGGGGCTGGAAGCGGGCCAGGGCCTCCTGTATGACGGCATCCCTAACCCCCAGGCCTCTGGTCAAGGCCACTGCGGCCAAAAGATTATAGGCGTTATAGAATCCCTGGTAAGGGCTCTTGATGGGGATTTCATTTACTTTCATGGCAATGCCTTGATCAAGCTGCAGATCAGTCGCTACGAAATCGGGCTCCGGATTCTGGTTGCCGCATTTGGGGCAGCGGAAAACCCCGAGCTGCGCGAAATGAAAACGCAGGTACTCGATCTCCTCCCCGCACAGCATGCAATAGCGCCCCTCCCGGCTGTTGTGATTCTCCAGGGTGTCATAAGGGGTTTCGTCAAAACCGTAATAGCTGCAGGGCAGTCCGGTATCCTGCGGGAAACTGCTCATCAAGGGATCGTCCGCATTCAGCCACAACCGCAGGCGGCGGCCTTTCACGCCCTCTTTGATTAAGCCGATGGTATAATCGAGTTCGCCGTAACGGTCCAATTGGTCGCGAAAAAAATTGGTTACCAGCAATACTCCGGCATCCACCTCTTTCAGCAGCGGGGCTACATTGGCCTCGTCGGTTTCAAGCAGGGCATAATCCCAGCTTCTGCTGCCGGTCAGGTTGGTGGCCCCGATAAAGGCGGTGGTGATGCCGTTTAGCATATTGGCCCCGGCCCGGTTGTGAACTATCTTATGGCCGTCGGCGTTAAGAATTTGTGCGATCATGTTGCTGGTGGTGGTCTTACCGTTGGTGCCGGTAATGATGATGATCTGCTTCTCTACCCGGCCGGCCAGTTTTCTGAGTATCCCGGGGTCGAGCCGGCGCGCCACCCGCCCGGCCATGACCGTGCCTTGATTGCCGAAGCGGCGGCTGAGCTTTATGATGATTTTGGCGGCTATTATAGCCAGGATGGTCCGCAGCATTTGTGGTCTCATTCCCGTTCTGAAATGTTCCTCAATCTGGGGTGGGGCTGTCCCATTAACAATGTAACACAAACCCACCCCGAACGAAACTGGGAGGGCATGGGGGAGGAGAGGCCAGCCTCTCCTATGGCGCGATGCGGGACAGCCAGTCGTACACCCGGCTGCGGCGGTGAACATTCTTATTTATCAGCTGTTGATAGACCTTTTCCAGCTCCAGGGTCATGTTCTGAGAGGAGATCTCCTCGGCCTTCAACAGGGCATTGTGCCGGAAAAACTGATAAACCTTGTCATCGTTAAGCATGCGCAGGACGGCCCTGGTGAATTCCTCCTGATCACATGCGGTTAAGAGCCCGTTGATGCCATGATCCACCATGTCCAATACCCCGTAGGCCTTAATGGCTACCACCGGCAGACCGGCGGCCATGGCTTCGACTAATACCAGTCCCTGGGTTTCGGTCATGGAGGAGAATATGAAAAGGTCGGCGCTGTAGTAAACTTGAATCAGGGTTTCAAAGGGAACCGCCCCGGTAAAGATAACGTCCCGCTCCAGACTTAAGCCCAGCTCCGCCACCTGCTGTTTTAAGGCGCTTTCCAAAGGCCCCTGCGCGGTTATCACCAGAGTGGTCTGAGGTTTTTGCCGATGCACCCGGGCGAAAGCATCCAGGAGGAATTCCAGGTTTTTCTCTTTGGTGAGTCGCCCCACATTGAGCAGAATTTTATTCTCAGCGGGAATGTCGTAACGCTCCCGCAAGATATTTTCCCTGCGGCTCACCGCTTTGAACAGCTGCACCGGCACTCCGGTGGGGATCACCGAGATGGGAGTGGGGATGTCATAACTGGAGAGAATATTGCTCACCTCTGAGCTGGGGACGATGAGATGATCCACCTGGCGGCAGAAATTATTGCTGAACTTGACGGTCATTTCCCGGGCCAGCTCCTGGGCCACGGGGAGGTAGTGTATGTACTGGTCATAGAGGGTGTGATAGGTAAATACGATAGGGAGATTAAGGCGCCGGGCATAGTGCAGCCCCACCCGTCCCATGGTAAATGGGGAGTGAACATGGATGATATCCAGATCCAGCTTGCGCAGGAGGTATTTCATGCCCGGAAACACCGGTATGGCCAGGGTAAAATCAGGGTTGGTCGGCGCGGGTACAGAGTAGTAGCGGTATACCCCTTCTTCGGTTTCCACATAATTGGAATAATTGGGAGCAAATATAAACAACTGGTGCCCTAATTTTTCTAATTCCTTTTTAAAGGTGGTGATCGAGGTAACTACACCGCTGGTATAAGGTTTGTAACTATCGGTGAAAATCCCGATTTTCACGCCCAGTCCTCCTTTTCCATGATGTACTCGTCAGTCTTGCCTTGGTTATAACTACTATAAACAAGCCAGAAATGTTTGGCAATGTTCAGCTTAAGCCAAAATTCCAGCCTACTCGTCCTGTTAAAGCAGGAAGCGACAATAGTGGCTATTTACACTTTAGGAGACCGGATTGTTCAAAAATTGACGGCCCGTTCATCAGCCTAACGGGGCCGGCAATTATTGGCAACTGAGCCCGGAGTCTAGAGACTTTACAGCGGCACCCCCGGCATATGCGCTCGTTTTAAACTACGCCCCAGCCTTTCTAAACTTGCACCCCGTCAAATCCAAGGTGCTCGTCTTAAATTATTCTAAGCCTGCCCACCGCGTTCAATCCGGCTCCAGCCGTACCCGTTCTCATCTTAAGTAAAGCTAAACTTATTTGTGCCTCGCTCAATCCGGGTCCGGGTTGTGCAAGGTATTGCGATATTCATCATGGTCGTAGCCAGCTATATCGAAAGCGGTATCGAACATCCGGCCCGGACTGATCACGTCCTCCTCGGCAGGGCGGGTGTAGTTGTGACTGTGTTCGCGGGCGCAGCGGGCACAGAGCGTGGTATTGACCACCCTTTGCAGACGGGCCGGTTCGATGGGCTGGCCGCACTGCTCACAGATCCCGTAGGTGCCGTTTTGATAATGCATCAGGGCATCATTGACCTTCTCCAGTTCAAATTCCAGCATTTCCAGGAGGCCGATTTCTTTTTCGCGCTCATAGGTATCGCTGGCCAGGTCTCCGGGGTGCTGATCGTAAAGAGACAGTTCGTCCAGGTATTCTGACATAGGCATTTGCAGAATATCACGCCGGCGCACGATCTGCTCCTCGATATCTTGTTTTCTGGATAATAAAGCCTGGTAATAATCAATCTGGTTCATGGCCTTTCCTCACCTTCAGGTTATTTTACAAACCCGTTTAATCGACCCCCAACTGTTTTTGCACAATCTGTACGATATCGGCGATAAAATCGCCGATTACCGGTAAATTGAGAAGAATGGCGCGCTGTAGCAGATACAACACCAATGCGGCCAGAATGGTAAATCCTATGGCCATGCCCAGTCCCCGGGCCACCCCGGACCAGAAGTTGATCCAGAACAGCCGCCGGGGATGGCGCAGCATCTCAATGTACTCCGCCACCCCGATTTTGTGCATAGTCTCAGCCATTTCCTCCAGCTTGCGGTTTAATCTCAGAAGCAGCTCTACCTGTACATCCTGGTCATTTTTCTTCACTTTCCTCACCTATATATATATTATTCCAGGTTGAGCGGCTTCAATACGCTTTTTAATTGTTGAGCGAATGGATAGGCGCGGGGATTCTGCCTTTACGGGCGATGAAATGCGCAGGAGAGCAGTTGTTCACCGGCATCACCGGTGCGCGTCCCAAGAGTCCGCCGAATTCCACCCAATCCCCGGGCTTTTTGCCCGGTGCGGGAATTATGCGCACTGCCGTAGTTTTGCGGTTTATCATGCCGATGGCGGCTTCGTCAGCGATTATAGCCGAAATGGTGTATTCGCTGGTGTCGCCGGGAATGGCGATCATGTCCAGTCCTACCGAGCATACTGCGGTCATGGCCTCCAGCTTTTCAATACTCAGGGCTCCTTCGGCGGCGGCCCGTATCATGCCGGCATCTTCGCTGACCGGAATAAAGGCCCCGGAAAGACCCCCTACATAGGATGAAGCCATGGCTCCGCCCTTTTTGACGGCATCGTTCAACATGGCCAGCGCGGCGGTACTCCCCGGGCCGCCCACCCGTTCCAGGCCCATGGCTTCGAGGATATCGGCCACACTGTCTCCTACCGCCGGAGTGGGGGCCAAAGACAGATCCAGAATGCCGAAAGGCACCCCCAGGCGCTTGGAGGCTACCCGCCCCACCAGTTCGCCGGTGCGGGTGATTTTAAATGCGGTGTTTTTGATGAGATGGGCCAGTTCGCCCAGATCGCAGCCGGGGTTGTTTTTTACCACCGTGGCCACCACCCCGGGGCCGCTGATACCGATATTCAAGACTGTTTCAGGTTCGCCCGGGCCGTGGAAAGCCCCGGCCATGAAGGGGTTGTCTTCGGCTGCGTTGCAGAACACCACCAGTTTGGCGCAGCCCAGGCCGTCCCGGTCTGCGGTGGCCTGGGCCGTGGCCTTGATGATCTTGCCCATATCATAGACGGCATCCATATTTATGCCCGACTTGGTGGTCCCCAGGTTGACTGAGGAGCAGACCCGCTCGGTCGCGGCCAGAACCCGGGGAATGGTTTGCATCAAATTGTAGTCGCCGCTGCTGTAGCCCTTGTGCACCAGGGCTGAAAAGCCGCCCAGGAAGTTGACCCCAACCTGGGCTGCGGCCCGGTCCAGCTCCAGGGCGATGGCGAAGATATCGTCTTCGCCCAGGCCGTTGACCAACATGGCGATGGGGGTTACGCTGATGCGCTTGTTGATGATGGGAATGCCGTAATCCCGCTGGATTTCTTCGCCGACCCCGACCAGATCCCGGGCCAGACGAGTAATCTTGTCATAAACCCGCCGGCCGGTCTTTTTACCGTCCTCTTCCCGGCAGTCCAGCAGGTTTATGCCCATGGTGATGGTGCGTATGTCCAGGTTCTGGCCCTGCACCATATTGATGGTTTCCAATATTTCCTCTTTACTAACTTTAAACGGCATATCCGCCCTCCTTAATGACACCCGGTGAGTTTTCCTTGTGTCATTTTTTAAGTCGTAAATGAAGCAATAAGCGGGAACATTCCCAGTACTCCGGGACATTACCCAAAACGGGGTGTGTCCCCGCACATTAGCGCTATATCCCCGTTTCTTGTCTCCTGGCCAGTCAAAAGAACCGTCCCCGTGATTCGTTAGATGCGGTGCATGTAACGGAAGATGTCCTCATGCTGCACTGTAACCTGCAGGCCCAGCTCCTGGCCTTTTTGATCCAGCAATTGTTTCAGCTGGGCCAAATCCACGGTGCTGTGGGAGAAATCCACCACCATCACCATGGTGAAGAATCCCTGCAGTATGGTCTGGCTGATGTCCAGGATATTTACATTGGTGTTGGCCAACACCCCGGAAATTCCGTAGATGATCCCGACCCGGTCATGTCCCAGGACGGTGATAATCAAGCGGTTGCCTTCTTCCATAGCGTCCTCCTGCTTTTGATTGTATTTATGGTCAGGGGCGATGCTTGACCGCCCCGCCCTCGATTACAAACTATCGATGACCTCTGCGCAGCGCCGGCATAAGGTGGTATGCCCGGGATGCCTTCCCACGGTAAGGTCGATTATCCAGCAGCGCTCGCATTTTTCGCCAGGCGCGGGTTGAACCTCCACCGCCAGGCCGGAAACATGCTCCAGACTCACAGCCGCGGCAGGCGGCGCTTCTTCGGGTACAACCCGGCAACTGGACACGATAAACATTTTCTCGATCTCACCCATACCGGCAAAAACCTGTTCCCAGGCCGGATTTACATAAATGGTGATGGCGGCTCCCAGGGAATGACCGATCACCTTTTGAGCCCGGGCTTCTTCCAGGGCTTTGGTGACCACTTCGCGGGCGCTCAATACCATATCCATGCGTTTCTCCAGGGCATCATCCTGATATTTGTCATCAGGCAGCGGCCATTCCAGGAGCTGCACGCTTTCCGGCTGCCCCTCGCGGCGCAGGTAGGACCAGATCTCCTCGGTGGTGAAGGCCAGAACCGGAGTGAGCATTACCACCAGATTGTTGATGAGCCGGTACAAAACGGTCTGGGCCGCTTTGCGCTGGGGATCCTGCGGATTGGAACAATACAGTTTATCCTTAAGGATATCAAAGTAAATGTTGCTCAGTTCGATGGTGCAGAAGTTGTGGATGGCATGGAACACCACATGGAACTCGTACTCATCATAGGCATTGGTCACCCGGCGCACCAGTTTATCCATTTTCAGCAAGGCCCAGCGGTCCAGGTCGGTCAGGTTCTCATAAGCCACCTGATCTGCTGCCGGGTCAAAGTCGTACAGATTGCTCAATATAAAGCGGCAGGTGTTGCGGATCTTGCGATACGCTTCCGCGCTCTGTTTGATGATGTTCTTGGAAACCGAAACATCGTTGCGGTAATCGGCCGAAGATACCCACAGGCGCAGGATGTCGGCCCCCATCTCTTTAATCATCACCAGGGGATCGATGACATTGCCCAGGGATTTGCTCATTTTACGGCCTTGTTCATCTACCGTGAAGCCGTGGGTCAAAACCTGGCGGTAAGGAGCGGCGCCCCGCACTGCCACAGCGGTGGAAAGCGAGGAATTGAACCAGCCGCGATGCTGGTCGCTGCCTTCCAGATACAAGTCAGCCGGCCAGCTGAGATCCTTATAAGTGTCCAAGACCGCCATATGGCTGGAGCCGGAGTCGAACCACACATCCATGATGTCGGTCTCCTTGCGGAAATGGGTTCCGCCGCAGCCGCTGCATTGATAGCCTTCCGGCAGAAGTTCGGCCGCATCTTTGATGAACCAGATGTCAGAGCCGTGCCGGGCGAAGAGCTGGGAGATCCTGTTTATCGTCTCATCGTTGATCACCGTCTCGCCGCAGTCATCGCAATAGAAAATAGGGATAGGCACACCCCAGGTGCGCTGCCGGGAAATGCACCAGTCTCCGCGGTCGCGCACCATGTTGTAGATGCGATCCCGTCCCCAGGCCGGGATCCAGCGCACCTCATCGATGGCCTGCAAAGCGTTTTCGCGGAACCCGTCAATGGAGGCAAACCACTGCTCGGTGGCGCGGTAGATGATGGGGTTTTTGCAGCGCCAGCAATGGGCGTATTGATGTTCGATCCGGCTGCTCTTTAAAAGCATATTGCGCTGGGTCAGTTCTTCAATAACCGCATCATTGGCTTTGTGTACGTACAAGCCCTGGAATTGCTGGGCTTCAGCGGTGAAGCGGCCGCTGTTGTCAACCGGTGAGATCACTTCCAGACCATAGATTTTCCCCACATAGAAGTCCTCTTCGCCATGGCCGGGAGCGGTGTGAACACATCCGGTACCGGCCTCCAGGGTGACGTGCTCGCCCAAGACCACCAGGGAGTCGCGTTCGAAAAAGGGATGGGCGCAGACAATCAGCTCCAGTTCTTTGCCTGCAAATTCCTGCAAGATCTTGGTATCCTGCCATTCCAGCTCTTGGCTGACCTCCTCTAAAAGGCCTTTGGCCAGGAGGTATTTTTCATTGCCGGCCTGAACCAGCACATATTCATAATCGGGATGCAGGGAAATACCGGTATTGGCCGGCAGGGTCCAGGGGGTGGTGGTCCAGATCAC
>DHBS01000041.1:34395-47929 GCA_002398825.1 Syntrophomonas sp. UBA4922 | reverse complement strand
CCTTCGATGCCGGCAGATGCGGGATCGACCTTGAATTTGACGAAAATGGAGGGCGATGAATGATCGCCGTATTCCACCTCGGCCTCGGCCAGGGCGGTTTCGCAGTCGCCGCACCAGTACACCGGTTTGAGGCCTTTATAAATGTAGCCTTTGCTGGCCATAGCCCCGAAGACCTGAATCTGTACGGATTCAAAAACCGGGTCCAGGGTCATGTAGGGGTGCTCCCAGTCGCCTCTGACCCCCAGGCGCTTGAACTCGCGGCGCTGGATGTCCAAATATTTCAGGGCATATTGTTTGCAGTGGTTTCTGAACTCCACCACATCGGTGCGGTGACGGTCCAAGCCCAGGGCCTTGATGGCCTGCTGTTCGATGGGCAGCCCGTGGGTATCCCACCCCGGCACATAAGGCGAATCATAACCGGACATGGATTTATATTTGACGATTATGTCCTTCAATACCTTATTCAAGGTGTGGCCGACGTGAATGTCCCCGTTGGCATAAGGCGGCCCGTCATGCAGTATAAAAGTGGGCCGGCCGGCGTTTTTGTCCTGCACCTTTTCATAAATCCTGGTCTTTTCCCAGTAATCCAAGATTTCGGGCTCCCGGGTGGGTAGATTGGCCCGCATGGGAAACTGCGTTTGGGGAAGATTCAGGGTTGCGTCATACTTACCTTTTGCCAATGTGATTCACCTCAAGTCTTAATTTGCTGGCGATTTGGCGGGAGGCCGCGGGAAAAATAAAGCCCTCCATCCTCAGGGACGAAAGGCCTCTTCCGCGGTACCACCCATCTAGCGCCTGCCCAGCCGCAGACACCGCTTTTCCGCTCTATAACGCGAGCAGACGTTCAAACCTACTATAAGTTCGGGTTGAAGGCTCCCGGGTGATCTTCGTCGAAATGGGAGGAGCCGGCTTGCACCCACCCGGCCTCGCTCAACCTTAACCAAGTCGATTACTGTCCCGTTCTCAGCCGCTTATTATCATGGTTAAACCGAAAATAATAATTTATTGTAGCATATCCCCTCGTGGCTAGCAAGCAATCCGCAAAGAGGGCTGCTGGGAAGCATCCCCACCACTGCTCGGGGTTGTGAAAATTTATATATCGATTCTTGCCGTGGGGCGGTGCTATTATACTGAGAGTTATACGTTACACCTCCACCTTAAGATGACTCCACTCGATTTCTCGGCAACATGCTATTGCCGCTTTTTGCCGCAATCATATACCAATACTTGATGCTCAGTCTTCAAAGCTTCAATTCTTTACCCAGTCAAAAAAATTATTGAAAAAAGACACTTGGCAACAGTGATTTAGTTTAGGCTTACACTATTATTAAAATTCTTCTTACGTATCAAGTCAGAGATTAAGCTGTGAGGTTTCAGCTGTTTATGGCCATTTGAGCCTTTTGCCCTGTCTTATGCGTATGGTTTCCGTTAACTGCATTCGTGGTTTATTTCAGCATTTTTTGCAAATTATTTATATTTTGTCGACTTTGGCTGCCTTCGTTCGTATTTTTCTTACGTTATTGTAATGTTCGCGCAGTATATTGTTTTTTTTTTCACTATGCTATAATGAGTATAATCATAGAGATATTTAGAGAATCCCGGTTCATTATGACTTTAATCAGCCTATCTTAATCGGGAAATCACCTTCAAGTCATTAGCTGTTGGGAGGAGAATAGCGAGATCAGCTCAGACCCGCGCGGAGGGTCTTGTTAAAGCATTTAATCATTGGTGGTTTGGGGTTCAATACGCAGATCTTCGCTTCATGGCCCGCTGTCCCGGTTCAAGGCTTTCGCCGGGTAATCCTTTAGGACAGCAGATTCGGTTCCGGGATTAAAAAGCTGCGGTTAGACCGGTTGCATTTGTGACAAAGACCAGCAGCATTTCATTCCTTGACCGCATGCATTGAGCTATACTGCGAGAGCTACCGCCACTGGTGAAATAACCGGTGGCATATTTATATCCCGAGGGAATAGAGGGAAATAGGGGGGAACACGGGACGGTTTTTGCCGCTGATCAAGCGGCGGGGACCGTTCCAGTGTTTTTCTGAACGCAACTGGTTTGACAAAATAGCAGGTTGATAATGGAGACGGTCGACGGTCCCCTTGTGTCCCGGGAATGTCAGTCGATGTTTTTGGGGCACATCGATTCTAGAGGACAGAAACTGCATTGCGGGGAGCGGGCTTTGCACACCGCCCGCCCGTGGCTTATCAAGAGGTGATGGGCCTGACCCCAGCGTTGGCGGGGAATCTGAGCTTTCAGGCCAGCTTCGGTTTGATGGGGCTGTTTGGCATCAACCAGTCCAAGCCGGTTGCTGACCCGGTGGACATGAGTATCCACCCCCAGACCCGGCAGACCGAACCCCACCGCCATAACCACATTGGCACTTTTGCGCCCCACCCCGGGGAGTTCGATAAGCTCTTCAAATGTATGCGGCACCTCCCCGCCGTATTTTTCGATCAGGATTTCTGACAGGGCTTTGATATGGCGGGCTTTGTTGCGGAACAGGCCCACTCCTTTAATGAGCTCCTGCAGTTCCTCCATCGGCAGATATGCCATCCCTTGCGGGGTGGAGTATTGGCTGAATAATCTTTTAGTGACCTGATTAACCTGCTCGTCAGTGCTCTGCGCAGACAAAACCACCGCTACCAAGAGCTGAAAAGGGCTTTGGAAATTCAGCCTGGTTCCCGCCTGCGGATAGGCATCCTGCAGAATATCCAAAATTTTTTGGGTTCTTTTACGATTCATGCTCTTTCACCTGAGGCATGGGGACGGTTCTTTTGCCTGCCTTCGGCAGGCAAAAGAACCGTCCCCATGCCTTTTCCATTAATTTGCTTTACAGAACCTTGCTCAGGAAGGACTGAGTACGGGAGTTTTGCGGATTGTCAAAGATGTTGACCGGTGAGCCTTCCTCCATGATAATCCCTTCGTCCATAAATATCACCCGGTGCCCCACTTCGCGGGCAAAGCCCATCTCATGTGTGACCACCACCATCGTCATGCCTTCATGGGCCAGGTCTTTCATGACCGATAATACCTCACCTACCATTTCCGGATCCAGCGAGGAGGTAGGCTCGTCAAACAGCATGACTTTGGGATGCATAGCCAGGGCCCGGGCGATGGCCACCCGCTGCTTTTGTCCCCCGGACAGTTGGGCGGGATAGACGTGGTCCTTATCCGGCAGACCCACTTTGCGCAAGAGGCCTATGGCGATTTCCTCAGCCTGTTCTTTGGGCATGCCTTTGAGTATTATGGGGGCCATGGTGATGTTCTCCAGGGTGGTTTTATGGGGAAACAGGTTGAAAAGCTGAAAAACCATCCCCACCTGCTGGCGCAACGCGTTGATATCGGTCTTGGGGTTGGTGACCTCCACCCCGTCGATGAATATGTGCCCCTGCTGAACCGTTTCCAGTTGATTGATGCAGCGCAGCAAAGTGCTTTTTCCGGAGCCGCTGGGCCCGATCACACAGACCACTTCGCGCTCTGCGACGTGGAAATCGATGCCTTTTAGGACTTCCAGGCGACCGAAATTTTTGTGAATGCCTTTGACTTCTATCATTCTGTCGCCAGTCTCCTTTCAATCCAGTCCCCCATCATGGCGATGGTCTTGGTCATTATATAATATACCACGCAGACAGCGCCCCACACCCAGGCCGCTTCATAGGTGGTGGAATAGAGCAGTTTGCCGCGATGGGTCAATTCCATAACTGCGATCACCGAAACCAGTGAAGTGTCTTTTAACAACATGACGAATTCATTGATCATGGGGGGAACCACAATTTTATAGGCTTGCGGCAATATCACGTAACGCATCGCCTGACTGCCGTTCATGCCCAGCGAGCGGGCCGCCTCCATTTGCCCCCGGTCCACCGCCTGAATGCCGGCTCGCACGATTTCTGCCACATAGGCGGCGCTGTTGAGCGAACAGGCGATAACGCCGGATAAAAATGGCCCGCTATCAATAAATATGGGCAAGATGCCGAAGTGAAAAAGCATTACTTGCACCAATAAAGGGGTCCCGCGGAAGAAATCAATATAAATGACGGCTACTGAACTCAAAAGCCGCCAACGGGACATCTTCATTAAGGCAATAATGAGTCCCAGCACCATGCCCGCAGAAACGGACAAAACCGTCAGTTGTAGAGTTACCAGGCCGCCCTCAATGAAGTATGCCCAATTGGAAGCAACCACGTTAAAGCCATTAATAGCGGTTAATTTCTCCCATAGCGTGGCACCGAACAACATCGGATATGGCGTTATGGCCATTGGCTGTTTTCTCCTTCCCAACGAGATGCCTGAAAGAGCGAGAAGCCTCTCGCACTTTCAGGCATCAATGAGTCTGTTCTTACTCGCTGAACCACTTCTTGTAGATCTGATCGAATTCTCCGCTGGTCTTGAGTTTGGCCAGACCTTCGTTTATCATCTGCAAAGTCTCGGCATCGCCCTTCTTGATGCCGATGCCGTACTGATCATCAGCCTGGAAGATCTCGCCCACCACTTTGATCTTGTCTTTGCCGTCGGTCTGCATATAATAATCGGTGACCGCCCAGTCATTGATAACTCCTTCGGCCCCGCCCTTTTCCAGTTCCATAAAGGCTTCACCGATACCGTCAAAAATACGCACTTGAGTCTTGGGGTCTTTTTCCTTCAGTTTCTCGGAAGCAGCGGCTCCAATGGTGCCTACTTCAGCAGCCAGTTTTTTACCGGCCAGGTCGTCGTATTTATTGATGGTGGTATTGTCAGCGCGTACCGCTACAATGAGGCCGCCTTTGAAATAGGGATCACTGAAATCAATGGCTTTCAGGCGATCCTCGGTGATGGACTGCGCCGAAATAGTGACATCCACTTTGTCGGCCTGCAAGGATGGAATCAAAGCGTCGAAGCCCATGCTCTGAATCTTGACTTCATAACCCTGAACCTTACCGATAGCCCGGATCAAGTCCATATCGAATCCTATGAAATCACCGCTGGCCTTGTCCACAAATTCGAAAGGCGGATATGTAGCTTGGGTGCCGACATTGAGGACTTTTGCCGGAGCAGGGGTTTGGGCCCCCGGCTGGGGTGCGGGTTCTTTCTGGGCGCATCCGCCCACGGCTGCCAGGCTAAAGACCAGCATGGCAACCAACAACAGTTTTAAGTGCTTTTTCATGCTCTCCTCATCTCCCTCTTTTGTTTTCTGGGTTTCCCACGATCTCAACAGACAAGTTAATTATACATGTAACTACCCGGCTCGACAACAAAAAGGGTTTTTCGCCAGAAGGTAAATGCAGTAAAGGCGGACACTGAAATTTTCATGCCGATTATTCGCCGCCTTTAAGGGCGCCGCAGGCATATTGGGCGTCGTCGAAATGTTGGAATTGGCGGGCCTCTATAGGGTTGGGAACGTGTTGGGGCGGAGCTTGTGAGCAAGGGAGGTCATAAGATTACAACAAGGTGACAAGGTCAATATCGCCATGCACAGGCGACAGACTGTGTCGGGAATAGAGCGGCCGTGAAAACGGTCAGGTCTGCCAGGAAAGGGCGGCAGCTGATATGTCCGCCCGTTATCATTATAAGGAATGGCTAGGCCAGGCCATAAAGCAGCATAAGCAGGAGCGGCACCGCTACAGACAAAACCACTCCGTTGAAGATTCCCAAAAGGGTGTACTCTTCCGGCAGACTGCGTTTGATAACCGGCAGGGTCACATCCATGGTGGAAGCCCCTCCCACCCCAAAAGCAGACAATTCTGAAAAGCGGGACAAGAACGGAACTGCCGCAAAGGTGAGGATTTCCCGCAGTATGTTGCTAAGCAGGGCCAGGAGGCCGATATCGACGCCGGATTGATGGGTGATGACCACCGAAGCGAAGGAATAGAATACCATCGTCCCGCCGATGGCTGCAGAGTCCACCGGATCGAGCCCGGTGAAGAGGCCGGCCAGGAGGCCTCCCGCTACGCTGCCGATAGTAACCATGACCGGCACCATGGCATACAGCCATATCTTTTTAGTCTGGGTGATGAAATGCAGTGAACCGCGAATGGTCACCCCTATAGCGGTGCAGATAATTACCAGCGACAGGTTGAAAAGCACACCGGCCAGATTGGCAGGCATGGTAATCCAGTATTTTCCGCTCAATACCCCCAGGATGACGCATAAGGCGATGATTCCGATCAGAAAGGCTTCCCGTCCCAGGCCTGAACGTTCGCGGGGTTTTCCGCGGCGGATGAAGCGGTGGATGAAAAGCCGCTCATAAAGAAACACCGCCAGCACGCTCACCAGGCTCGAGGCCAGACAATAAAGCAGAGCTTGGGCCCCCAGGATGGGAATAGCCCGCATGATTTCCTCACTTCTGCCCAGATTCATACCCATGGCTATCAATAAAATATAAAGTCCGACGCGTATCATCCGGTCCGACCAGCGTAATAAGCGCTTGCTGAGTACAAATCCAATTATTACGCAGATGGCAACCAGCCACATGGCAATGCCCCCTCAAATGGCTTCGCTTTAGCTTTCCCCAAGCTAGGGGATTTGATTTCGCCACTATCTATCATACAATTTTTCGCCAAAAATTTACAGGGTGTAATGGGGGATTATCAGGTTTCAGTACAGCCTTACAGGGAGGTTGCCGGGCTCTATGGCAACAATCTTGCCTCAGGAGATTATAGGAATTTACATTGGGGAGCGGCTGAACTTCTTTTTCTCAAGCGGAATTCAGACGTTCGAGGCTGTTCATGCCGCTGGATTAGCAGCGCCGGACGAACACTCGGCCCGACTTCAGTCTGTATCGGGGCTGCCTTGACATCGCACTGCTTTCGGGTGTTGCTTCCCGGTTTATATAGTGCTAACTTAAAAGAGTTGGGGGATGAGGATTTGTTAAAAAGGCTTGATAAAGGACTTCAGGCTGATCTGGGCATGTTGATGGTGGCACTGGTGTGGGGCGCCACATTTGTTATCACCAAGCAAGCCCTGCTTGATATCGGACCTTTTATGTTTCTGGGGATACGTTTTCTCCTGGCTTTTTTGGTCCTGGTATTACTCAGCTTTGGGCACCTGCGCAAAATAAATAAGCAGACTGTTTTGACCGGTATTTTCATCGGGTTCTTTTTATTTGTGGGCTATATTTTTCAGACCGTGGGGTTGCAGTACACCACCTCTTCCAACGCCGGCTTTATCACCGGTTTGAGCGTGGTTCTGGTGCCTTTGCTGTATCATCTCCTGGAGCGCTCTGTGCCGCACTGGTCGACACTGCTCAGCGCCGCAACAGCTGCCCTGGGGCTTTTCCTGATGTCAGTTCCGGCGGGCTCTTTCCGCCCCGGGTACGGCGATCTGCTGGTGCTAGGCTGCGCGGTCGGCTTCGCGGTGCATATCATCCTGGTAGACCGCTACTCCCACAATTTTGGGGCCACAGCCATCACCGCGGTGCAGATATTTACGGTGGGGATTTTGTGCCTGGCCATCGGCCTGGTAGTCGAGCCCGGACGGATCGTTCTGACCGTCCCGGTGATCAAAGCCATCCTGATCACTTCCATTTTCGCCACCAGTCTGGCCTTTTTGATCCAGAACGCCATGCAAAAATACAGCACCCCTACCCGCTTCGCAGTAGTTCTTGCCATGGAACCGGTGTTTGCCGGTGTTGCGGGCTACTGGTGGGCGGGTGAAGTGCTCTCGTCGCGCGCTTATCTGGGGGCCCTGCTGATTCTCCTGGCCATGCTGATCGCTATCCTCATCGCCCGCAAGTAGCCCCCGCCGCATGTCGCGGGGACGGCAGACCGGCTTAACCGTGGATCAGGCCGGGCAGGCATCGGGTGCAAACCCAGTGGCTCTCCCCATTTTTGCGGACCTGCAAGAGGTAGTGTTCGGCTTCGCTGTGCCGGCACAGGTGGCAGCGCAACAGTTCCTGCCCTGCCGGGTCACGGCCGATATCTTCCGGGATCTCCACTGCATCTGACCTTCGTTGCAAAGACAGGGCTCCTACCGGGCAGGCCCCTATACACACTCCGGCTCCATCGCAAAGCTCCGCGCTGATTACTTTGGCCTTGCCGTCTACCAGCGCCAGAGCGCCTTCCACGCAGGGTGAAATGCACTCGCCGCAGCCGTTGCATAATTCTTCATCAATCTTTATAACTGTTCTCGCCATCTCATCTACCTCCCTGGCAGAATTTCTTGTAGTATTCCCAATCGGGGGTTGGGATCTTTATGAAATGCGGTTTAATCAGGCCAACAAAGCCGTTTAATAGCTCGGGCGGAGTCATGCGCTCACCCGGTTTGCGCAAGGCAAGACCGTTCTCACTTGCGTTTGGGTTCTGTACGCACCTCGTTTACGCCAGCCAGAAAACCTTCCCGGCTTGCGCCAGGCAGCGTCGCTAAGCGCCCGGGTTTTTAATGATGGGTTCCTTCTATTACTTTGAGGCCTTTGCTTTCCAATGTCTTTTTTATTTGTTTGACATGGGGGCAGCGTGGATAATCCTCTTCCAGGAGCATGCAGGACGATAAGTGCACCACATCCACCCCATAGCGCATTAAGCTGTCCACCAGGCGAAATACCCGCCGTCCCGGACAGCCCCCGCAGGTAAAAAACCCCACCAGTTCTATATCGCCCGGGTAGTCCTTGAAATGGCTTTCCCGGCGGTTGAAGGACTTCAAACAGGCCACCCCGGGGCAGACCTCGGATACAATTTCGCAGCGCACCACCGCCACCCGGGTTTTGGAAGCATCGGCTTCCTTTCCGATGTAGCCCAGGTATTTGGCCTGCGCTGCGGTGACATCGCTTAGCTCAACGGTATCGGCTCCTTTTTTGCGCACCTCTTGCTCGACCGCGCGCCGGGCCATTTTGCGTACAAACCCGGGCACTTTCTCCAGGGCTTGCTGAGCTTCCTCGCTCCATTTCACAGTATAACCCTCCGCATTTTAAAGAGTCCACCCCTGTACAGGGGACGGGACTCATCCGGCCGGATTCGCTGCCTGTAGCCTATACCCGGCCTCAGGAGCGGATCATGACCAGCATCATTTTAAATCTCTCCGGAGCGTGCAGGGCGTGCGGCTCTCCGGCGGGCATCATGATGACCTCTCCCGCTGATACCTGATGGGGCGCCCCGGAAACGGTCACCTCGCCCTTCCCGTCCAGGATATACACCAGGGCATTATACGGTGCGCTGTGCTCGCTCAAGCCCTGTCCGGCATCGAAAGCAAAAAGGGTTACGGTTCCGGTGGGCCGGGCTATCAGTGTGCGGCTGACCACGGACTGCTCCTGATATTCGATCAGTCCGGCGGCAGCGGCGCCGTTTAGAATTTTTTGATCAGGCTGCTTGTTCATGAGCTTCACTCCTTTACTCAAGATGTGGAAAAAGCCCCCCGGGGCGGTCAGCCCGCCCCAGCAGGGAAGAAGAATTATATTGAAGTTGGCCCCGGGTTGATCAGCCGCGGCCAATATTTATTTCAGCGCTTAGCCTAAAATGGCTTGTAAGTCCTGTTCCGGTTCGCCTACCGCCTGGATGCCGAAGTTTTCCACCAAGACCCCCAATACGTTGGGGCTGACGAAATTAGGCAGGCTGGGCCCCAGGCGAATATCTTTGATGCCCAGGTACAAAAGGGTCAGCAGTATCGAGACCGCCTTTTGCTCATACCAGGATAACACCAGTGAAAGAGGCAGGTCATTGACCCCGCAGTTCAGAGCCTCGGCCAGGGCAACTGCGATTTGTATGGCCGAATAGGCGTCATTACATTGTCCTACGTCCAGCAGGCGCGGAATGCCGCCGATGCTGCCCAGTTCCTGATCGAAGAAGCGAAACTTGCCGCATCCCAGGGTCAATACCAGGGTGTCGGGCGGGGTTTGGGCCACAAAGTCGGTGTAGTAACTGCGCTTCCCCTTGGAGCCGTCACAGCCCCCTACCAGGAAGACGTGGCGCAGTTTGCCGTCAGCCACTGCCTTCAGAACCTGATCAGCTACGCTCAGAACCGTCTGCCGGGCAAAACCGACCATAACCTTCTTACCCTCTTCATCTTCGGCAAAACCAGGTGCGGATTGAGCGGCTTTAATAATGTCCCCGAATACCCCGTTGGGCAGATGAGCCACCCCCGGCCAGCCTACCGGTCCGGTGGTGAAAATACGTCCTTTATAGCTTTCTGCAGGCTCCTGCAAACAGTTAGTGGTCATCAGGATGGGGCCCGGGAACAGGTCAAATTCTTTTTTCTGATGCTGCCACGCGGTTCCGTAGTGCCCGTACAGGTGCCGGTACTTCTTCAGGCCCGGATAGCCGTGAGCCGGCAGCATTTCACCATGAGTGTAAACCAGGATACCGCTGCCTTCGGTGGCCTTTAAGATATCCTCCAAATCCTTGAGGTCATGGCCTGAGACCAGAATGCATTTGCCGGCTTGGTGTCCCAAGGGCACCTCAGTCGGGGTGGGATGGCCAAAATGTTCGGTATTACCGCGGTCCAGAGCCTCCATGGCCAGGAGGTTGATGCGTCCGCATTCCAGCACTAATTGCACCCATTCGCCCAGTTCCATCTGGCTGTGCCCCAGTGTGGTCAGAGCCCTGGTCATGAACTCATAGATCTCCTGATTTTCCTGTCCCAGGATCTGTGCATGGTAGGCATAGGCCGCAATCCCGCGCAGTCCATAGAGCAGAATTTCCTGTAGAGAGCGAATGTCCGGATTAGCCTGGCGGTCAATGATAAGCCCTGCTTCCTCGCCTTGTTTGATCATCTCGCTCAAGGTGGCAGCCGGCTCAAATGCTATGGCTCCATCCAGGCTGATGCCTTTGGCCTCAAGCTCTTTCGTAAGACCGTCCCGCAGCTTCACTGTAGTTGTAATCGAGGCGGTAATCTGCACCGGGTCAAAGGTGACATTTGTCAAGAGGCTGAACATGGCCGGCATGAAGTGGCGATCCGCCTCGGTCAGGTCCATACCCGTGGGACGGGCTTTTTCCACCACGGACGCCAGGCTCTGCAGGGCATGCCCCAGCAGATCCTGCAAGGCTGCTACATCAAGGCTTTTGCCGCATACTCCTTTGACGGTACAGCCGCCTTTAGCTGTCTGCTCACATTGATTACAGAACATCTTGTCATCCTCCTATAAAAGATTTTGTTGAGTACTATTATCCACAATTAGAGTAAAATTTTTTATTCCGGGTTGTCCGCTAACAGATCTAAAAGGGATTCGCGGTTGAGTTCCCGAAGCAGCGCAGCCTGCCCTCTGGCCAGAACCCGGTGCACCGGACAGGTCGGCTGATTGGGGCAATCATAACCCGGTTCCAGGCAGACATTGAGGGCCAGGGGACCTTCTACCGCGGCGATGATGTCCGCTATGGTGATCTCGCCCGCGGGTTTGCCCAGGCGCACTCCGCCCTGCACCCCACGCTGAGTAACGACCAGACCTTGCAGCGACAACAGATGCACGGTTTTTTTGAGAAAATCCTCTGGTATCCCCTGCCGATCGGCTATGAGCTTGCTGGCCAACACTTCCCCGGACGGGTTCTTGGCCAGTTCCAGCATTATTTTAATGGCATATTCGGCCTGTCTGGTGATTTGCATTTTCTCTGCTCCTGTTGCTTAAAGTGGATAATGTTTATCATGTTTGTTATGTTTTGATTATAACGGCTAACCGCCAAGATGACAAGCAGTTTTTGGGCTGAGAAAAATTGCCTGAAACAGCAAAAGTTGAAGTGATTATTTTGAGAGGCTTAATGGATGGCTGCCCCTGATAATCCTAAGCTAATCCCAATCTAGCCAGGAGCTGCTCTCTGTTCAGGCCTTTGATCTCCACGGTTTTATGGCGGGAGGATTCCCCTTTGGCCAGGTGCACCTGGCTTTTGGAGAGCTTCAGCCGCTGGGATAAAAAAGCCACCAAGGCCTGGTTGGCTTCGCCTTCCACTGGTGGTGCGGTGATTTTTATTTTCAAAGCCCCCTCGAATTCACCCACGATCTGATTCCTGGAGGAGCGCGGCTGAACCAGGACCTCCAGGCGCAGGCCTTCCCGGGTTTCAATTATATTGAGCAACCTATATTACCTCCATCTTGATAGCCTCCAGACCCTCCATCATCTCTTTGAGGTCTTTGCCGTAGAAAAAGCCGGCCAGGTCTTCAAAGCGCTTCTGGCTCTTGTCCAGCATTTCCATCTGCCCGCCCAACTGGGCTTTGAGTTCAGCGCTGTAAATATTGAGCCGCTTGATCACATCCTGGTATATGTTGAGCATCTCGGAAATTTTCTGTTTGGATTCACTCAGCATCAGGGCCGCTTCACGGTGAGCGTTCTGTTTTAATTCTTCGGCGGTCTGCTGTGCCAGAATGAGGCTGTTGTTCATGGTCTCTTCCATCTTGCGGTATTTGCTGATCTCAAATTCCAACCGCTGAATTTGATCGCGCAGGGTGGCGTTTTCATGGAACAACTTCTCATAGTCCTGCGCCACCAGGGCCAGGAAATTGCGCACTTCCTCCTCCTTGAAGCCACGCATGCTGCGGTTGAACTGCTGACTGCGTATCTCCATGGACGTCATCATTAGGCAGCCCTCCTTTTCTATTTGGTGCAACCCCCGTGGAATACCCGGGGTTTCAACATCTCCTCATTTTATACTCATACTTATTTATTTTGGCGCGAGTCAAGAACCATCCCCGCTTGCGCGCTGGTGTGAGGCGGCGCTACAGGCGCCGGGCGGTCAGTCCATCCGGGAACAGCTCTATAAGCTGCAGGTAGGAAGGCTGTTCTAGCCGCTTTCCCTGCGCCATGTCAGCTATGGCCTGTTGATAGATTTCTACCACCTCCCGCAACAGCTGAGGATGATAGAATTGCCCGTCAATACGGAAGCGTTTAATGCCGGCCGCCGCCATACCCGGCAGGTGGTTGAACAAGGCCAGATCATAGGGGAAATAAATATGGTTGCGGCATTGCCAGTCGGTTCTGATCTTAAATGCCTGTTCGTAGCAGTCCATCAGAGCGTAGCCGGTCTTTAAGCAGTGAATCTTGCAGTCGGCCGCGCTATCATCGCTCCAGGAACGGGCCGGGCAGTAGTCGGTGATCATGCCGCACAACGGCCCCTGCACCAGAACCTCCAGTTTTTCGCCCAGGGCAGCCAATGCCCGGAGGCTGTCCCGGTCGGTTTCCAGCGAGGCGGTGACGAGTGCGGCCCCCTGGTTCAACAACCAATGGGCGGTTTCGTAATTGGCGACATTCAGGCCATACCCGGCTTCCACCGCCATATCCATCTCTCCGGCCAGCTTCCATGCCCCGTATTCATTAGCGATGACCCCCTGCCAGGGAAATTGACTCCAGGCTTTTAGATTTTTCCGCAGCGGGTCCAGGTTATCCTGGGTGATGATGCGGGGGGTTTCCGCAAAAAGTCCGATATCCTCCGCTGCAGCCAGGTCGAAGGCCGTCTTGAGTTGTTGCCGGGTCCAATTGGAGCCCTCCTGACGCATCTTTTCCGTTCCTATTATCAGTTCTTTGACCCCGCTGCCCAGCAGTCCGCGCATTTGATCCAGAGAACCTATTTTAACCCGCAGTTGCGTCTGGCAGGGCGCAAGCACCGTTTGGGGCTGATAGTCTTCAGCTTTAAGGCTCAAC
>DHBS01000041.1:33588-34226 GCA_002398825.1 Syntrophomonas sp. UBA4922 | reverse complement strand
CAGCTTTAAGGCTCAACAAAGGCCGGGCCTCGGTGGGGAAAAAGGGCTCCCGCGAACCATCCAGCCCGATCGCTTCCCGACCGGGACGCTCCAGGAGATTGCCCAGGGTGAAATCGCGCTGCCGGTGGTTGATAAGCAATTGATGGTCTTCCGGATCCGGGGCGGCTTCAGGATCGCTCATGATGCGGTCCAGGGCCTGGCGGTAAACTGAAATAATGCTGGTCAAATACCCGGCTTCACGCATGCGCCCTTCGATCTTAAAGGAGCGCACCCCGGACCGGGCTAATTCGCGCAGGTAAGGATATACACACAGGTCATGGTGGGCCAAGTGGTAGCTGAATTCTTTCGGGTCGGCAGCTGCGCCGGTGAGGCGGTAGGCCCAGCGGCAGGGTTTGATGCAGCGGCCCCGGTTGCCGCTGGCGCCGCTAAGATAGCTGCTCATATAGCATTGTCCGGTATGGGCTATGCACAGATCGCCGTGGGCGAAGAATTCCAGGGAAAGTCTGCAGTTCTGGTGAATGCTTTTTATTTCGGCCAGAGAGAGGTTTTTGGACAATATAGCCCGAGTGAAACCCTGCTCTTCCAAAAACTGCACTGCGGCCAGATTGCCGACGCCCATCTGTACACTGGCATGCAAG
>DHBS01000041.1:0-33450 GCA_002398825.1 Syntrophomonas sp. UBA4922 | reverse complement strand
CCCATCTGTACACTGGCATGCAAGGGCACGGTCAGGCCCATTTCCTGGGCCAAAGCCACCACTGCCATATCCTGCACGATCATGCCGTCAGCCCCGATATCCTGCACAAAATCCAGATAGCCGCGCAGTTCGCTCAGTTCGCGGTCATAGTAGAGGTTGTTTACGGTGATGTATAATTTCTTGTCCTGCTGATGCAGATAGGCGGCCGCATCCTGAAGTTCCTCAGGGGTGAAATTCATACCGGGTTTGAGCATGCGCATATTGAAGCGCTTGTCTCCGCAGTATACCGCATCAGCCCCGGCCTCAGCCACAGCCTCTAATACTTCCCATTTTCCGGCTGGGGCCAGGAGTTCTAATTCTCGCATAGTTTAAAAGACAACTCCTTTGATAAATGACCAAATGACCGGCAGATACCGGCTCTTATGATTCGTAGTTATTAGATCAGGCGGTTAGAATCTGAATATCATCAATATGACCCGGATAACCGCCCAGCGCACCACTTCCAGAGCTAAAACCACCACGATGGGTGAAAGATCCAGCCCGCCCAGCATCGGCACCAGGCGCCGGAAGGGGGCCATGATCGGTTCGGTGACCTCGTACACAAAACGGATGATGGACTGGTAAGGATTATGGGGTATAAATGACAGCAGACAGCGTATAATCACCATCCAGATTAATACGCTGAAGGCGATATTGACGATTTGGATTAATAAGCCGCTCAATTCTTTCTCTCCCGTCTTTTATTGTCTGCCCAGCTCTATGGAGCGCTGGTAGGCTTTTTCAATGGCGTCGAAGAAAGCCTTGCGCAGGCCGTTGGCTTCCAGCTGCCTGACCCCGGCGATGGTGGTGCCGGCAGGAGAACACACCTGTTCTCTCAGTATAGCCGGATGCAGGCTTTCAGACTCCAGCATGGCCACGCTGCCTTTAAAGGTCGCAAGCACCAGTTCCCGGGCCAGGGGCGCATCCAGGCCGACATTCACCGCGGCGTTAATCATGGCTTCAACCGCTAAAAACACATAGGCCGGGCCGCTTCCTGAGACTGCGGTGACAGCGTCCATCAGTTTTTCTTCAACAGTTACCGCCGCACCCAACTGGGCAAAAATATCCCGGGCGATCTGCATCTGCACCGGCGTAGCCAGCTTGCCCGCACACAGGGCCGATACCCCTTGGCCGATTAAGCAGGGGGTATTGGGCATGACCCGGATGACTGCGGTTTTACAGCCGCTGGCCTTTTCCAGGGTTTCGGTCTTGACCCCGGCCAAAACCGAGATCAACAGTTTACCCGAACTCCAGGTTCCCAGGCTGTCCTTCATGACCTGCTCGAGCTGTTGGGGTTTGACCGCCAGGATGATCACATCGGCCGCCTCTATGGATTCGCACAATGCGCAGGCCGCGGCTCCGAACTCGGCCTCGAACAAAGCGCTGCGGGCCGGGTTGATATCATTGCAATAAACTGCCGCAAAAGCCTGCCGGTCAAGTCCTTTGAGTATGGCGTAAGCCATTTTGCCGCAACCGATAACTGCCAGTCTTTGGGGCACTATTTATCACCCCCGAAGATATTGCCTAAACCATGTTTGCGCATTATTGACCGGGCGTCCCTGGCAATCTCCACATTGCTGGGGGTGAAGATAAACACATGCTGGCCCAGCTGCTGGCTGTTGCCGTCCAAGGCATAGGTGGTGCCGCTTACAAAGTCAAGAATGCGCTGCGATAATTCTTTAGGGGTATTTTCAAAGTTCATGATTACCTGTTTGCGGTTTTTCAGATGATCGGCCAGAATCTGCACCTCATCGAAGCTTTCCGGTTCGCAGACCACCACTTTCATGGTCTTATTGGAGTGTATGCTGACCACATTGGAAATACTACGCATGTTTTCTTCGGGAACTGCCGGCATATCGATGACTTCCTCCTGGACTTCCTCCGCTTCTAAACCAAGCCAATTCCATAATTTGTTAAGTTTACCCATTCTACTTACCTCCTTGTCCCTTTGCTCACTAACGATTTTGCTCCCCAAACAACGCGGTACCTACCCGAATCATGGTAGCCCCTTCCTCTATGGCGCTTTCAAAATCCTGCGACATCCCCATGGAAAGGTGCCTCATCTCCACATTCTGGCAAGTCCTACGCTTATAGCATCGATAAATTTCGTGCAATTCTTTAAATATTGGCCGAGATTCTTCGGAATCTTCCGAAAGAGGAGCCATGGTCATCAAACCCTTTATCCTCAGCCACTTCAACTGCCCCACCGACTGCAAGAATTCTTCGATATCGGGAACTAATACCCCGGTCTTCTGAGCTTCACCGGCCAAACTGACCTGCAGCAAGGCCGGAACCTCTATTCCCATCAACCCGCCTCTTTTATCCAACTCTTCGGCCAGAGACCAGCGGTCCAGGGAATGGACCAAAGCCGCCGTGCCGACCACGTCCTTGACTTTATTGGTCTGCAAACGGCCGATCATATGCCAACGGGCTTCGGGGAAATGCCCCTGCTTTTGCTTCAGCTCCTGGGCCCGGTTCTCGCCAAAATGGGTCAGCCCCAGGGCCATGGCCTGCTCTACGGCTTTTAAGCCTACGGTTTTGCTGACCGCAATCAAGGTGACTTCCTGGGGGTCGCGGCCGCAACGCCGGGCGGCGGCTGCAATCTTTTGCTGTATATTATGTAGATTTTCGACTATGCCCAATGAATCGCAACTCCCTGCTTCCCGGTTCCCGGGACTCTAAACAGTCAGAAAACAAACTCCAAAAGTGGAGCCTTTGCCCACTTCACTCTTGACAAACACCTGCCCGCCATGTGATTCCACGATATGCTTGACAATGGAAAGCCCTAAACCGGTGCCCCCCTGACTGCGGGTGCGAGCCTTGTCCACCCGGTAAAAACGCTCGAACACCCGGGAAATGCTGTCCTCGGGTATCCCCACCCCGGTGTCGGTCACAGTAATTATAATACGGCTTTCCCGCTGTTTGCAGCGAATGATCACGACTCCCCCGATAGGGGTGTATTTTATGGCATTATCCAAAAGATTGATCAAAACCTGGCCCAGGAGGTCTTCATCGGCATGCACATCAGGCATGGCCGGCGGGTAGATGAATTTAACCATCAAATCCTTTTCACTGATCTGCGGCCCCAGCATATTGATCACCGAGCGGATAGAGCGGGCCAAGCCGACCGGCTTGGGCTGAATCAGCTTTTCTTTGGATTCAATGGAAGAAAGGGTCAAGAGATCCTCAATCAGTCTGCTCAGACGATCGGTCTCGGTGTCGATGATGGTCAAGAAGCGCCGGCAGGTGTCGGAATTGCCCATGGCTCCGTCCAGAAGAGTCTCTACAAAACCCTTGATGGAGGTTAAAGGGGTGCGCAGCTCGTGGGAAACGTTGCCGGCAAACTCGGACCTGACCTGGGCAAAATTACGAATGTCGGTGATATCGTGGAAAACCACTACGGTGCCTTCCAGCTGGCCTTGCTCGTCCTTGATGGGCCGAACCAGAACCCGGTACACCTGATTATGGGTTCCCAGCATGGTCTCAGTAAAAGTTTCTTTGCCCCCCAACAGGGCTTCGTCAACCATGGCCACCAACTCGCCATTATTGGGGCTGATGGTTTCCATGGTCTTGCCTACCAGGGTGCCCCTGGCGGTGCGAAAGATTCTCTCGGCGACATGATTGGCCACTATCACCCGGCCGTCCAGGTCAAATATGATCACGCCTTCGACCAGGCTGGTCAATATAGCTTGCATTTTAGGCTGATCCAGTAATGTAACCATGTTTAATACCTCTAAATCACCGATTTATCTTCAGTAAAACGATAACCTACTCCGCGGACGGTTTCAATATAATCCGGATAAGCCGAGTCGTCGCTGAGCTTCTGGCGCAGGTGGCGAATGTGAACATCCACCGTTCTGGTATCACCAGAGTACTCATAGCCCCAGACCTTTTCCAGCAAGGCTTCGCGGGTAAACACCTTGCCTTGATTGGAGATCATCAGGCCCAGTAACTCAAATTCCTTGGGGGTCAGTTCCAGCTTCTTCTCACCGATAAAGGCTTCATACTTTTCGGGGATTACCAGGAGATCTTTATACACATATACCTTTTTGCCCATGGCCTTCTCGGCCTGCAGAATTTTCAAAGCGCGCAGCCTGGCCTTGACCCGGGCTATCATCTCCCGGGGGCTGAAAGGCTTTTTGATATAATCGTCAGCGCCCATCTCCAGTCCCAAAACGGTGTCGAATTCCTCGCCTTTGGCGGTGAGCATTATGATGGGAATGCTGTTGTACTCCGGGTTGAGTTTCAAAGTACGGCATACCTCCAACCCGTCGATTTTGGGGAGCATGATATCCAGGATAATCAGGTCGGGCATCTCGCTCTTGACCTTCTGCAAGGCGCTGAGGCCGTCATAGGCCACAACCACTTTGTATCCTTCTTTTTCCAGGTTAAACTTGACCAGCTCAACGATATAGGTTTCGTCATCGACTACCAGTATCTTGGTGTTCTGCATTTCTTCTCCTTATTTCCTGAGAGCTATAGCCGCGCCCATGCGTCCGGTTTGTCCCTGATCGCGGCGGTAGGAAAAAAAGCGCTCCGGGTAGCAGGCGGTACACAACGGGCAGGTGATGATGTTGTCCCAGGGAATGCCGGCAAGCATCAGGATCTGCTCGTTGGTGGCTTTTAGATCCCAGGTATAGCCGTGTTCATCCTCATAAATTATATCACTAAAATCGCGAAATCTATCCTTTACTTTCTGCACCAGATCAGGCTGAACGCGATAACAGCAAGCGCCGATGCCGGGGCCGATAAAGGCCTGTATATCCCCCGGAACAGAGCCCATGGTCTTGACCATGGCCTGTACGGTTTTGGCTGCAATCTGCAGGTAAGTACCTTTCCAGCCGCTGTGGGATACGGCTATAACCCGCCGGGCCGGATCAAAAAAGAATAATGGGATGCAATCGGCATAAAAAGTGGCCAGAGCCAGATCGGTCTGGTCGGTAATCATCCCATCCCAGCCGCAAAGTGCGGTCTGATCACTGTAAGCCCCGCTGCTGCGGTCTTTGCGGGATACTATACCCACTTCGCTGCCATGGATCTGCTGGCAGGACACCATATCCTCCAGCCCCAAGCCAAAAAGCTGCATCAGCAGCTGCCGGTTATGCACTACCTTTTCGGGGTCGTCGCCCACATGCAGGGCCAGGTTTAAACTGTGGCAAGGCTGGCTGCTCAAGCCTCCGGTGCGGGCGGTAAAGACCACTTGCGCGCCTTTTTCCTGCCAGGACGGCACGGTTATATACTCGAGACCATGTAATTGTTGCCAGGTCCAGCGGTTCATTTGTTCAACCTCTTTCTTTCGCGTACAATATGGTTAAGGAGGTGGGTTGTAATGAGCAGTCACTCCGTTCCCCCGACCCCTGAAGGCAGCGGGGGCAGTCGCGACCAGACTATGGTTTGGGTTACTCTAGTACGAGTCTTTCCTCCTGATGACATTATAATTGAAAGCCTGTTAAGATCACAGGAAATACCTTATCGAATCGAACGCAATGCCATTTCGCAGATTCCGCTGTCGGTAGGACCTTATGCGGAAACCGTGATAAAAGTGCCGCAGGAATGGGAAACCGAGGCCTTGAGGCTCTTGGAGCCCGTTCCTGAGCAAGCTGAAGGCGAACCCGGCACGGCTCCGGATAATTAAGATAAGGGCTGCTTCTCCATCCGGATTATGGAGTTGTCTTGAATAGTCTGCATCCTGGCCGGATCAGCGGTTTGATCTCTGCGGATTTGAACCTCAGGGCCGGGATCCCCCCTTGAAAACAATACAGTTTTGCTCAGATTGCAGCGCTTTATCTCAATGGTTTTTGGTTTATTTGGATTTCTGAATCCGGATGGCCGGAAGCAATATCAGTAAGCAAGGAAGGTGCCCAACTTGCTGACCATCAGCCAGGTGGCCCGACGCTACCAGCTTAACAACCGCCAGGTTCACGAATTGATGGAATATGGCTATCTGCAGGTCTCACAGGTCTTACGCAACGCCAACGGGGGCCTAAGCTATCTGTTTGCTGAGAAGGATCTGGAAGCGGTCGATATTTATTCGTCACTGGCCGACCTGCAAGATAAAAAATCCCTCCTGGGGGGCCGGGGCCTCAATAAGGCCCGGTTCAGCAAAGTGCTAAAGGCCGTCCACCATTACGACCGTTTTCTGGCCAGCATAGCGGGCCTGCCCGGCGAGGAAGTCCTGCGCATATCGTTTTACTTATTTCATCTTAACCATTATGCCAAACGTTATCCAGAGCAAAGCCAGGAACTGTATTCCCTGAAGAACCGGGTGATAAAAAAGCTCTACCGGGAAAATCCGGATCTTATTCAGGTGCGCTACCTCATGGGGCCGGACCGCACCCGCATCTGGCTGTGTGAAGACTGCAAAGACTCGGCCCGCAGCGCAGGCTTTTCCTTTGTGGAATATTTAAAAAAGGGACATCACTGTCCCAAATGTTTTGTGCAATCGGTTGAACCCGAATATTACTCGCTTTTCGAGTTTATTATAGCTCTAGGCAACTACCGTTTCGTTTTTCACCTGCCCCGCTCCTCAGCCCGGCGCTGGTTAAAAGATATTCCCGATCTGGAGCAGGGCCACCGCGAGACCGGGCCTTATGAAGACTTCATGTATCTTTACGGCCGTGCCTCCACCCGGGTGGAAGAAAAGAGCTTCCCGCCGGCTATGGTAGTGGAAGCCCTCACCGCCTACCTCAACCGATGACGCCCGCGGACACAGACGGACACATGTGTCCGACGTCCCCATGTGTCTCATGTCCTACTGTTTTTTCAGCTGTTCGATGGTTTTAATGAAGCTGTTGAGATCGGCAAATTGTCGGTAGACTGAGGCAAAGCGCACATAGGCCACTTCATCCAGGGCCTGCAGACGCTTCATAACCTTCTCCCCAATCACCTGACTGCTCACTTCACGTTCATATTCATCGCGCAATTCGCGCTCCAAACCGGCCACCAGGTTTTCAATATCCTCCATGCTGACCGGTCTCTTTTCACAGGCCCGGGTGATGCCGGCCAGCAGCTTATCACGGTTGAATTGCTCGCGGCTGCCGTCCTTTTTTACCACCACCAGAGGTCTCTCTTCGATTCTCTCATAAGTTGTGAATCTGCGCTTGCAGGCGTTGCACTCCCGCCTCCGGCGTATGGAGGCGCCGTCGTCACTGGCCCGGGAATCCACCACCCGGCTCTCAAACTCCTGGCAATAGGGGCATCTCAAATTATCTTCCCCCTTAGGCCTTTCTAGTTCAGGTGCTGCCCTTATTATCGCCAAAAGGGGCCGATAATTCAACTTGATATTATTGAGGCTTAATAGCGATCGTCATCGATGCGATAATCGCGGCGCTGGTAGCCCTCAACCTCATTAGCCACGGGAACTTCCACCAGAATGACGTCCCGGCCGATGCGGATAATCTTATGCCAGGGCACAGTCACCTCTTCCCGGCGGGAGAAAATGTTGAAGCCCCGGCTGTGCCCGGGCATGACCAAACCCAGGACACGGCCGTTCTCCAAGTCTAAATCTATATCTATGATGTTGCCCAGTTTCTTCCCGTCTACTATATTGATTACATCTCGGGTTCGCAAGTCGGATATTTTTATCATGAATCACACCTCGAAAACTGTATGTGCTTTAATATATGAAAATAGAGGAAAAAAGTTGCTACATTAAGACCCTTTGGTGGACAAATTATCGTTAAAGTTTATGCAGCTGTTTTACGATATAGAAATGGAATAACTTTTTATTGCGTTGTGGGCTGGACTCGCCGAGGGGCCCACCTTGCACCGATCGACCGAGGTGCAATTCCTCAAGCTATGATCAAAAACGAATTATTCTAAGGAGGAAACCCGCTATGATGAGGTCCCTCTACACTGCCAGCACGGGCATGCATGCCCAGCAGCTCAATGTGGACACCCTGGCGCACAACATCGCCAACGTGAACACTACCGGATACAAGCGGCAACGGGTGGAGTTTCAGGATCTGCTCTACCAGACTATTAAACGCCCCACAGTAAGCGATGAACTGATCGAGCCGGTGGGGGTGTCTGTAGGCCTGGGGGTTCGACCGTCCGCCATCGATATCATGACCGGTCAGGGCAACCTGCAGCCCACGGGCAATCCCCTTGATGTAGCCATTTCCGGTGGTAATGCCTATTTCCGCGTTTACGGCCCTGGAGATCAAGAGCTCTATACCCGGGATGGCTCTTTCAAACTGGATGCGGAGGGCAATCTGGTGACCAGCGGCGGCAACCTGGTTGCGGGGGTGGATGCGCTGGAAGCGGGCGCCTATGATATCCTGGTTGAAAAGGACGGCCGGGTGACTTATAAGGTTTCAGGTTCGGATGAAATCCAGGAGGCCGGCCAGTTGGAACTGGTCACCTTCATGAACCCTTCCGGTCTGGAGAAATTAGGGGGCAATCTCTATCGGGCCACCGACACCGCCGGTGAAGCGGTGGACTGGGACCCCGAAGCGGACAGCACCATCACCCTGGAGTCCGGATACCTGGAGTCTTCCAATGTACAGATCGTGGAGGAGATGGTGGGTCTGATCACCGCTCAGCGCGCCTATGAAATTAACTCCAAGGTGGTTCAGTCGGTGGACGAAATGCTGCAGACCACTACCAATCTGCGCCGCTAAAGAGGAGGCTGATCCCGAATGAGTGCGGTTAACGCCATAGGCATCGGCAATCCCGTCAATATGTCCGGGGTTCAGGCCAGCCGCGAACAGCAGCAGGCCGGCAAGTTCAACCGGGTATTGCAGGAAGCCATGCAGAGTAAAGAGGATAAAAAATTACGCCAGGCCTGCGAGGAGCTGGAGAGCGTTTTTGTATACCGGTTGCTGTCAGCTATGCGGGCCAGCATCCCGCGCAGTGATTTCATCGCCCGCGGTATGGCCACCGAGACCTTTGAATCCATGTTGGACGAAGAATACGCCAAAACCATCAGCCGCCAGGGCTCACTGGGCCTGGCCGCTATCATCTACCAGCAGTTAAGCCGTCAATAACATACCGGAACACAAGTGTCACCCACAGGTACAATGACTGAACCGAGGGGATAACCGGTACGGGGCAACGAAAAAAGCAGGAAGCCAGTCACGATTTTTATGACTGGTTTTCTGCTTTTTACAGCTTACCTATTTTTAGCTTATATCCCCAGCAGATTATACAGTACTTGCGCCATTTCAGCGCGGGTGGTTGTGCCTGTCGGCGTGAGCTTGCCATTGCTGCCGGATACCGTTCCGGATTCGACCAACAGCTTCATCGCCTCCTTTGCCCAGGGATCAATCTGACCGGCATCGGTGAAGTCTGAGAGCGTCTTGCCGGGGTCACCCTGCGGGAGTTGAACGATGACTTTCAGCGCGTTATACAGTAGGGTGAACATCTCTTGACGAGTGATTTCTTTGCCCGGAGCATACATATTGTTTCCTACGCCTGCGGTTATGCCCAGCCGCTTTGCCGCCGCAAGGTAGCCGGTGTAATATGTGCTGCCCGCGTCAGAGAAGTTGTCGGTCGGGTTCGCGTCGGGAGCGATGCCATAGGCTCTCATCATCATGACGATGAATTCTCCGCGCGTGAGCTTGGCTTCGGGGCTGTATGTAGTGCCATCTCCTGTGCCGCCTGTGATTTCTCTCGCCGCGATGAAGAAAACAGCGTCAGCATACCACGCGCCGCTTGCAACGTCTTTGAAGTTTACCTTGTTATACGCCACAGCGTAATCGCTGAAATGGGTGGTGAAGAAGCTCACCGTTCCCGTCGCCGCATCGTAGCGTCCGTTGGGGATGGTGACTACGTTTCCACTGCCGTCGATGTACCACACGACGATGCTTTCGGGGTTAGCAAGCTCCGCCGCCGTGGGCGCATAGGGTATGCTCACAGTTACAGGCGCAACGGGATTGCTCCAATCGGTCTGCTTTCCATCGATGGACAGCGTGAGCGAGATGAGCGGCTTATCGCCGATTAAGGCTTTCACATGGTCTGATAGGGCGTTCTTGTCGCCCTGACCGATAGTGATGTCAGCTTTGCTTCCGCTGACTCCCGCCACGCCTGTAAGCATATTGGACGGGACGGTGACACTGCCCGTGTCGGTATTAAGTGTTAGTGTACCATGTTCGACCGCTGTTGATAAGTCGGGTACCGGTATGCCAAAAGTATAAGTGTCAACATCGGGAATAGAAGGGACCGTGACGACAGTTCTGTTTTGAGTGAGATTCTGCGAGCCCGCATCTATAAATGCGGTTCTAGTATCCTTGTTAACCGCGACAGGGATTGTCGTTGCAGCGTTATTTTCTGCTTTTACATCCGCATGATATGTCGGCGTTGCCGGGGTTAACGGACTGCTGCCACTGCCGCCACCCGAGGAAGCTGCGGTTATCGTAATTGTGAACTCCTTATCGAACACTCCGGCGCTGTTCTCAGCCCTGACAGTAAAGGTAAATGTAGCGGTAGAGTCAGGTGTACCGGAGATAAATCCGGTGACAGGGTCAAGGCTCAGCCCTCCAGGCAGGCTTCCATTCAACAGCGAGAAGGCGATGGGGCCTCCGCCTGTTGCTGTAACGGCGTGGCTGTAGGCTATACCTGCCTTGCCGTTCGGCAGACTTTCAGTGATGATGGCAGGCGGAGGGATCCTGACCCGGACGGTGTTGCCGGGACTTGCCGCATCGGTATAAACATAATAGCTGCCGTCAATGCCCGTATAATCTTCCTGAAGTACAGGTACGTCGCCGATCTTGATATAAGTCGTTGCCGTAATAATACCATCAACGGTAATCGCACTGCTTCTGATGGCATGCGCACCGATGCTTGCGGCGCCGCCGGTCGCTGTTACATTGCCTGAAACGCAGATCTCGCTTTTATCGTCTGCATATACGCCTTTGCCGTTGGATGCAACGGCCGTTACATCGCCTTCAACCTCGATAAAGCTGTCTGCGCAGGCATAGGCGGCAAACTGCACACCACGGACGCTTTCTGTATTGACGCTGCTGCTGTTATTGGCAAAAATGCCGATGCTTCCGGGGCCTGTTGCTGTTACGCTTGTAACGGTGACCGAAGACAAATCGGCCTTGACCCCGTATGTTTTGCCGGTGACATTGAATTCTCCGCCACCCTCCGCAGAAGTGTCCGCCAGATCAACGCTGCCGTGATTTTCCACGACCAGTCCGTTTCCTCCAGTCTCGTCATTAACCACATTCAAAGTATAGCCGTTCACGTCCAGGGTTATGATTTTGCTGTTAATAACAAGGCCGCCCTCATAATCAATATCCTGGAGCAGCCTGATGATATCTCCGCTGAACGCGGCGTCCAACGCCTCGTCCAGCGTGTTATGCTGATCTCCGCCGACGATTTCGCAGACATAGTCATCCGTCGGCCCCGGAGTCGTGACAGCTGTCGGGCCGTACTCAATGATCACGCCTTTCACCTTCAGGTACATGAAGGGATATCCCGCGCTGTCGGCGGCTCCCGTAAAGACCACCGTATAGGTCCCGTCTCCATTGTCGGTAAAGCCTGAGAGCAGGGAACTGGTGTCAAACCACTGGTGCTCGCCGTTTATGGTTACTTCAAAATACTCCGGACCGATGCCGGTCAGGGGGTCTCCCGCCTCATTCTGCACCGTCACGGTCAGGGTAACCTGTCTGCTGCCGTGTGCTCCCTGCGTCTGATTTGTGATTCCCGAATTTCCGTCATGAGGGATGTCCGCCAAAATGGGAATTTTGACCCAGGCCTTTTCTGCGCCGCTGCCTGTGTAGAGGTAATAGCCCGGGTTTGCGAGGTCAAGCTGGTAATCACTTTCCGATAAGTAAACGGGTTCGGTGGCGCTTCCGGCAATGACATAGAATACCTCTGCCGTCATCTGTCCGTTGACGGTCACCGTTCCGCCGTCATAAACACGTGCGCCTGTCTGGTCTGACTGGACATTGCCGCTGACTGTGACGCTGCTTCCGCTTCCGCCAGCGCAGACGCCGTTTGTTTCACCCTGCACGTCGTCCGTTATCACGATAGCCGCGGATGAACCGACGGCGAAGGCGCCCGTTCCTGTAGTCGCCGTGGCGCCGGATACCGTGGCCTCGCCGCGGACCACATACACACCGTTAGTAGTCCCGGTGACGTTGAATTCGCCATCCCCGCCCGGTGAAGTATCTGTCAGGTCAACGCTGCCCGTATCCACCCGCAGCCCTATACCTGCAGTATTGACCACATCAAGCGTATACCCGTTCAGGTCAAAGGTGATGTCTTTATTCACGATTTCAATACCGCCTGTGTAGTCGATGTCTTGCAGCAGCTTAATGGTCGCGCTTTCCCCATCCTGAACCGCGGCCAGCGCCAGATCCAGCGTAGCGTAGCCTGTACCGCCGATCTCGCAGACATCGCCACCCGACGGCGGGGTGGTGTTCTTAACCCGTACGGTGCTGCCGGAACTGGCTTGGTCGGTGTAAACGAAGTAGCCGCCTTCGGTTCCGGTGTGTTCTCCCTGGGCTTTGGATACAGCGCCGATCCTGATATACGTTGCGGCTGAAATTCCGCCGTCAACGGTGACGGTTCCCTGATCCGCCGCGGCCGCGCCGATACCGGCGCCTGCCGTGACACCACCGCCGATGTAAATGCTGCTGCCTGCGTCCTGGGCTGAAGCGCCCACCGTGACGCCCTGGACATTGCCGGATATCTCAATGTCTCCGCCGTCTAACGCGATGGCTCCGTAGCCGCCGGGTCCGGTAGCCGTAGCGTTGGTGACAGAGGCGGTGCCGTATAAGGCGACCACGCCGAAAGTGGAGCCGGTGACGCTAAATTCGCCGCCGCCCGGGGAAGTGTCAGTCAGGTCAACGATGCCGTCGTCGACCCGGAGTCCATATCCCGCGGTATTCACAAGATCCAGCGTATATCCGTTCACGTCAAAGGTGATGTCTTTATTCATGATTTCAATACCGTCTGTGTAGTCGATGTCTTGCAGCAGCTTAATGGTTTGTTCGTTTTGCACCGCGGCTAGCGCCAGATCCAGCGTAGCGTAGCCTTTACCGCCGATCTCGCAGACGTCGCCATCCCCCGCCCATGCGGTTGCGGGGGCGTAAACACCCACGAGACATACCGCCAGTAGGACGGACAGCAATTTTATCTTTAATCCCATATTAAAGATCTCTCCTTTCTGAAGGTTTAAATAGCGTCATAAGTCCGTACGCTCATAAGGAGCGCCGCTTCCCTTGTGGCCGTGCCGTAGCCGGAAGCCTCCTGTCCCGTAGTGGTCGCTTTCGGCATAAAGTAACCTTTGTCGTCGCCCTTGATAATGCCCAGCTTCGACATGTATTTCGTACTCTCCGCCGCCCAGGAGTCGATATCCTTTTGGTCGGGGAAGTCGGGCACGCCCGCGATGGAGTAATCCGCGCTCGGGGCGATGGCCTTGATCGTCCTGAACAGCATGGTGGCGCACTCCTGCCGGTTGATCAGTTTGTTTGGAGTAAAGGTGGTGGCTGATGTGCCCTGCGTGATGCCCAGCGCGAAGGCTTTCAATATCCGCGGGTTTGTCGTGTCGGTAAACGGATTGGGTGAAACCGGCGCGGGCGTTTTATCCGTGGTCTTTTCATAGAGCAAAAGCGCCAGCTCACAGAATTCCTCGCGGGTGATGGGCTGCGTCAGGTCTTTTCCAGCCAAGATATCGGGAATCAGCCCGTATTCCATCGCCTTTTGGAGTTCGGGGAGTGCCCAACTGCTGCCCTGTACGCCGACGGAAGCGGTGTTGGACCAGGCCGATTCGCCGGCAAAGCTGAAGGTTTCATCGTACAAGATAGCCTTTACCCGAAAGGAAACGAGAGTGCGTCCGTCCCAGGCGTAATCCTCCACCCAAAGCTGTTCAAATTGGAATACGCCTGTGCTCGTCTGGTAATAGTCGAGAAATTCGTCGCTGCTCACCTCATTGGCTTTGTACCACGGTCCATCGGCGCCAACCTTTTTTTCAATATACACATACCAGTTTTTCGTTGCATCGGACCGGGGCAGATTATCGATTTTAAAGGTGAGCAGCGCACTGCCGTGGGGACGGGTCTCATCGGGGTCGATGAGCGAAGCCTGCAGATCATACGGGGCAGTACCCGACGAAGCTGCAAGAGCTGCCGGCGGCAGAAGCGTAAGCAGTAATGCAAAGATAAGCAGAAGGTACTTTACTTTCTTAAACATGGAGAGTGCTCCTTTCAGGTTAAGAATGATGGCGTTCTTTCAGGGTGCGACAGTCACTCGGAACGGGTATTTTTTTGCGTTTCCGTCAGGTATTCTGTTTTTGTGATTCAAGCAGATATTCCGCATTATCCCCTTATGGTAAACAGGATAGTGTCTAACGTCAGACGCAGTGGTACTATGCTTTCGTCCGGAGCTGCGGGGTCAGACCAGCGGATGGCCTTCTCCTCCAATGTAATGTTCTTGAAACGGGCGAGATCATTCAGGCTTCGATATGGCAGGGACTTAAGCATTGGCTTCATGTTGAACAGTATCTTGTTGCCCTGCTCAAATTCGACGAGCAGGGTGTAATCGTCGCTGGGCGTGACATTCAATATTCTGCCCATTAAGTCTATGGCCTCCTTTCGCGCATAAAAAATCCCCATACTTAAATAAAGTATAGAGGGTTAATTTTTCGTATGTTATGTGCCGTTCGGCACATTTTATAAAAGCCTAAAGAAGTTTCAGTTCCCGCGCTTTTTTAATGGCAGCTGTCCTGCCGGAAGTCTCCAGCTTACGGTAAATATTTTCCAGATGATTCTTGACGGTACCCGTTGCCAAATGGAGCCTTAGAGCGATCTCATCCCGCTTCAAGCCCTCCGCCGTGAGGGTGAGGATTTCGATTTCCCGGCCAGACAGGGACACCGCGCTCTGGGTCGTGCGCTTCAAGCTCGCCATATACTGTTCGCAGGCATCATAAATTGCTTTGATATACATATCCCTTGAATCGGAATGATGAATGCTCCGCATCATGTCTATAATGGCGGGAGCGTATTCGGCGAAGGGAAGTATAATATGATCTTCCCGCGCCATCGCGATTGCTTCCATGAGCGACTCGCGGCCCGCGTCCATACCGTAAAGCCGATACTTGGCCGCCGCTTTTAGAATCTGATTGTGCAGAAAACCAAGCTGGTTATGAAAGACAGAAAAATAGCGGTTAAATTCCTCAGTGAGCATCTCAAGCTTTATGTAATTTTTTGAAAGCAGCACTGCCTTTCCGTATACGATATAGTTGAACGCCACACCCTGAAACATAAGCTGAGCCGAGGACATATCTCCCGTCTGCAGCCAGATGGGGATGCTGCTGTACCGGCCCAGACAGGCGTAAATGTAACCTTTTACAAGCTCCAGCGCGGTATTTAAATAGACGGTATTTTTAATGGCATGATCCTCCTGGAGCTGCTGAAGCACCTCCAGCGCTTCATTCGTCTTTCCCTGATAAATGTACAGACGCATTAGCGTCAGGCTTGCATCGATAACAAGGCTTACCTGATTCCTGCTCTGCGCTTTATAGATAGTTTTGAATGCGTTCAGTTCCGCAGCCTGCCAGTCGCCTGTTTCAAGTGCGTATTCCGCCGTCGTGAGGTAATCGTTGCCCGTGCAGCATCCGTTTGTAGCCTGTACAAAAGCGGGGAACTCCGCCGTCATGAAGTCCGCCGTCTCTTTCAGCTTCCCGGGCTCTTTATAATAAGTATACAGTTGATGGGGGGAAGCGAAGCCGACCACATTCTCCTGGCGGAATATGCAGGATGTTCCTCCGTCAAACAGCCGAAGCGCTTCCCTGATGCAGGCTGCCATCTGCACGACGTCGTTGAAAACTGAAACCGTACGGATTAGCGCCGCCTCCGCCAAAACCTGATTTTTGAACCGGGGATCAAGTCCTTCCATACCTTCATACGCAGCCTGGAGCTCGCTGAGGCGCGTCACACTGTCCCGCGTACCGTCCGGTCCGCCGACGACAATTCGCATGGTTATGTATTGCAGATATGCGAAAGGATACTTAAACAGTGTCTCGCGAGGAAGGGACGAGAACAGGTCAAACAAACCCTCATAATATGGGGAGCCGTATGTAATGTTGCTTGTATCGTTGAGGAGATCGAGAATGCGCTCGAAATCCCCGGCGCGGCAGAAATAAGCGTAGGCCTGCGCATTTGCGTGATGGGCAAAGAGCCACTGGCCCACCCGGCCGTAAAGATGCGTGAGTTCCAGGTTGTTTTTACATTTTATCCGCAGGAAATCAAGCAGCACGTTGTGTATCCTATATACGTCTGTGGCAGGGTCGTATGAGATAAAGGCATTTTCCCGACGCAGCTTTTTCAAAAACTCCTCTGCGCGCGGCTCTTCGGTCACAAATAGTGCCTCATCCGCCGTAAAAGCATCCATCACGGAAAGCCTCAGCAAGAAACGCCGGATATTCTCTTCGTTAGCGTTAAAAAGCACTTTTTCAACCAGCTCGTCAATCACGTCGCTCTTGCCGATCGGGATGCCCCGTACAATGCCAAGCAGCGTCAGGTAGACCATTGAAATCCAGCCGCCGGTGTATTCGCTGATCTTTCTGAACTCGGCGTTGTCAGGAGCGTATCCCATCAGGGCACAGAAGTCCCGTATTTCACCATCGGTGAAGCACAGCGTCTGCTGGGGGAGTATATTGCACAGCCCTTTGGCTGTGAGCTCTGAAATATCAAGGTTTGAAGTGTCGCGGGTAACAATGGCGATGTGCAGATTATCCGGTGGCTTTCTGGCGATCAGAGCCAGAAACGAACTGATCTGCGGGCCTTTTATCAGGTGAAAGTCATCGATCACCAGTACAGTGTCCTGCTCAAAGTCCAGTTCGTGCAGTATGGACAGGACATTTGCAGCCTGGGACGCATCGGCGGGAAAACCGAGATTCTTCAGCCTTGCGCTCGCTTCCGCATCCAGCCTGCCAATCTCCAATGATAACGAGTCCCAGAAGAAAGAAACGGTATCCTCGGACGATAGAAAAGAAAGCCATAGTACGGCGCTGCCTCTGCTTGACAGGAATTCCCGTACCGCTGTGGTCTTGCCGTAGCCGATAGGGGCTTCTATGACTGTCAGCGGATAGTCGAATATACTTTTCAGCGCACGGTTGACACGGCTGCGTTTGAGGATTTTGAGCTTTTTCACAGACACTCCTCCTTTCTGCGGGATTAATTGATTTTTCTCATTTTGTATCTATCGTCCGTCACGCAAAGTATCTTTATGTCGCCAGTATACACCAATTTATAGCATCCTTGAAGAAGCCTCCGAAAGCTTGCAAATACTGAAGATTATAGCGAGATAGTAATAGCTATCTTCGCCGGTTTGTGGATGTGTGTTGGCGAAGGGAGTTGAAAAAGCTAATAACCGCAGGAACCGCACAATGGTGAGGTTCGCGGCGTAGACGGTGAGAGGCAAATCTACTTCCTCGGGTTCGGGTGGATTAAGGACGAGGGCGGCGGAGGCGTCGGAATGATGGTCGGCAATCCAGACGACGAGCTTACCGGCAACAAGGTCGGTGTCATGACGCCTGAACTCCTGCGGCTCTTCATTGAGAGGATTGAGGTCGGGGAACACAGCGAAAAGTACTCTCATACGGCCGAGCAAGATATCCGTATTGCCTACCGGGACGTGGGGGTTATGGACAAGGTGGAGCCGGTGGAGATTGGCGAACAGGAATATGAAGAACTAACTGAGCAGGCGGAGAGCGGCAAACCGCATAAACAGCTCTCCCATAGGGGTATATTGGTCATAAAGTATCCCATGAACGCTAACAGGTGGGGACGGAGGCTTCTTACGCCTCCGTCCCCTGGTTACAACCCTGTTCCGTTATGTTTCGGCTTTTATCTGTCTTTCTTTTCACGTCCGGGCTGGGCAGTGTTTTTGAAGCTGGTCCAGTTCATTTTGGCCTTGTTTTCCAGCCAGGGCTCGCTAGGCCTGGCCGACATTATCTACCAGCAATTGACCCGCAACTAAGGTAGACCCTCGACAAAAGGAAGATCCTGTTGTTGGATTGATACGACAACAGGATCTTGGTTGCTTTGCCGGGGATCTCACATTGCGCTTATTTGTCCCGGTTTTCCAGTCCGGGATTGATCAGGCTGCGGTAATCGGACCAGTTGCGGAGCTTGGTTTTACTTTCCAGCCATTTCTTGGTAAAGCTGTTCTCATTCTTGGTTTTTTCACGGTTATACTTTTCAGTTGATCTATATTTGTCACTTTCACGGTCATACTTCTCACTGTTGCGGTTTTTATCCGTCGCGGGGTAATTCTTATCATTGGCCCGATCTTTGTCTGTCTCACGGTAACTCTTTTTATTGTCTCGGTCATTGTCCGTATTACGTTTATAATTTTCATCATTTTGTTTTTTTTCCGAATCACGGTCAGATTTTTCATTAGTTTTGTCTTTGTCCGTCTTCTGGTCTCTATTGCCCCGATTTACGCTATTGTCCAGCTCTAAATACCGTTGAAACACGGGAATAGCGACGGCATCCTTATTATCCTTGTAATTAGCGGTTTTATTCTTATTTATGTCATGACCCCAGGCATTTCCGGGCGGGGTTTTTTTAGCCTGGTCTAAGTCTTGGTCCTTTTTCGTAGCAGGCTTGTATTCGATCTGCAGCTTTTCTTCAACAGTCTCGCCTTTAACCTTAACTTTATCATGGACTTTTAGGGCTTGATTAACCGAGAGGTTGATTTTGGCCACCAGGTTTCGTTTATATTCGGCTTCCAATTCTTGACCGGCCTTTTTGCTGTGCACCGAAACCTGCAAGGTGCCGGTACCATTCTCAGGCATACTGTCTTTGGCGATGATCTCGCTGACCACAGCCGCAACCGCCTCTTGAGCCGGCCGTCCGTTTATATCCACCTGGGATACCACCTGGGCCGCTGCCTCACTCTCGGTCTTGACCGTGACCACCCGATCCCAGCGGTTGACACCCAGTTCGATGCCGGAGGAAATCGAGGCATAGGCAACCACATTGAAGAAATCGATGGCCCCAACCAGAATGAACAGCAATACTGCTGCCGCAACGCCGTAAGGAAGAGCCGGCAGCTGACGCTGGTAATAGTACTGGCCTGGATAAAGCGGTTGATTGGTCTTGATCTTCTGGTAGGCGCCATCGGGACGCATAATTATGGCCCATCCCCGGCCTGATTCAAGAACGATGCCCGCTTGCTTAGACACGGCTTTGCCCTCCTTTCCGGTCGTTTAAATAAGGCCTTAAACACTGAATATCATGAATAAGGATCAAAGTGCTGGCGATGATAAATTTTCGGTAACGGTCAATTATTTTTCGGTTGGCGTTGCAACGTCTTTCCAGCATTCGTATCGGTATCATCCTCTTTTCCTGCAAATACTCGCACATCTCCCTGTCTGAGGCAATCATGCCCGCAATCGAGACGGCCGCCTCCAGGGTTTTTTTCTGGCGGGGGCTGCCCCGCACCAGGTCCTGCAGTTCAATATCATATTGCTGCAATACCGTTATAAAGCGGTCCAGATCCTGTTTGCGCGCCAGGTCATCAAGAATCTGCCCGGCGGGATCCTGCTCCTGGCTCCCCCAGATTTGGTGATGCTCATTTTGAAAAGCGGAAAAAGGGGTAAAGTATCGCTTTTCCTCACTGCGCTTGTAATCGATAATGCGGTTGCGTATGACGTAGCCCAGATAGAGCAAGAGATTGCCCCGCTGGGGTTCGTATTTATCAAAGGCCTCGAGCATAGCCATCCTGGCGATGCTGGCTTCTTCATCACTGTTGTCGATGTAGCGTCCACAGGTACGGGCGCAAACCCGTAAGCAAAAAGGCATGATTTTATCGAAGCTGTCTTCAATTGCAGCGTTGTTGCCCTGCTTGTATTGACGCCAGACCGATACGGTAATTTTCTCCAATTGTGACGGTTCAGCGTTGGACATGGTTTGTCCTCCTGGGAATTATCTAAGCTCAATGGTAGCATACCAGCGCTGAATCTTGATAAAAAAATACCACCCGGGGCAGGAATTACCCACCCCGGTGCTATTGATAATGCCAGTTTTACAAAGAGCCATTAATTGGGGATAAGCAGAATTTATCTACTCATCATCATCTTCATCATCATCTTCATCATCATCGTCATCATCATCGTCATCATCGTCGTCATCATCGTCGTCATCATCATCGGCTGCTGAACTGCTGATGATCTTAATGGTTGAGGCATCATTGTCAACATCATAGACCACCACTATCTCATATCCCAGATAATCTTCAAGGTCTTTTAGGCTCACAGACTTTTTGTTATAAAGGATGCGGGTATCGCCGGTGACATTGTAATCGTCTTCTTCTCCATCTTCGTTGAGAACCGTGATGACATAGCCATCATCTTCATCCTCCACCGCTTCCAGAGTGCCTTTGGCGGAGGCGATATCAAATTCCCCCAGTATCAGGTCGGTCAGGCGGGTCAGCAGAGTGGCGATTTCATCGCGTTTTACCACCCGCATGGGGCTGAACTTGCCATCGTTGTCACCAATCATGATGCGGTAGCGCTTCACTTTTTTAATGGAAGACTTACAGTCATAGGGGAACTGATTATCGTCCAGGAAGGAATCGTTCAGGTCTCTGTCCTGGTAGGCTTTCAAGGCCTTCTTTAGTGCGCTTATTTTTTGGGCCGCATCGCCTAGTTCATCCAGAATGTCTTCATCTACATCTTCGTCCTCCGCATCTGCGATGATTTCGTCCAGGCTATTGGCCAGGGCTTTCACATCGGATATCAATGCGCTCAGATCGTCTTCATCAGCATCGGCCAGTTCGTCATTGAAGTCTTCCAAATCTGCGATCAGGCTGTCAATGCTGTCCTGGATTTCATCATTGTCTTCACCCAGGTCGCCCAGTTGCTCCATAATATCTATGATATCATCAACATCAGCGGCCAGTTCATCGAAATCGATATCCACATCATTGTCGTCCTGGTTCAGGATGCGGGCGATATAGAGGGCTACCTGATATCTTTTACAGCCCTGGTTGGGATTGAAATTTTTGAGTTCCTCAGGCAGGATTATGCCGTAATCTACCGCCGCCGCAACATAAACCTGTCCCCAACTGGGGATCTTCTTTAAGTCCATTCCAGCCGAGCTGGTGTCAACCTTATCCAGATCGATCTGCCCGTCTTTGTCCAGAGCCCTGACCAGCATCACTATCAGCTCCAGATTAGTGACCGGCTGGTTGGGCTGATATTTACCCTGATAACCTTCCACCAAGCCTTTGCGAGCAGCCTTCTTTATGTACCCATTGGCCCAGCAGTCGTGGATATCATCAAAATCCACGTCTTTGTAATACCGGTCCCGGCTATCCTTGGACTGACCCTTGTCATACTTGCCCGGCAACTGCTGCTGAACCCATTTGTTGCCTTTCGCTTTGTCAGGGTCGGGTTTGGCCAAGGCGGCTGCAGGCAATAAGGTTAGGAGAAATGCAGCCAACACCAGAATAGCGATCTTCTTCAAAACATCATACCTCCTTAAACAATGTTATTTTCAACTATTTTTGCGTTGTTACATTATCAAGAAATGGGGTCCAAGGAAATATAAACTGACAAAACCCGCCCTGCTGCCGGGAGTCGCCCTGGATTTATCAGCCCCGGGCAGCTATGCTCACATCACGCCAGGCCCCTAAAGAGATGGCATGGGCGTCAAAAAGGAACAACCGGGATAAGCTGCCTTTTCAGGCAGTCATCCCGGTTGGATCAGCTCAGGGTTAATCTCCGGCGGCCTTTTTAAATACTCATGGGGCACAGCCAGGGCAGGTCATTGACTTTGGCCAAACCAGCCGCGGTGGTGCCAAAAAGATAATAAGGCTTATCCCCGCTTTGCTGCAGAATCTTGTCAGCTTTACCGTTGACCAGGTTGGTGCCGGCTATCAGCAGCACATCGGCAAAATTAATTAAAGGGGAGTGATCTTTGTCGCCGTCCCAAACCTCGACCCCGTAGATAAATGAACCGATGTTATGGGGATTGAGATCCATGACCGCCAGGTTCTCCACCCCGAACACCGCCACCGCTTCCTCCAACAAGGCCCGGTGAAAGCCGATCATCCCGATCCTGCAAATTCCATGTTTCTCTTTAATAAACTCACAGATGTACCGGGCACATTGTCCCTGCTCTGCGGAGCTGCACTCAACGCTCCGGTCTATCCAGCCGACTTTACGGGCTGCCGCATTCAGGACCGCCACCACCATAGGATAATAATATGGACTGACATCGGGCAGGTTGGCAACCGCATCTACAGTCCCGTTAAAGGTACGGGGGTGAAAGGTGTATACCTGTCCACTGGCCCCCTCCATGTCGGCTTGAATCAAGACTTCGTCCCCGCTGGTCAAAGGATCGTAACGTCCTACCTGCACCGCGGGCTGATAAATCTTAATCTCTATATGCTGCCCCTTCAACTCCGGATGCTCTTCTACCAACTTACGCAAAGCACTATTGGCGTTTACTCGCATTATGTACATCACTCCTATAACATGATCCGGGTTTATGTTACTCCTCTACAATCGCCCCTTGCCCTTTTCGGCCCCTCCCCCTGACCGCACATGGGATCTATTACTTTTATGATATTATTTAATGTGGGGTACAGGCAATAAAATTACTCAAATGATAAAAATTGGTTAATTTAACCATAAAAAATCACCACCCCTTTTTCCTGGCTTCTCAAGGGATGGTGAGGTATTTTACCGGACAGGATTTACGAGGATTTGTTAAGGGCACGATAGAGCAGATAAGAATAAAGATAGATGCCGATTGACACTGCCACAAGAACACAGATCACCAGGAAGAACAAGGCCTTTCCGGCCGGGAAGAATCCTGCCGCAAAGCATAGCAAACCTACCAGGAAGAAAGCCCAGCCTCCCACGCGGTGAGTTTTCCTCCATACCTCGTCAGATGACAAGGTCCAGGGGGTTTTAATACCGACAAACCAGTTGCTGCGCACCTTGGTTAAATAATTGCCCAGGATCATAAACATCAACCCCATACCAACCATCATCGCCCGGGTGGAAAGGATCTGGTCCTGGCTGCGTCCGGCCTGAATGCTTAAGACCATTATAAACGCCATAAATACTGTTATACCCAGCTTCATATATTGATAACTGGTGCTGAAATAATCATAGTTCTTCCGGCGCGGGTCAAAACGCGGCAGAATGTCCATGAACAGCGGTATGGCCAACACCAGTCCAGCCAGCCATAATAGCTGGCTTTTAGGGGCAAAGCGGTCCGGCCAACCATCGACGTTCCAATGAACCGGGAAGGTGTCAGCCAGGTCCGGATAAACCCAGACCACCCAGGCCACCGTCGCTATGCCCGCCAGATAAGAAAGCCAGAATAAGACCCCTTTGTTTACATTCATACCTTGGCCCCCCTTACCAGATTGTAGAAGCCCAACAAGGCCTCCTCCAGGACCGATAAGTTCAAATAATACTTGATATACTGCCCTTCTCGTTCGGCGGTAACCAGCTCAGCGGTTTTAAGCAGCTTCAAATGGTGGCTTACCGAGGGCTGGCTCATATCGAACTGAGCAGCGATATCCCCGGCGGTCATACCGCCTTCTTTGAGCAGCTCCAGTATCCTGCGCCGGGTGGGATCGGCCAGAGCTTGAAATACCCCGTTCATGCCCGGACCTCCTTTACAATTATTTAGTTATTTAGTTATTTGTATATATATTTATTTTATTCTGATTCCACCTAGCTGTCAACAATTGCCCATTTTGGCCGGGTGCATAAAAACAACCTTCTTATTCAAACTATAGATGACTTAATCTAACGCAAAGGAGTGTAAAATCATGAGAAGAGACCTCAGCCACTGGTCCCCGGGAAAAAGCATGATGCCGTCGGAGTTTTTAAAAGGCACCTTTGGCAACAGCTTCCTGGAAGATTTTTTTAACAACAGCTTTATGGCCGGATTTTCTTCCACTATGCGCACCGATATCAGGGAAGCTCAGGGAAGCTATATCCTGGAGATAGAGATGCCTGGTTATAGCAAGGAAGACATCAAGGTGGAATGCGTGGACGGCCGCATCACCGTATCGGCTCAGCACATGAAGCAAATGGAGCAAGAGAATCAAAACGTCATCAGACAGGAGCGTCATTACGGCAGGGTAGCGAGATCGTACAGTTTTGAAGGCATAGATGAGGAAATGGTCAGGGCCGAATACAAAGACGGCATCCTGAGGATAAATATCCCCCAACAACAGGAGAGCACCCGGAGAAAGAAACAAATCGATATTCATTAAAGTGCAACCGACCGGGCCCGCTGACTTCTGAAACAGGGGGCGGGCCCATTTTATTTTTCGCACTGAATATCTTTTAAGCCGCGGCCCGCTCCGGCTGGGGCAGAGTGCTTCGGGGCGCCTTCAGCCTGGTCAAGAAAACCCCGACCACCCCCATTATCACCAGGAAGGCACCGGCCAGGGTGTGATAACCGACCGTCTCTTGTAAAAGTGCCCAGCCCAGGATTATGGCCAGAACCGGGTTGACAAAAGCATAAGTCATGGTCACATGGATGGGCAGCAACTGCACCGCTTTGATAAAAGCCGTAAAGGATATCACTGAGCCAAAAAGGATCAGATAGGACAAGGCCAGCCACTGTGAGGCGCCGCAGTTCGGCGTCGCGGCCCCGTTTGCCAATGCCAACAACAAGAAAAACAGTCCGGCCATAAGATGCTGATAAGCGGCCACCACTGTAGCCGGCAGCTTCAAATCCCGCCTGGATTGATACACCGTTCCGCACCCCCAGCTGACGGCGCCCGCTACCAGGGCCAGGGTGCCCCAGAAACCGGTACCGGCCCCTTGGCGTAAACTGGGCGAAAGCAGCACCCCCAGTCCCGCAAAAGCCAGCAGCAAACTGACAATCAGCTGCCGGGACGGCAGTTTCCGCTCCAGAAGCGCCTCGATCGCGGCCACTACCAGAGGGCTCGATGAGGCTATCAAAGCTGCGAAACCGGAATTAGCCGTGGTCTCTCCCCACATAATCAGCCCGTTGCCGCCCCCCCACAGCAGCAGCCCGCTGATGGTCAATGACATGAATTGCTGCCGGGTGACCCGTAAAGAATGGCGGTTTAACAGGCTGATGACAGCCAGTATGGTCCCTGCGCATAAAAGGCGCAGATAACTGCCGGTTAAGGGATAAATCCCCTGCTCTCCCGAAACCAGGACGCGCATGGCCAGATAGGTGCTGCTCCATACTGTGTATACTATAAGAAGATTGAATAAGCCCTGCTTTGACAAGCCTTGAGCCGACACTATTTATTCCAGCTTTCCGGTTTCATATCACTTAATGCTAGCCTTTTGCACTGCTGTTGTCTATAAAAGCCATAATAATTTTTTGTATCCTGGCCCTATTGGGGTTTAAATATTACTGCACATCGCCGAAAATAGTAAATAGCCTACTGCTTTCCTTCACCGGCAAGAAAAGGAACGGGCGCCAGGGGCAGAAGCAAATCCAGCCACAATAACAGCGAGGTTTAAGGTATATAATAATCTCAGCATCTGCGGCCAAAGGAGCAGCCTATGATCAAATACATCATCAGAAAATGGATAAAGGATTATCAGAATGTGTCAGATTGCAAGGTGCGGGAAGCTTATCTGGTGCTCTCCGGAACGCTGGGGATACTGTGCAACCTGCTCTTGTTTGTCACCAAGCTGGCTATCGGCCTCTACATCAACAGTATTGCGGTGATATCCGATGCTTTTAACAATATGACCGATCTGGGGTCTTCGCTGGTTTCCATCCTGGGCGCAAAACTTGCCAACCGGCCGGCCGATGAAGATCATCCCTACGGCCATGGACGCTTCGAATATATCGCTGCCCTGGTGGTGGCCTTCATAATATTTTCGGTGGGCTTTCAGCTCTTGCGCAGCTCCTATGATAAACTGTTAAATCCGGAGAAGGTCACCTTCAGCGCCGCCATACTGATAATCCTCATCCTGTCCGTTCTGGTCAAGCTGTGGATGTTCTCCTACAACTCATATATCGCCACAGCAATAAATTCCAGCATCAACAAGGCCACCGCCTACGACAGCTTGAATGATTGTCTGGCTACCAGCCTGGTAATCGCCGCCATGGTGGCGGGAGCTTATACGGATTTTCCCATAGACGGCCTGGTCGGTATATTGATATCCCTGTTCATAATATATGCCGGCTTCAGTATCGCCAGGGATACGGTAAATCTCCTGCTGGGCTCGGCACCGGAACCAGAATTAGTAGAAAAGATTAACCAGCTGGTCTGTTCCGGCCAATGCGTGGTGGGAACCCACGATCTGGAGGTTCATGATTACGGGCCTAGCCGGGTGATCGCCTCCATTCACGCCGAGGTTCCGGACTACGAGCATATTGTGGAAGTGCATGCTGTCATTGATTCACTGGAAAAAAGAGTCAAAGAAGAACTCAATATCAATATAATCATCCACATGGATCCCATTTCAACCGATTTGAAGAAGATCGAAAAGGTCCGGAACAAGATCTTGAGCTGTGTCAAAGAGGAAGAGATGGGTATCAAATTCAGGGATTTCCGCATCGCCCAGGCGGCAAACAAGATCAATGTGATCTTTAACCTGGAGGTTCTTCCCGAAATCCCGGAATTGGAGTATGCAGGCATAAAAAAACAGGTGCGGGAAAAAATACACCGGCAATGCCCCGATTATGAAGTAGTCATCAATCAGATAGGCCAAAACAGCCTGTTCAACTCCAATAAACCGCAGAACCAAAGCTTCTACAAATGAGTTGGGAAACAACCGGGAATGACAGAAAAGGACCGTGACCGTCCTCATTTGTCATCTTCATTTGTCCCGTTTGCTCCAGCATTCCCCTGTCTCGTTTTGTTTCAAAAGTGTCGCATATCAGACAATTTTTGAAACACTTTTGATACATTCCAGACACAATCCCCCCTTTTCGTTGCAGTTGCCTGAGAAATTTTATGTTTATAAATGCCGTGGTTTGCTGTGTTTCCTTAGTCATTCATACCTCGCTGCCATATTGGCATGATCTTTGCATCAATTATTGTTAATTAATTCACAAGGTAATGACCCACGATGAAAGGAGGCAAAATAAAATGAATCGAGCATTGAAAAGCAAGTTGATGGATATTCCTTTTCAAACCGGGGTGGAGAGTAAATCTCTTACAACCGAACTTACGCTGGTTTCCAAAAAAGATCGCGAAGCAAAGATGACCATGGAGGACTTGAACCAAAAGTTGGCTTATTTTTATAATAATGGCGGTCCCGTAATGGAAAAAAAGGAGGGAGTTATGGTAAAAACTAGATTTTCCAGGCCAACCCCCAAAAATAATCAGGCCCGGGTAAATTCGGGCGGGGATACGGTTACATTGCTCACCCCGGAGGGCTCTAAAAGCGTATCTGTGGATTACCTGAATGAGAAGCTGATTTATTTTTACGGCCATGGCGGGCCTGTCATGGATATTTAATGCCGCAAGGGGGGCACTCCCCCCGCCCCCCTGCACCATTTAAGGCAAGGCCGTAGCGGCTCATTACATTATAGCTGTATATCTGTTTATCAAATATGAGCAAATCTAAAGCTCCAGGCAGGCTTGAAAAGTCATACCGGGAGCTTTTTGATTATGCGGGTGGAGTAAAACGCAGCCAACGTTGCTCAGATTCCACCTCCGCTCTACAGCTATCCCATCATCAAACCATCTAATTGCAGCTCTTTAACGCTTTCCCTGCGCAGCGGAAATATGACGGAAATGCTGGTTCCGGTATGAGCTGATTGAATATCCACGCGGGCCTGATGGCGATGGGCAATGCTGAAGCATACCGGCAGTCCCAGGCCGGTGCCTTCCGGTTTGGTAGTTAAAAAGGGAGTGCCGAGTTTATCGATGAGATTTTGATCGATGCCGGAGCCTTGATCTTGTACCGTCAGCATGATCTCATCAGCAAGCCGGCAGGTTTTAATACAGAGGGTTCCTCCGCTGCCCATAGCCTCCAGGCCATTGCGGCACAGATTCATAATCAACTGGCGGATTTCCTTGTCATCCAGCATCAACGGTTCTACTTCTCCCAGCTCCAGACAGAGGTTTTTGTCACAGCGCAAAGCATCCGCCTTGATCAAAGGATATAAAGCTTTGATAATATCGTTCAGGCAAACGCATTCCAACTCAACGGTTTTGTTGCCGGCCAGGGCCAGGAAGCAGGAAATGATACCGTTGGCGCGATCCAGCTCACTTATCATGAGATCATAATATTCATTATTCAAAGCGTTGTCTTCATGGGCCAAAAGCTGAAGAAATCCCCTCACCGCAGTCATCGGGTTTCTGATCTCATGGCCGATGGAAGCTGCCATTTCCCCGACCAGGTTAAGTCGATCCAATCGAGTCATTTCTTTTTGCAAATGATCGATCTCAGTGATATCCGTCACCACAGACAATATTTGCTTTTCCCCCAGGGTATTCATCAGTTCGGTCGAGAGCAAGCCATAGCGGGTATCACCGCTTTTGGTCTTGTAGCTTACTTTGAGGTTGTGCACCTTTTCCTGGATCTCGATTATGCTGTCTGTTATGCTGTATCCCGGTTCCTCAATTTGATAGAAAGGTTTTTGGTCTATTGCGGTTAGCTCTTCCAGGCTGTAGCCGCTGTATTCCAGCCAGCTCTGGTTCACATCCAGAATCCTGGCATCATGCAGAGAACGGATCGACATCAGGTTGGGGCTTAAAGCGAATATTTTGCGGAAATGCTCTTTGGTAAGCTTATGTTCGGCTATCTCCCGCTGCAGCTGGACATTGGATATCAATACTTCTTTGGTGCGCTGCTCTACCAGGTTTTCCAGATTGGTGTTAATAAAATGCAACTGCTGGTAGGCCTCTTCCAACTCCCTGGTTTTTTCCTGCAAAAGCATGCTCTGGGCTTCCACCTGGTCATAATAAGCCTGGTAATTGATCAGGGCTTCCACCTTCCAGCGCAGGGTTTGGGGATTAAACGGTTTAAAGATGTAGTCAATCGCACCCACCGCATATCCCCTTTCCACATGCTCGGCAGCCTGGTTAATGGCGGTTATGAACACTATCGGGATATGCCGGGTTTTCTGCCGGGATTTGATCAGGCGGGCAACTTCAAATCCATCTAGATCAGGCATCTGCACATCCATAAGAATCAAGGCATAGTCCTGCTGCATAATCTGCTTGAGTGCGTCGGCGCCCGAGGTTACCGAACGGATGTGATAGCGCGGAGAGGCCAGTATGGCTTCAATAGCAACCAGGTTTTCCACATGGTCATCCACTACCAGAACATTAACTTTGGCACTATTTGTTTTATGGCTTTTTTCGGTATATTTTATTGCCGGCATCCACTGTGTCATAATAACCATCACCTTTAACGTTTTCTATTCCCTCTCTGTTTCCCAGGGCCAAATACCCTGAAACGGCCAGGCTCCTATAAAACAGCTCTTTTACTCGTTGCTGCAAACTGGCATTAAAATAAATCAGGACATTTCGGCAGACTATGAGGTGAAATTCGTTAAAAGAACTGTCAGTTGCCAGGTTGTGCTGGGCAAATACTATATTGCGTTTCAAGTCCTGGTCGAATACCGCGTCTTTGCCTCTCACCAGGTAATACTCGCTGAAGGCCCTTTTACCACCTGACTGCTGATAGTTGCGGGTGTACTGCTGCATTTTTTCCAAAGAGAAAATTCCGTTGTTGGCCTTCTCAAGCGATTGCGGATTGATATCGGTGGCATATATCCGGCTTTGCTCATACAGATCCTCTTCCTGCAGAAGAATAGCCATTGAATACACTTCCTCACCGGTTGAACAGCCCGCATGCCAAATACGAATCAGCGGGTAGGAGCGCAAAGCAGGCAGGACCTGCTCACGCAGAGCTTTAAAGAATACGGCATCGCGAAACATTTCGGTTACACTGATGGTAAAGTCAGAGACCAAAGCCTCGAAAACCTTGGTTTGGCGCAGAACCATCTCCTGTAAGGCTGAAACCGTAGCAATATTAAGCAATCCCATGCGATAAAGCACCCGGCGCCGGATGGAGCGGTAGTTATAATCCCTGAAATCATAGCCATAGCGGCGATAGATAGCTTCAAGCAACAGCGTGATTTCAATTTGTTCCAATTCATCGCCGTCATTGGCTGCCGGTTGGCTTGAAAGCAGATCGATACTCATTTATTTGTACAACCAAACACTTATCAAAGAAAGCAGCTGCTCGATATCAACCGGTTTATTGATGTAGTCAGAAGCCCCGACTTCGATACATTTGAGGCGGTCCCCTTTCATGGCTTTGGCGGTCAGGGCAATGATAGGCAGGTCTTGATATTCAGGTATCAGCCTTATGTTGTGTATGGCATCGTAGCCATCCATCTCCGGCATCATGATATCCATGATCACCAGGTCAATTTCGGGATGCTGCTGTAAGACCTCGATAGCTTCGCGGCCATTTTCGGCGAACAACACTCTGATCTGGCTGCCTTCCAACACGGAAGTCAGGGCAAACACGTTGCGCATATCGTCGTCTACCAGGAGAATGTTTTTGCCGGCTAGATTGCCCCGGTCGGGAATGGATTCAGGGTCTTCCGCCGGGTCTTTTTCGCTAATGGCTATTTCGCATTCCTGTTCTTGTTCAGACCTTATTATTAAATCAGCTTCTGTTTCGATTTCGGCCGGCAGCCTTTCATTGTCCACACTGCTGGCGATTTGGCGCCCCAAAACCCCCACATCACAGGGGATGTAAACCCTGAAGGTGCTGCCCCGGCCGGGTTGGCTTTCCACCTCAATGAACCCGCCCAAAAGCTGGACGGTCCGGCGGCATATTGACAAACCCAGGCCTGAGCCTCCGTAATTGCGGTTGGTAGCCCCGTTGACCTGCATAAAAGCTTCAAATATAACTTCCAGTTTATCCTCCGGGATGCCAATACCATTGTCGCTAACGGTGATTTCGAGATTCAAGCCGGAGCTGTTAAGGTCAGGATATTCATCAGCGCTGAAAAACCGGTTCGATCTTTTTACGCCTAATTTGACCCGGCCCTGGGGTGCGAATTTGAAGGCATTGGAAAGCAGGTTGTTGATGATGTGCAGCAGGTGCTGTTCATCGCTGTAGATGATATCAGGCAATCCGGGATCAGACTCGACCGAGAAATCAATGCCTTTGCGCATTGCTTCCAGGGAGCCGTGGTTCCCTACGGAATCCAGCAGGATTGACAGCGAGATTTCACTGTAGTTGACCTCCATTTTCCCGGACTCTATCTTGGTCAAATCCAAGATCTGGTTGATTAGATCCAATAAGTCCCGGCCCGAGTTATATATGGTTTTGACAAAATCAACCTGCTTGGGCATGAGGTTGGCATCTGGATTCTGGGCCAGGATTTCCGCTAATATCAAAATACTGTTCAAGGGGGTGCGCAGTTCGTGGGAGATGTTGGCCAGGAATTCAGACTTAAACTGCGATGCCTGCATAAGCTGTAGATTGGTTTCCTGCAGCTCCAAACGGATTGACTCCAATTCGAATCGGCGCTGTTCGGATTTGAGGTTGTTGCCCTCGAGCTGCTCATTGATGGTTCTTAATTCTTCATGCTGGCTTTGCAATTCCTCAGATTGATTCTGCAGTTCTTCGGCTTGAACCCGTAATTCTTCGTTGAGCACCCGGCTTTCATTCAACAGTTCGTTGACTTGCATCTGCTGCATCAGCCCGAAAAGGGACACCCCGAGATTGCTGGTGATCTTGTCCAAAAGCTCTTGGTGCAAATCGCTGAAGGGTTTGAATGAAGCGATTTCCACAACGGCCAATACCTGATCACCGAATTCCACCGGCAATACCGTTAGGGCTGCCGGAGCTGATGATCCCAAACCAGAGGTTATTTTGATATAGTTTTCCGGGGTTTGTTCAATAATGATCTTTTTGTTTTCCTTAGCGCATTGTCCGATAAGCCCTTCTCCAATATGAATGCTGCCGGCAGTGATTACCGAAGCATCGGCCGCATAAGCTGCCAGCTTGTCATAAGTTAAATCATTCTGTTTCAGGTATATTACACCGTATTGCGCCTCAACCAGAGGGCAGATCCTGGTGATGAAAAAGCTGCCTAATTCGCGGGGATTGGGCATGTCCTGAAATGAGGTGGTAAGCTGGGCGATATTGGTGCTCAGCCAGGTTCTCTCCTGCATGTAAAGCGAGTTCTTCTGCTCGAGACGGGCGTAATTCTCGATTCCCTCCGCCATCTTGTTATAAGCTTCGGCAATGGCCCCCAACTCGTCCCGTGAATCGATGTCGAGTCTAGGCATATCGGAGCTTTTATCAGCTGCAGAAGAAATAACCCTGGAAACCTTGGAGATATTCCCGATCATACTGCGCAGAATCCAGACGGCGATCCCTATGGACAGGGTCAGATAGATTATGAAGAAGAGCACCAGTATTCTCACCATACGTGCCGAAGAAGCCTGAGAACGGTCCAGAGCCTCAGTCATTAACTGTTCCTGCAGTGCTCCAAATTCCTCAACCGTAGCTAAGAGGCGGTTGTGGAGAGTTTCTTCTCTAGCCGACAACCGGGTTACCAGGTCGTTAGACAGACCTTGTTCAATATATGATGTTGTTTCCGCCACAACCTCTTGATAGTCTTCATATTGAGTCTTAAATTTGGCCATAATATCGAGCCCTTGAGGTGTAACGACGGTGTTTTCAAGGCGAATCAGCATCGAATTGATGTTTAGAATGGAATTGTCTACGGCTTGTATTTGTTCTATGGGATCATGCCCCCCCGCACTGGCCTTATGCAGAGATAAACTGATATGATTAAGCTCATAGCGAATGGCGTTGATATGGTTTATTTTTACATATCGGTCACGAAGTATCTCCTCCATGGCTTTATTATTCTGATTCAAGGTGCTCACCGCAAAGCCGAATAATAATATCTGCAGTATCAGTAGCATTGCCACACCCAATAATAAGCGATTTCTAAGGTTCAACTTCAATCCCCATTTCCCCATTTTTGGCCCCTAATGAACATTCTACCTCTTTATCCTCGCCAAATTTGTCGTTTTATGGGAATTATTCTCCTGGCTTAAACCAGTTTTTATGTATTTTATGGCAAGGGCTTTTATACCCAATGAAGTGCGTTCAACAGGCTGTTCGGAGTCCTTTGAAGTTAATTGAGCCACCTCCCCGGGAACGGGGAGATGGCTCGTGGAAGGAGAACTGCATGGTATTATGCAGGCTTAGGCTGCGGTTGTTTTTTCTTTGGCTACCGGGGCGTCTTTTTTCAGGTAGGAGTACCAGTACAGTGAACCCACCATGATGGATCCGCCCACGATGTTGCCCAGGGTCACCGGGATCAGGTTGTTCATAATGAAGGTCTTCCAGGTGAACACATTGGTGACTGCAAGCTTGAAGGCTGCCACGGCTTCAGGGGTGGTTGCGCCGGCTGCAGCAGCAGCAACGTCCACGATAGCCGGAATCTGGGCCACAACCAGACCCATGGGAATGAAGAACATATTGGC
>DHBS01000013.1:41356-91118 GCA_002398825.1 Syntrophomonas sp. UBA4922 | reverse complement strand
CCAACATCTCCAGTAGCCCCAGTGGCTCCAGTATCTCCAGTAGATCCGGTAGATCCGGTATCGCCAGTCGACCCGGTAGATCCGGTCCACCCTGTAGATCCAGTCCACCCGGTAGATCCAGTCCACCCGGTGGCTCCAGTCCACCCGGTGGCTCCAGTAGTTCCGGTATCCCCGGTTGCTCCAATAGCTCCACCAACACCAGTAGATCCAGTACAGCCAGTTGCTCCGATGAGGTCGTCACATTCGCAACGACAACAACATGATGTTGATGGCCATCCTATTCTATGATTTCTTCCCATCTACATACCTCCTTTCCCATAACATGGAAGGTTACAACCACACTATATGAAGGAAAGCGCGAAGGTGTGAAGATATGGATATTAATGGTAAATATTTTGCCTTTATGAAGAATGGCACTTATTTACCACTAATGGCATATCGTAACACTAAATCCCGGGCAGAGACCGGTCAAGAAAGAATGAGTGCGATTGGAAGACTCTGAAGTTTTAATCCTTGGAATAAATGGCATGTTAGGTCACAAATTGTTCATGCACCTTACCAAATGTGAAGGATTACGGGTGTACGGTACAGCCCGCAGCCGGGAAGGGTGCACCAAAATGCTTTCATCTTACCCTGACCAAAATGTTTTTTTCGGCATAGACGCTCACTGCAGTGATAGTATATCTTCGCTTATAGCTTCGATTAAGCCGGATTGGGTAATAAACTGCATCGGTATAATCAAGCAGAGTAGTCTGGGAAATAACCACGTTGAAAATATCTATATCAATGCCTTGTTTCCTCACAAATTAGCCCAAATCTGTGAAGACAACAGGATTCGTCTGCTGCACATCAGCACCGACTGCGTCTTTAGCGGAAAGGTCGGTAGTTATACTGAAAACGATATTTCAGATGCGGTTGACCTTTATGGCAGGTGTAAGTCTCTGGGAGAAGTAAGCTATCCCCACTGCCTGACACTTAGAACTTCAATAATAGGGCACGAACTCTGTTCCCGGCTTGGCTTGATAGAGTGGTTTCTGGCGCAGCATGATGCGATATACGGGTATACGCGGCATATTTTTTCAGGTTTGCCTACCATTGTGCTTGCTCAGGTGATCGATGTTTTCATTCTTCCGCAGTCGAATTTAAGCGGTATATACAATTTGTCATCACAACCGATTTCAAAATATGACTTATTAAAATTGGTGGCACAACAATACGGCAAAGACATAGACATCATTCCCTATGCTGACACCATCTGCGATCGTTCTTTAGATTCCACGCGGTTGCGCAGTTTATTATCTTATTCCCTTCCTTCCTGGCCGGAAATGATTGAACAAATGTATCAAGATTATTTGACTGGCCCGTACGGCATCAGATAGGAGGCATGACAATGTCATTGTTTAGGGATAAGGTGGTTTTGATCAGCGGTGGAACCGGATCACTTGGGAAGGTGTTAACCCGACGCTTATTGGCTATGCATCCCTATGGCCCAAAAAAGATTATTATTTTTTCACGCGATGAGGCTAAACAACACTTTATGAGAATGGCTTACCAGCAAAATAAAATGGCCACAGACGAAATTATTTACCGCGATTTTGAGCGATTGGTTGAATTCCGTATTGGCGACGTACGCAACTACCTCTCAGTATGTCAAGCCCTAGACGGGGTTGATATTGTCATTAATGCGGCCGCATTGAAACAAGTTCCTTCATGCGAGTATTTTCCCAGTGAAGCGGTTCAAACCAATATTGGTGGAGCCGAAAACATTGTTCGGGCTATTAAACAATTCCATTTTCCTGTTGAAACCGTTGTGGGGGTTTCTACAGATAAGGCCTGCAAACCCATTAATGTTATGGGGATGACCAAAGCAATTCAGGAACGGGTTTTTATTAATGCCAATATCGGCAGTACCCATACTCGGTTTATTGGTGTGCGCTACGGCAATGTCCTGGCTTCGCGAGGCTCGGTAATTCCCCTTTTTCACGACCAGATAAAAAGCGGAGGGCCGGTTACCATCACGACTTTAGACATGACTCGCTTTCTCTTGTCATTGGATCGGGCGGTGGATACCATTTTTACTGCTATAGAACAGGCCCTGCCTGGAGAAATATATGTTCCTCGGGTGCCTTCGGCGCGAATTATCGACATAGCCCAAGCGCTTATAGAAGACCGTCCCATTAACGTAATTATTACTGGCATCAGGCCTGGGGAGAAGGTACATGAGATTTTGGTTTCCAATGAAGAAGCCTGGCACACCTATGAGCGCGGTCAGTACTACGCCATAAAACCCATGCTTCCCGAGCTTTATCAGGAGGAATACGGGATTAACATGCTTGACCAGGAATATAGTTCGGGAGACAACGTGCTTAGTGCACCGGAGACTAAACAACTCTTGTATCAGCATCACCTCAATATAAATGAAGAATTGAATTATGATGGAGAATTGCTGCGATGAGTACCATTGATTTATCGTCCCATAAAGGATTGATCTGGCACGAAGACTTTATCGTTCACCTGGCCAGCATTTTAAGACCCCGAGTATATGTCGAACTGGGCATATACCGCTGTGCTCTTTTTAATAGAGTGATTCCTTTTGCGGATCATTTAATTGGAGTGGATTTAAATCCCGAAGCCGGGCAATTTATGGCGAAATCATCTAAAACTCAATTTATTAACAGCACCACCCTGGAGTTTGCCCAGCAAATAAAAGCAGGTTCCTTATGGATTGACATGCTGTTTATCGATGCTGATCACTCCAAAGGGGCAGTATTGCAGGACTTTTACGCATATCTTCCCTATGTTGCTCCCCACGGACTGATACTGCTGCATGATGTGCATCCCGGCAGCGAGGAACTGCTTAACCCCGCCTGGTGCGGCACCGCATACCTGGCGGCAGAAGAATTGTCACGATACCGCGATGAATTTGAAATAATGACCATACCAGCATCCCCTGGCCTCGCGATCTGTAGAAAACGCCAGTTGCAACTATCCTGGCAAGAACCCAGGCAGCCGGATCGGAAATACAAAATCGTCTGTATCTGCCAGGTATATAACGAAATGATTAAGGCCAATTTGGAAAGGTTTTTTAGATACACGAAACCGTTGGTTGATGCTATTGTAGTTTACGACGACGGCAGCACTGATGGCAGCTACGAGTTCATGCTCAGCCAAACCCCCTACGTTATTCGAGGAATTCAAAATGATTTTGCCAATGAGATCAGTCATAAACAGGTTTTGCTGCAGGAGGCATTAAAGCTTGAACCCGACTTCATATTATGGTTGGATGCCGATGAAGTATTGACCGCCAGCGCAGTCGATCATTTGCAGGGGATTTGTGCGCTGTGTATTGATCGACAAATCGACGGGGTGGTTTTTCATGAGGTGAATCTGTGGCGCAGTCATAGTTGGAGAAGATTAGACAGCCTGTATGATGTTGGCTGGTTTGTGCGCTTATGGCGGGTCACACCGGGCATGAGCTATAACAAACCCCAACCCGGCCTCCATCAAAGGCCTTACCCCCCCAGCATTAAGCGCTTGCATTGGGTAGATACCATCAAAGTCTTGCATTACGGATTTTCTTCCAAACAGCGCCTGGCCCATAAATACCTGGTATATGAATCTCATGGGCAACGTGGCTATGATATGTTGGATCGCTTAATAAGCGAAGAACAGTTGGTCCTGGAAAAGGTTCCGCAGGAATACTTCCCCGAAGGTTTATGGGAAGATGACGAAAAGCCGGAACCGCTAAACTGGTCACAATCCCTGGCTTATGTGGAGGAATTCCGGGAAGAAGTATTCAGACCGCATTTTTCAATAATATGTTTGATCTATAAAAGTGTGGCCTGGCTTAAATTTGTATATGAACAGGTGCTCAAATATACAGAAATGACGCGAAAGGAATTTTTCTTCGTGGCTAATGATGCCACTGATGAGGTAATAGAATACCTCCGGGAACATGATATTCCCCATTATGAATTTAACAACAGCGCTGAACAGCGTGCCGAATGGTATGTAAATAACGTCTATCGCGCCTATAACTATGCAGCCGCCAAGGCCAAAGGGGATTTTTTGATTTTTATTAATTCGGATATGGCATTTAGCCCTGGTTGGTTTGATAACCTGTGGCGGGCATATAACGGCAGCAATTGCGTTTGCTCCCGCCTGGTTGAGTCTGGGAAGCTGCCCAGCGGGCAGTATGGTATTGAAAAGGACCTGGGGCGCAACTATAGTTCTTACCGGGAAAATGAATTCCAGCAATATGCAGCTGCCATTGCTCAGTCAAAGGTGGAGAACGGCGGTTTATTCATGCCATTGCTGATACGCAAAAAGCATTTTGAAATGGCGGGCGGATATCCCGAAGGGCAAGTCGTGGTCGGCAGCAATATATACGATCCGATAATAGCTAAATGGGGAGAGGCTTGTATATCGGGAGACACAGTGTTAATGCAAAAATTACATGCTCATGGGATCATACATCAAACCGTCTTTGACAGTGTAGTGTATCACTTTCAATGGGGGGAAAAAGACGACTAAGCAAGGTTTAATTAGGTAAACCCTGAGGGCGCAGACGCTGCATTGATTCCCGGAGAAATCTTCCAGGTCCAGCAGCTTTTCAGCTCCAAAACCCCATCTGCTCCATTCCAGGTGTTCGAAGAAACGCGGCAAAGGCCCACAGAATTAATCGGTAATCGGCACTTAATTTAAGGAGAGACAATATAGATGGAATGCACCGCCTCAATTATTATCACTACCTTCCAGCGGCCTCACCTTCTTAAATGGGGGCTGTTTTCTCTTGCCCAGCAGGCAATGCCGGCAGATTTTGAAACCATTGTATTAAATGATGGGGTTGAGGATGAAAGTGAAGCCATCTGCAAGCAATACGAGCACATACTGAATCTAAAATACGTTTTTACCGGCCAGCGAAACCTGGACGGAGCCATAAAGTGGCGGGTGCCGGGGTTTGCGATCAACATAGGGGCCAAAATGTCACGCGGTAAGGTCCTGATCTTATCCTGTGCGGAAATGTTTCATCTTAATGATTGTATAGCCCAGTTAAGCTTGCCATTATTATCAAACTCCAAGTATATGGGCATCCCCATCGCTAGAGATGACCAGGGCGGCTCTTTCCTAGGTCAACTCAATGCAACCGGGGGCAAATTTGATCTTAACGCTTTTTATCACAATTACCCTGGCTTGAATACTAAACTGCCATTCTTAACATCGATCAGAAGAGAGGAGTTCTTTGCTATCGGCGGCTATGATGAGGATTTTACCGGCATAGGCTATGACGATAATGACTTAATGATCAGACTGGTTAAGAACGGCTGCAGTTATTATCAAACCGCTGCGGCCGCTATCCATTTGTACCACGAGAGAATCTGGTTTGCCATGGAAAACTCTCCTGAAACTCAGTATAATCGTAACCTTTATTATCAACGCCAAAACCAAGTGGTCCGCAATCAGCATCGGGAATGGGGCAGACTATAGTTTACCCACTTAATATCTTCATCTTAAGCCCCCGTTTCCAAACCGGCGCCCTCTTCTTGAACCATAGCTACCGCTTCACTGTAGGTACAAATGAGATCGTTCTGCCGCCAGTCGGATGTATGAATAATTTTCAACCAGCTTAACCCGGATTTGATTACATTCATGCTCTACAAAAATACATCCGTCAAGGCTACCTTCAAGCCACTGAAATATACTGACTCCGCATATTCATGAGCGCCTTTCTGAAAAGCTATGCTATCGGCTATTTCATTTTTATCAAGAATATAAACATATATCAGATTATTTTTGGGATCAACCATCCAGTATTCCTTAACGCCGCATTGCTTGTAAAGCTCCAGCTTCTTAAGCATATCCTTGCTTCTGGTGGAAGGCGAAAGGACTTCCACCAAAAGGGTGGGGACTCCTTTGTACTGGCCTTTTTTGTCCATGTTATCCCTGTCGCAGATTACGATTATATCCGGCTGAACAACACAAATATTGTCCTCTGCCTTAAAAAGAGTAATATCAAAGGGAGAAGTAAGGGGAATACAATTTTTATTTTTAAACCAGTTGTAAAATGTGCCATGAATTTCGTTAAGAGCATATTGATGCTCGTAAGAGGGCGAGGCGAGATTGTATATGACTCCGTCAATCATCTCAAAACGCTGCTCGGAAGCTTCCACAAGTTCCAGAAATTCTTCATAGGTCACCCGGCCCTCCCGGGTTTGATATTCTGCGGCGTCTTCCGCCACCAGGCTGCTATTCTGATCATCGCACGGTAATATCCTGGCAACATCCCTTCCATTTTTAGTTACGATGATTTCTTCGTTGACCTCCACATATTTTAAGTATTTGCCAAAGTTATTCTGAACTTCTGTCGATGGAACCCTCATCATATCCCCTCCATATTAGCTATACATATGTTTATTATGTGTATATTTAGCTAATATATTGCGAGCTTCCCCCGCCCTATCTTTACTCATATATGCTGCTTTTCTCTTCGTTCCGCTGATTTTCAAATATCGATATGGCCCGGTCCCCTCACTCTGAATCCTCCATCCGCTCTTTTCCAATTCCTTTTGGAGAGCCGGAATAGCGCATAAAGTCAGATTCCCCTACCCTCTGGGGTATATGTAAATGTCCGTCAGCCAAGCCCAGACAGGCCAGCAGTAAAGCAAATGGGCCGCCATTATGGTTTTAATGATATAATTGGAGAAAATAATCAAGAATAAAGTCTAAACTATGCAGAAAAGCTGCATTTACTAATTCTACAGCACTGACAACGAGTACAGGGAAAGAGATGTTCGTACCAAGCATTTATGACCAGGGCCTTAAAAGAGGCCAACCCTTTGTACCATTAACTGTGTTGCAGACCGTGAAGCGGCTTGTTTTTTATGGGCTTGATTAAGAAATATGGCGGCGGGGATTGCTGCATACAAAGGCGGCATAAGAATCGGGACATGCCCTGAAATAACCGTACTGAAAGTGAGGTAAAAGAATGTCAGATAATGAAATTATTAGCGCAAAGGAAAAGGAACAGATCAAGTTTGCTTTTGAAAATGCCATGGATTTGCTAAAAACGCAGAAGGCTCGCGGGGAGAGGATCGAACTTTCTATCTTGAAAGGCGATACCCCGACTTTTATGGAGTATCCACTGGCAAAAAAACCGCAGGACTTGCAAGGTGCTGATGCAGCCATTCTGGGCATCCCTTTTGAAGGCCTGACCATTCAAACTCCTATGATAATGGCTCCGCCTACTTGCGGCAGACCGCCTCAGGGGTCTGTGTACTGGCGCATGGGGGCTGATCAAGGTACGGATATGATACGCAAGTATTCCATTTATTACTCCATCAATCATAACCGCGGTTATTTCCCTGAAATCGATAAAGATCTGGTTTTTGAGGATCATATCAGGGTGGTGGATTATGGTGATGTGCCATACACACCGGATGATATCGAGGGTAATCTTGAACGGGCGGAAGAAAAAGTAGCGGATATTGTAGCGGCAGGAGCGGTGCCTATCATTTTAGGCGGTGATCATACTGTGCCTACACCGACACTACGAGCCATACTTAAACCAAGAACTAAGAAAATAGGACTCATCGTGTTTGACTCCCATATGGATCTTTCACATGAGCCAAAAAACTGGGCTTCAACAGAATGGAGCCAGGTTCTTGAACTTGGCAAAATAAGTCCTGAAAACTTTGTTTGCGTTGGAATCAGGGGGGTACGCAATTCTATATTCGAAAGAAATGTGGCCCGTGAATTGGGACATCGTGTCATTACGATTGATGAAGTAAAAGAATGCGGTATCAAAGATGTGATGAATGAAGCTATAAAATTAGCCACCAATGGTACGGATGGAATTTATTTCTCTCTGGATATTGACGTTATGGATCCAAGTCAGGTGATGTCGCAGAAAGCTCCGGAATTCTGGGGGCTGACCATGGATGAAATGTTCCATGCTCTGCGCCGTATCACAAGAGAGAAGATTATTGGCTGTGACATCAATGAGTATACCCCTGATTATGATTTGAATGGCATGGGCGCACAATTCTGTGCTCGTGTCGCGGCTGAGTTTCTGGGAGGAATAGCCTTAAGAAAACGTGATGGAAAATAGGCCTGGGTGCGGCGGCGGCAGTCTATGTAAAGTATGGTTTGGGGATAAAAATTGCAATATAGGAGATAACAACATGCGTATTAATGAATTCAAACTTGAAAAATGGCTGAATCCGAGGGATGAAGGATGCAAGTACAACTTGGGTGCAAGCTGTGTGAAGGCATTTACGGTTGAAGAATTATTTGACTTTATCGGCGAGGATTGCGGCAAATTTTTAAAAGAAGTAGAAAAAATGAGCCTTCATTATGGACACTTTTTTGGCTTTAGAAGGCTTTTAGAAGCGATAAGCAAAATGTACCGGGAAGTAACCTCGGATATGATTTTGACGGTTCATGGAGGCACTGGCGCCAATAACATGGTAATTACTGAGCTGTTGGAACCCACAGACAATGTGGTTATCTTTATGCCCAATTACCAACAGCATTATTCAATTCCGGAATCGATGCAAGTGGAGATCAGATATATTGAATTAAAGGAAGAAAACGGTTATTTGCCGGACCTGGATGAATTACGCGGATTGGTTGATAGCAATACCAAGATGATCCTACTCACCAATCCCAACAATCCGACCGGATCTTATATCGAAGAGGACATGTTGAGAGAGATTGGGAAAATCGCTGAAAAAGTGAATGCCTATATATTATGTGATGAAATCTATAGAGGTTTAGGCGATGATTACATGGCATCCATCGTAGATGTATACGAAAAAGGCATTGCAACCAGCAGCACATCAAAGGTATTTTCAATGGCGGGAACCAGAGTCGGCTGGGTTGTTACCCGGGATAGAAACACTTATGAAAGACTTCAAAACAGACGTTCCTATGACACCATTTGCGGCGGCGTATTTGATGAATGGATCACAGCCATCGCTTTTGAAAATTACGAAAAGATTCTGAGCAGATCCAGGGAAATCGTCGGAGAAAATAAAGAAATCCTTGATAAATGGCTGGAAACGCAACCGCACTTATCATGCCAATACAAAAGCTTGAGTTCCACAGTATTCATAAAATATGATTTTGATATTCCAAGTGATGAATTATGTTTGGACATATATGAAAAAACCGGCGTATTGCTTTGCCATGGTGATTGTTTCGAAATTCCGTATACGTTCAGGTTGGGCTATGGATTTGGCAAGCCGGAAATGCTTAAAGAAGGACTTAGACTGCTGGGAGATTATTTTACAAAGATGGAAAAATAGAATGAGCTTTATTACCTTTTGCGGGAAATGACTGCCGGGCTCGATGGCTGATGGGTAAATATAGGGACGAAATTGAAAGACTGACTGATAAGGAGAGCAATACATCTGTATTCACTTCGTATTTTAAGCAGTGCGCAAACGAATGATTTGCTCAACATGGGCGATGCGATTTCCGATGTGGAATTGGCGTACAAACTTTATGCCAGAGAAGAGGCCGGGGTATTTCCCGTAATCGTACATCACTTTGAAAGCGGAAAGCGGGAAATGGATTTAAAATCAGGTCATCTTGCCGGCGCAGGTGTATTCGGTATGAAAATGCTGGGTTTTTGCTCTGAAAATCCCCAGCGGGGGCTTGCTCCCCTGGCAGGATTAATCGTTGTGATGGATGTGGATAAACAGCAGCCCATAGGAATTCTTGACGGAACACCGATAACTTTTATGAGAACAGGTGCCGCGGGCGCTGTAGCAGCAAGAGCATTGGCAAGAAAAGATTCTAAAAGGGTATTGATCGCTGGCGCCGGTAATCAGGGAAGAGCCCAGTTACTGGGGCTTGCAACCGCAATGCCGGCCTTGGAAGAAATTTATATTTGCGACATTATCGATGAAAACAGCTGCCGGTTTGTCAACGAACAAAATGGCAAGTTTCCAAATTTACAGCTAAAAGCAGTGCCTTATGCTGAGCTTGCGGAAATAGCCGGTCAAGTAGATATCATTGTTACCTGTACACGGTCTCGAGAGTTTTTTATTAGTAAAGAATGGATTAAAGCAGGTACACATATTAATGCCATTGGGGCTGATATGCCGGGCAAACAGGAAATCGAACCGGAATTAATGGCAAATGTAAGATTATTCGGGGATTCGCGTGCCCAAGTAATACAAAAGGGTGAGTGTCAACATGCTGCAAAATCCGGGAGGATTTCAGCAGATGATATTACTGAAATTGGAGAGGTCCTTGAAGGCATGAAACCAGGCAGAAGGTCGGAAGATGACATTACACTTTTTGATGCCACAGGGATGGCTATACAGGACTTGATTGTTTCAGCCAAATTACTTGAGAAAGCAAAGCAATTGAACATCGGCCTGGAGGTTGAGTTTTAAATTCGAAACCCGCCCCCCTTCAAGCAAGGTCTTTTCATTTTATATCCTGAGGCAGTCCCCATGGCCGCCTGGAAGCGGCCTCCCATAGAATCCTGGTCTGTAACGTTTATATTTATTCTTATTGGGAAACGGGTAATAGAAACAGATGCAGTATGAAAACATTGAAAAAGCGGTCTTTCTCTCACGGCCCAATAGATTCATTGCTCATATAAAAATAGCGGGGCGGAAGGAAATCTGCCATGTAAAAAATACCGGCCGGTGCAAAGAGCTCCTGCTTCCGGGCGCGTCAGTTCTGGTTCAACGGGCCTCAGGCCTTAAGCGCAAAACCAAATATGATTTAATTGGGGTTTACAAAGGCAGCCGGTTGGTCAATATGGACAGTCAGGTACCCAATAAAGTGTTTTATGAATGGGCCATAAGCGGTGATTTTTTCGATAATATTGCTCTGATAAAACCGGAACACAGATACCGGAACTCCCGCTTCGATTTTTATATTGAAACCGGGAGCAGACAAATATTGGTGGAAGTCAAGGGGGTTACTTTAGAACAGAACGGGGTGGCGCTATTCCCCGACGCACCGACGGAACGGGGAATCAAGCATGTCACCGAACTTTGCCAGGCCGTAAATGACGGCTATCAGGCTTACCTGTTTTTTATCATCCAAATGAAAGATGTGAGGTATTTTTCACCCAATCTGCAAACCCATCCTGCCTTTGCCCGGGCCCTGATCGATGCCCACCAACAGGGGGTCAAAATTATGGCCATTGATTGTGAAGTTAAACCTGATTCCATAGCTGCCAGAGACTGGGTGGAAGTCAGACTGACTCAACAAAATTAGTCATGTGCAGATTGCCAATCGCTGGCAGATCTCCACATGCTGGCGGATACAGTGGTTGCCATGGTTCATCAGGCATTACCCAACTGGCAGCGGGTGAAGCCCCTTTTGATTTATGGCTGGATAAGGTGGAATGCATCGGAGAGGGTCAACTGCACGCCATCATTGATGAAATCCCGGCAGAATGGACTACAACTGCCGAAGAAAAACGCCCTGCAAGGCTGTTTAATAATAGAAGGCACAAGCTCCAGCTGATGTTGGCTTTATGAAATCACAACTTCCCCTTTGGAAATAGAGGTGCATGCATTGTACTGCAAATGTAAAGCAGACCTTGCTTTCGGTGCGGCGGTGGCTTTGGCGCGAAGAGGGATTATATTGTTTTATAACACCGGAAGCATTTTATAGACTTCTTGATCTTGTTCTTCGGTGATTTGTAATAACGAAATTTGGCCGTTGCATTTTAAAAGTTGGGGCAGGATCTCCTCTTTTTCGTTTTGCCCGAAGGGATTTTTGGATAAGATAATCTTTTGCGCACAAGGGGCTCTTTTCAGGCCCCGTGATATGGAGATGAGTAGACCTAAGCCCCCTTTGTAACTGCTATCTGATATCTGGTCGTATAAAACGATCAGAAGGCGCTCCTTTGTAATCCCGGTGGCTTTAAGATTCATATATACATGATATGCCGATATGCTGATATCTCCTTCATAATGTTTCTTTTTTTTATGTTCTATATTAAGGCCAAAATCCGCGATGACAAAGTACTCGCTTTCCTCATTTTCACTTTTGGCCAGAACTTGTAATTCGCCTTCATGAATCAATTCCCGGTTGCCGGAGAGATCCGTATTAAGATAATACAATTTGAACGATTCTTGGCAGCCTTCGCTGACTTTTCCACAAAGATACCTTTTTATTCTTTTTTCTTCTTCTCTATGCACTTTAAAGGGAAAAATTTGGGGCAACTGCTTCTTATTCAGCTTTTCAGTTAAAAGCATATCCATGCTGATGCCTAGGCTTTTGGAAATACGATACAGGGTTTGAGTTTGGGGAAGAATGTCGTTTTTTTCATCAATAAATCTGGAAAGAGTTGATGAAGGAATGTTTAATTTATTGGCCAGTTTTGTCAGGCTCAAATTGGTATAGGTTTTATAGATCAGTTGAATGTTATAATGAAATATCGCCAATAATTGTTTTTTATTCATAAAATAAATTTTTTCTTCATTTCGTTTCATTTTGATCTACCGCCTTTCACATAGGATATTGAAAACAAATAAAACATGATTTCAATAGCTTATGAGAAACTTCTCAATCCCTCCCTTCAGAAAGCACCTTAAATCCTTGGCGCTATCTATAGTCCCTTTTCTTTAATTATATAATTCAAATATATTTCAAAGAAGCCTTGCCTCGTTCACCGCCTGCCTTCGAGTAACGTACCGCATCCCGCATTACATAAAATACTTGACGTAAATACCCTCCATTTGTGGGAAAAAATTTCCCACAAATGGAGGGATTGTTTTCACCCGCGCAAAGCAATCCTTCCTATAATTCTAAGCAGTAAGAGACTGCCACTGGTATTTCTTTTCCAAATGTACCGGATTTCCATGGGAGGTGATGCAAGAGGCCAAAAAGGATATTTGTCTTACGTATGCAGCGGGTTGGTTTAAAGACGTCAAGCACATTTTAATTTTCGTTATTTTAAGGAGGGTATTAAAAATGGACAATGCCAAGGAAAACCTGAACAGAAGCTTTAATATGATGGAAAATTCCGTGGGAAAAATGTGGGATATGTGGCTGATGAGCATAGGCAGCCTAACTTGGACTCAGGAACAAATAGAGAATATAACGCGCAAACAGCTGGATCAAAATAAAACCGCGCGGGAAGAAATGATGAGGTTAGTGGAAGATCTCAGCAAACAGGCGCGCATCAACCAAGAACAGTTTCAAAAAATCGTGGAAGAAACCGTGATGAATACCTACCAACATATTAATCTGGCCAACAATACTCTGATTCAGGATCTTTCTAAAAAAGTCGACGAACTGGCGAAAAAGGTGGAGAATGCCTAGATTATTTATAGTCTGCACTAAAGCGAGGTGTAAATTGTGCCTGTTGATGAAACCCAGGAACATGATCAGTTAAACCAGGATAGATGCCAAACAATACCGGATTTCACTGAAGCATGGAAACGCCTGTATTTTGAAAGCGAGGAGGCTCTGGCACGCTCGGTCAAAGAGTTTATCGCCAGCCAAAGCTTTGTCTCCTTGCTTGAGCAAATGGGCGGCTGTTACCTGTCTGCCTACAAAGCAACCAGCCAGAATCTGGACAGATTCTTTGCCAACCATCCTCTGCCGACAAAAAAGGATATTGCGCGCATAGCGGCACTGGTGGTGTCAGTGGAAGAAAAGCTGGACCGTTTTGACAGCGATCTCTCCTCCGGTATGGCGGTACTGACCAATAATCTGATTAAATTGGTAGAATCCCAGTTGGCCTTCCAGAATGAAATGGCCTCTATCAAAGAAAACCTTCAGTCCATACAAAACAGGCTCAGCCTTTACGAAAGCCAGCGCAATGCCATTTCTCCTGAGGCCGGCAAAAATCCACAGGATGAAATCACAGCCCCCAAACCAAACCGCAATAGGAAAAAGGCCGATAAAGATAAGCCGGGTGAGCCTAAACAGCCTTAAACTGCCGGAACGCCTGCTTTATCACCTAAATCTTAACAAAAAGGTGTTTTTCAGGCGTAAACCAACCTCACCCTTATTGCTCATCCTTATCGCAATAGACAAAAACACCTGGTAAAACTTTTTTAGCCGCTAATCTTAAGAGCGGGAAAAGGACGAGTTAGTATCCGGGCTGAGAAGGGAGGGCAATTATGATAGAAAAAACCTATGAAGAGCTTATCGTAGGAGAGAAAGCCTTTGTTGAAAAAACGATTACCGAGACCGACGTCTATTTATATGCAGGAATATGCGGGGATTTCAGCTGGCTTCATGTCAATGAAATGAGGGCCGGGAGCGGTCATTTTAAAGCCAGAATCGTTCATGGGATACTGTTGCTCGGATTGATTTCGAATATTGTCGGCAATCATTTACCAGGTGCCGGAACTGTTTATGAAAGCCAGCAAGCCCGGTTTTTAAGGCCCTGCTTTTTCAACGACACCATCAGAGCGGAGGTGGAAGTCGTAGAACTGCTGCCCCGGGGAAGAGTCAAACTTCGCACCTGCTGCTACAATCAGCACGGCGACATGATTATTGAAGGAGAAGCCGTTGCCATTCCGCCTCGACGGCATGTGATTCAGGTGGAATAGCACTAAGCAAGAAAGGATGGCATGGGATGTCAAAGAACATGTTCTTTACCGGCTCTGCAGGACAGGTTGGTGCAAAACTGCAAGAAAGCTATGACCGCCTTTTAGAGAACACCAAAAAATGGTCGGAAATACTCTCATTTGATCCCTATCCACAGACCGGCATGACCCCCAAGGAGATTGTCTGGCGTAAGAACAAGGCCAAATTATACCGCTATTATTCGGACCAGGAGCCAACTCACCGTATACCGGTTCTTTTCCTTTATGCGCTGATCAACAAAGCCTATGTGCTGGATCTTACCCCGGGCATGAGCGTGGTGGAGAGCCTGGTTAAGAAAGGCTTCGATGTCTATCTATTGGAATGGGGAGAGTTCGAGTGGGAGGACCGCAACCTCACTATGGCGGATCTGGTTTATGATTACATCGCCCGGGCGGTTAAAAAGGTTTGCCAGTATTCAGGCAGCCAAGAATTAAGCATCATCGGGTATTGCATGGGCGGCACCATGTCTGCCATGTATGCGTCTTTATTTCCCCAACCGGTTATCAGGAATCTGGTTTTGCTGGCTTCACCCATCGATTTCGGCAATGCGGGTTTGGTGACGCAATGGCTTCATACGGCCTTTGGAAATGATGTGGATAAAATTGTAGACACCTTTGAACTGGTGCCTAAAGAATTTGTTGACATTGGCCTTAAAATGCTGAATCCGGTAAATAATTTTATCGGCACCTACACCCGCTTGTGGAAAATGATTGATGAAGAAGTCCCGGTTCATTCATGGAAAGTGCTAAACAAATGGGTTGATGACAACGTCAACTTCCCTGGCGGCGCCTACCGGCAATGGATAAAGGACTTGTACCAGGATAATCAGCTCATCAATAATGAGTTCAGATTGCGTGGAAAAGTGGTGGATCTGGCCCGTATCCAATCATCCTTGCTGGTGCTGGCCGGGGCAAGGGATCATATCGTACTGCCGCATCAAGTAAAAATCGCCCTGCAAGCGTTTTCTTCCCCGGACCATGAATACCATGAGTTTAACATAGGCCATGGCGGCCTGGTATTCGGCAAAGTTGCACAGAAGCAGGTCTATCCGCTGCTCAGCGGATGGTTGGGAGCCAGGTCTGGTTAATGCTTGCAGCACCAGTAGTGCAGTCTCAGACAGGATATTGCAGCGGTTAGTGCCCTGCTTGGCGTCCTCTGCCCGCACCCGCATGTTTTACTGGAAATATCACTGATTCTGAGGCTGCAACTTCCGATACATCCCGCACGCTGCCATAAATAAATGCCAGCACGGGTTTGTGTTTAAGTAAGGTTGCCAGTTATGTTCAATCCGGTCACCCGGGTAAGATCAAAGCCCGGCTAAAACGTTAAGCATTAAACCGGTAGCCGCTTCCCCATAAGGTTTCTATATAGGCAGGATTGGCGGGATCTTTTTCAATCTTCTTGCGAATTTTCTGAATATGAACCGCCACCGTAACCGTTTCCCCATAGTGCTCTTCCCCCCATATGGCATCATAAAGCTGCTCTTTGTTAAAAACAATGTTGGGATTAGAGGCCAGAAACAGCAAGAGCTGATATTCCCGGGCGGTCAGTTTGACTTCTTTGCCATTAATAAAAACTTGTTGGGATGCGGTATTGATCTCCAGGCCCCCGTGGCTGATGATGCCTAAGCTGGTGTTTTTGCCCCGCAGGCGTTCATATCTGGCAATATGGGATTTGATCCGGGCAGCCAGTTCGGCCAGACTGAAGGGCTTGGTCAGATAATCGTCCGCGCCCAGGCCCAGCCCCCTGATTTTATCAATATCTTCACTCCGTGCCGATACGATGATCAACGGTATTTCCTGCCTGGCTCGTATGCCCTGTATAATAGCAAAGCCGTCTATTCCAGGGAGCATCAGATCGACGATCACCAGGTCATAACTGCCGGACAGGGCTTTCTGCAAGCCCTGTTTTCCATCCTGAACCAGCTCCACCCCATAGCCGCTCATCTGCAGATAATCCCGCTGCAGTTCGGCAATATTCACATCATCTTCTATCACCAGGATTTTTTTCATCGTTTACACCCCTGCTGCCATGTGCTGATCCTGAATAGGAAGGGATAAGGTAAAACAGGAGCCTTTCCCTGCCGTGCTGGCCGCTTCGATTTTTCCTCCATGGGCCTCCAGCAGTTCCCGAGCTATCGCCAATCCCAGTCCGGTGCTCATCAAGTCTTTGGTTCTTTCGCTGTCGATGCGATAAAAACGCTCAAAGATGTGCCGGAGCTTATCTGCGGGAATTCCGGGTCCGTTGTCCTGTATGGCCAAGTTCACAAAATTTCCCTGCCGGTATAATTCCGTTTGAACCACCAAGCCGTTTTCCGGTCCGTATTTGACAGCATTGCCGATCACATTGCGGATGGCCTGGTTAAATCTTCTGCTATCTATGCTCACGGTGTAATCCTGTTCCAGCTTATCGGTATAAAGCAATTGCCCATTTCTTTCCTGCAGTTCAAATTGAAATTCTTCCATTAGATCCCGCATAAAAGCCCGGATGGGTACTGCCTCGAAATGAAAGCCCAGTTTTTTCAAATCCAACTGCGAAAACAGGAGCAAGTCGTCGATGAGCTTGTTCACGTAAGCAATATTGCGGTCGATGGTTGCCAGGTATTTTGCCACCTTCTCCGGGGAGGCGGCGGCACCGTCCAGAATGGCTTCAATATAGCCTTGAATGGCGGCGATAGGCGTTTTTAAATCATGGGATATGTTGGCTATCAGAGTTTTCCGGTTTTCTTCATAAGTCTGCTTCAAGGTTTCAGCAGCCTGGAGCTTTTGGGCCATAGCGTTGAAAGAAGCGATGAGCAGGCCGATCTCATTTTCAACATCGCTCTCTATGCTGACCGCGTAATTTCCCCGAGCGATTTCCTGCACACCGAGGTTGAGCCTGGCGATGGGGCGAAACACCCTTTTTTCCAACCGCCATAGGAAATATAACTGCAGGAGTTCCTTAATGCTGATGAATAGAGCGAAAATGATAGCAATGGTTTTGTTCCCCACCCAGGCAAACAACAGATAAACCACCAAGAGAGAGAATAGGAAGGCCATGGGATGGAACACTCTCAATATCTTATGATATCGATAAAACTCGTGATGGTGTTTGTGGAATCCTGTTCTCAGCTGTCTATGTTTTCTTCTGCCCAGCATATCTCTTCTCCGCTGTTTTTCGATTCTGGAACAATATCCCGCTGTAGTCATCATACCACCACAGGCTTGTCGCTCCGCTGTTTCTTTGATTTTTCTATTTATCTTTTGGCGGTGTTCCACTGTTGTCCCGCCACAAATAAGCTTCCCCGTATAAACAGCTGTTTACTTCTTTCCTGATAAAAAACGATAGCCTCTATAAACCATATAGAGAACCGCAGCAAACAAGATCAGGCTCACGATCATCCGCTCCATAAAATCATCTCCTTAACGGCCCGGCCCGGTCGCGGGGCTGACGGCCCGCGACCGCCGGCAGTTCAAAGGCCTACCAGGTAAAGCTTATGCCCGCGTTGAGAGTAAATTCATGGCTTTGATCATTTTCTTCCTGCAGCTTTCCTTTAATGTGTACCTTGACGGTCTCCACTTCATATCTGGGGTTGATGCGGCATTCAAGGCTTCCGCTTTCCATGGCAGGGGAGCTTTGCAGCAAACCCCGATGGCCCAAGTGTTCGTGGGGCATTTTGGCATGAAAACGCACCAGCAGCGCCTCGGGAATGTTCTTCAGATCAAGGGACAGCAGCAAAGACTTGTCTTCCTGCTCCACCACCTGCATATCATTGAGAGCGCCCAGCATCGCCACCAGTCCGTCCAGTTTCTCCTTCAATCCCAATCCATGTCCGCAGCCATGATGTCCATGATGCTGGTGAAAGAAGCAGTGTGCTTTGCCGCCTGCCCGCCCTTGCCCATCATCCTGATGCATATCGAATTCCGTAGTGCTCTCATGTTTGATCCGTCTGCCGCCATGATCCACCACGCTGCTGATCCTGGCTTTGCTGGTTCCGCTTACCAGATCTCTGCTGAATTCATTGTCAAAATGGAAAGACTCCGCATCGCCCTTCATCCCGCTGATGTTGATGGCGCCGTTCCAGGCCTCCTTCTCCCGCATCACTCTGGCTACATCATACAATAGTTTAATCTTGTTCATACCAGCGACCTCCTTTGAATTTCTTCAAGGTCATTGTATAGAACAGAATTAAACAGAGAATAAAGCCTTTTTAAAAATTATATAAAAATTTACAGGCAGGAGGACGAAGCCCCTGCCTTCCGGGAACACCCGCCGCCTTGATCCTGCCTGCCTTATTGTCATAATTGCCGCTCTAAAGAAATTCGTGTATAATATCTTTAGATTGAATAAAGGGGGTGATTTCATGCCAAACATTAAATCCAGTACGGATTTAAGGAACAACTACAACGATATATCCAGGTTCTGCCATGAAAGCAGGGAGCCCGTCTTCATAACCAAAAATGGCCGAGGTGACTTGGCGGTCATGAGCATCGAGACTTACGAAATGCTCAACGGCAAACTCGAACTCTACCGCCTGCTTGATGAAGGCCGAGCAGCGATAAAGGCGGGTAAAAAACGTCCGCTTGAGGATGTAATGCACGATATCCGGCAGGAGATTACCGATGGCAAAATATAAGATTGCGGTATCAGAACCCGCCGAAAATGACTTACGTGATATTGTCCGATATATCTCGGCGCAGTTATCGGCACCGATGACCGCGCTGAGAATGATGGACACCATTGAGGAAGCTATCGCTGATTTATCGGACATGCCGAACAAGTATCCTTTTGTATCTGATGACCGGCTCAAGGCGATGGGTTATCGCAAACTGCTTGTGAAAAATTACATGGTTTTTTTCTCGATAGATGATAAATCCAATATTGTTTATGTCGAAAGAACACTTTACGCTAGACGCGACTGGCTTCACATCTTGTAATGCTCTATTTTCTCTGCCAACATCCCTTACGCGGGCGGTGCAATTTCTGCTTTGCCAGGAAAAACTCTCCTGGAACCCAGTATAATCGCAACCTTTATTATCAACGCCAAAACCAAGCGGTCCGCAACCAGCGGGAATGGGGCAGACTATGATTTACCGCCGCCTCGCCTCTAAACCGGGTTCTGGAGGATATACTTGTAAACCAGCCCTTCGCTTATGACATAGAAGCTATGGGCTCCTTCTCCGGTATTTTCATAAAGAACCGGCTGCCCCACCTCATCGGCCACTTTGATCAGATCGGCAATGGACTGCATCTCCAGGGTTTTTTCCGCAACGGCAGCCGGAATCGCCCCCTGCCCGGCGGCTATCCAATCGCCGTACTTTTTCATGATCCTGCTCAGTTCCTGTTCCAGCGGGTCTTTTATCTCGGCGGTGGTCTTAAACATCATTCCCAGCAGCAAGATCAGGAATATAACGGAAGCAGCGGCATACTCCGCCCGCTTGGTTTTTACCCCGGGAACCGCTGTCATCTGCATTATGGTGATGGGAGTCTCCGTCTGCTCCTTTAGCTTCCCCTCCACCGTGAAGGTGCGGCCTTCCATGGGAATGCTCATCACCGGCGCCAACTCTTGGATGACTTCGCCCTGGGCAGTGGACACCCGGGAGCTGACCTGAAAGGCGATGTCCAGCCGGACCACATCCGCCGATATTCGTAAATCCTGGGAAACAGCATTGATAAAATCCGCATAATTGCGTATATTCACCACCGCCTGGTTATTCAAGGTCAGTTTACTGTCGACAGCCTGGAAGGGAGTGGCGGGGATCAATATGTCTTCCTTCTCATAAAGCTTGACCAGTTCTCTCTTCTCTCCGCCGCTGCCGGTTTTCTCCCGGGTCAGATACCCGGTCAGAACCGCTTTCACTTTATATTCCCCGCTTATCTCCGCCTGGCTTTCGCCGGCGAATTGATAAGTGAAGCTGCTGTTTATATAATCAGTCAGGGGGGTAATGTAAGCCAAACCCGGTCCGGCGCTCTCAACTGCAAAATAATTGTTGGGGGTATAATAAACCCGGTAGTCGATGGCGGCCGCCTGCCGGGCGGCATAAACCGGGACCTCCTGGTTGCTTTGAGCCGGCGGCAGGAACCAGCGGACTGCCATACCGGTTGAAGCCAGCAACAGCAAAACTAAAGTCGCTATGATTCCCTTGCGTAGATTCGGTCGGAAGCTTATCTTGTTGCTCATAAACCTGCCCCTTCTTTAATTAATCAATGATTACCGGCCACCTCCGGCCGTCTATAGAGCCCCCCGCAGCCAAAGGGTAAAATATCCCAGTTTGGGTACGACCATGACCACTTTGCCATGAACGTTCTTTTCCGCCAAAAGGTCGCTATCGGGCTCCCCGCTGGCATCCCCCTTGGTGATGAAATATCTTCCCCCATCTTCTTCCTGCACCGCGATAACCCGGTGGGTCACTTTCATATTGCCGAAGGGGAACATGACGATATCACCGATTTCGGCCTCGGTTCCGGGTATTTTATGTATGATCGCCACATCGCCGACATTCATAACCGGCGCCATGCTGCCGCTCAAGATCACCCGGGGAGTGTAGCTGAACACCCCCAGGCAGAACCAAATGATCAATATCGAGGCCAGGCCGGCTCCCAGCCAGGACAGGTAGTTCCCCTCCCGGCGGGATGGTTTGACCTCTCCGGCCTCTTCTTCATAAACCTGTCGTATAAAAATCAAAGTGACCAGGGGCGTCAGGGTGCCGATGAGAGCGGCCATGACCCAATTCTCACCGCTGGGCAGCAAGGGAGAGAGCCTTTCCAAGGCCAGAATACCGCCCCGGTAAATCACCGCCGGGACCGGCCCGCCCAAAAAAGCCAGGTAGGTGGCCAGAAAATTCCGGGACAGTTCCGGAACGACAGTGCCCCCGGCAAACTCCGTCCAGGCCCTGGCATTGTGCAGGCTGAAAAACCTGTTCAGCGGCAGCAGGAATAAAGTGAAAAGCAGGGCGATCCCGGTTATTCCTCCCCAAGGATGGCGCCGGAAAAAACGGTTCAGCAGCCAGGCGCGGCCGATCTCCACCGCAGTCACAGCGGCGCCCAGGGATAAAATATTGATGGCCATCCCCAGCAGGCTGTGGTCATAAGGGCTTTTCCCGAAGCCCCCGATGAGTCCCTGCAGGACAGTGGCCAACAAGGCAATAAAGACCGCGATCAGGGCCGACCAGCGCAAGAGGCGGCCTTGGCGCAGCCTGCCCCCGCTTTTTACCCGGGGCAAGCCCAGGAACATAAGGATCAGCAGCGACCACATCAAAGCCGGCAGCCAGTAATTGCCGGCCATGCCGCCGATTTTCGGCCCCAGGACCAGGTTGTCCAGGAAAAGTGCCGCCAGCAGGGCGCTGCACGCTATCAGCGGATGCCAAACCGTATTCCTGGCCTGTAAGTATTTTATCCCCGAAGCGGTAATCGCCGTTCACCTCCACAGGCCGCCCCAGAATCGGGACCGCCTCTCTATCATACATTAGGCATAAATTCCCAATATCCTGCCGGCCTTTTGCCCGAGAAGACGAAAACAGGGAAGAAAGGTCGGTTTTCTTCCCTGTTTTGCAGGCTCTATCGCTTATTCGCCAGAGGCCTAGTCGGCAAACTTGGGCTCCTCAGGATTAGTCAGGCCGTCAATTATGCGGTCAACTCTATTCAAGGTTGAAATTTCATCCGGTAATTCAAATCCATATTCGTTCCACTGCTGCGCGGTAAGTGTGATGGAAAACTCGTAGGTTGCATCCTGGGCTGCCGCTTGCCGGACCCGGGTGTAGATAGCCACCGGGATTTCCTCCCCGGGATCGATCTGATAGCCTTGCAGGGCCAACTCGGGCTGATCTCCCGTGTTGCTCCAGATCATATAATCTTCCCCATTATCTTTTGATTTGGTGGGATCGGCGTCGAACCAAATCTCAACCAGCAAGTCTTCAGCGACACCATAAACATTATTGGTGGCAATGTCAAATTTGGCGGGCACGCTGCCGGTGTTGGCTATGGTGGTGAAGATGCGTTCCTGGTATCCAGGATAGCCGTTTTCCAAGGTGATTGTCAACAAATCGTCAGTGTTGTCATATGCGGCTCCATCGCCCTGTTGGTCACTGATAACCGCTTCCATAAAAGCTATGTTTTTGTTCGCGTTGGGGTTGCCGTTATCCAGCTCGTCCAGTCCCTCCTTACCATCTACACCATATACATTGCCATCGTAGCCGGTATAATTCGGTCCCGGGTCGGGATTGAAGAAAGAATTATCATCGAGGAACTGTACATTGAGAGTCCCGGTTTTAACCGATTCGGCGATCACCAGGGAGTCGGACCACATGGCATAGGCGCCGCCCAGTGCGGCGAAAGCAAAGACCATGATCAAAGCCAGCACTTTAATCTTTTTCATGTTTTTTCCTCCTCTGTTATTTGTTTTTATTCACGTAACTGCTTGAATCACTCAGAAGTGGGAACAGTTTCTCCCCCAATATTTTCGGGCTGCTCCAGGGCAAGCCGGTCTGACGGCTCCTGCCCCGAAGCCTGGGGCGATTCTTCCGGAACTCCCCGGTCCGGACTTGGTTCCGCCAGGGTCACCAGGCCGTCGATGCGCAGGGCGTCCCGCCACCAGTCAGGGTCATTGCTATCAGCGTTCCACTGAATGCACTCGATATCCACTTGAAAGGAATAATCGCCCGCTTCCGCGGCGGCATCCAGGGCTATCCAGCCTGCGGCGGTTTCACCGGGGTCCAGGCTCGAAGGCAAATCGCAGTCCACCTCAAGAACCCCAGCGGCTGTAATGGTTGGAGATAATCGCACCGGTATGGTTCCCCGGTTCTCCAGTGTGAACCCATAGGCCCCGCCGCTCCCTTCGATGCCGAAGCTTATCAGGTGTCCGTCGGTCCCGTCATAAGCGCCGATTTCCCCTGACTCATCAACTTCGGTGAAAACGATCTTGCCGGTTAATTCCCCGGTAGCGACCCGTTCCTGAATTAAGACCGTATCGCTGTACATCGCCACTGCCGGTCCGATTAAACCGAATCCGGCCGTCAGAGCTATCCCGATCATAAAAATATACCACATGCCATCGTTTCGCTTTTGTCTGCCCGACCTTTTTATTTCTATTCACTTCCTTTCCTCAAGGTCTTGCGGGCTGATACCAGTCCCGCAGTTGTCAGGTAAAACCATGGGGTAGCTCTATTGATAGACTACTCCGCTCCGGCGCTGCGCCCCACACTCCTCAGGCTAAAATTGATGCCGGCAATCCGGGAATTTGTTGGTATACTTTGGTATACCGGCGCCTGCAACCCGGCAACCTGAGCCGGAGGCGGCCCGCAACAAACCACAATGTTGGTTGAAATACTTTTCAGGAATGGCATTTGGCGAATAGGGGGAACAGCCCGGGGCAAGCCGGCGGAGAGAAGGGGATGGCCTCCGCCTGGCAGGTCTTCTGTAACGCTTATAGAGGTTTGCAGATATAAGCCCGGGGAGCTTCCCGAAGCTGGTGAGTGGAAATGAAGGAGGACAGCAGGTTACGAAAACGCGGCGGCAAGCTTGCCCAAACCATGGGAACAGGCATACAGGGCGGCCTGGGTTCGATCGGCCAGTCCTAATTTCCCCAATATTTGGCCTACATGTTTTTTAATGGTATATTCAGTCACAAACAGCTTCGCTGCGATTTGACGATTGGTCATGCCCGTGGCCAGGTATTCCAGAACTTCTATTTCCCGCGGGGTGAGCTGTTCGATGGGATCATTTTTATCCTGGCTGAGCAAGGTTTGCATGATTACCGGGTCCAAATAGGTCCTGTTCCTGGCCACCAGCCGGATGGCGTTCAGAATTTCTTCAGGCAGGGCCTCTTTCAGTATATACCCTTCCACCTTTTCCGCCATGGCTCTTTTAATATCGGCTTTATCGCTAAAAGAGGTCAAAACGATAAAACGGCATTGGGGGGCTGCCTGACGGGCCTTTTTTATTATATCCAGTCCATATTCGCCCGGGAGTCTGAGGTCGACGATAGAGATATCGGGCTGGTGTTCTTCAATTATATGAATGCCGGCTTCTCCGCAGCTGGCCGTCCCCACTACCTCCATGTCGTCCTGTAATCGTATCACTGCTTCAAATCCCTGCAATACCAGGGGATGATCGTCAATCAGCACCAGTCTCATCAATATGTGGCCTCCTTTCGATCATATGGCTGTCCGCTGTTTTTGGGGATGGTGCATCTGACCACCGTACCCCGGCCCGGTTCGCTTTCGATTTCCAGGCCGCCGTCAAAACAGGCGGCCAACTGGCGCATGTTTCTCTTTCCCAGTCCTGTCTGACCGGCGAATGCGCCATTGTTCGGCTCCTGACAACCGCAGCCATTGTCTGCGATTTCTAGAATAGTGCTTTTGGGAAACATCCGCAAATGCACCTTCAATAAACTGCATCTCCCGTGTCTGACCGCATTGTTGCTGGCTTCCCTGACAATACGGTACAGTCCTTTGCGTAAGGCCGGGCTCAATACTTCCTCATTGCCCTCGCACTGCAGGTCAACCTGAATGTTATGCAGCCGGCCCAGATCATCCAGATAAGACGCCAGGGTGTCGACAAAAATGCTTTCACCCCGTTGATGGGGACTCAAGTGATAGATAGAGACTCTCAATTCCCGGGAAGCCCGCAGTGCGGTATCTTGAAGCAGCGCCAGCTTCCCCTGGATGCTTTCATCCTGCAGATTCCCCGGTTCATGGGCTATGGCGCCCAGAGCGCAAACCAAGCTGAAAAGATATTGGGAGACCCCGTCATGGATTTCGTTGGCAATACGGTTTTGCTCCTCACTGACCAGAAGACGCTCCCATAAGTTGTCGGTCTTCAGCCTCTCCAGAATGATCCCCGCGATTCTGGCCAAAAATACAAGGGCACGCTTTTTTTCTTGCTGGCTGCCTTCCGCAGACTGCCAGCAGGCCAGGAGGCCGAAGCATTCACCATTGGAAACAATCGGCACCGCTGTCAATTGGCCGGTTTCCTGCTCAAGGAATTGCTCGATCGGACCTTGATCCGCCTTTAGTTTATTCCATAGCCGGTTCATTTCCGCTTCCCAATCCATCCCTTCATGACAGCCGGTCTGATCGGCGCTGCATAAGAGAGTTCGGCTTCCTGCCGGCCCGCCCTCGTCAAGCCCCGCCGGCAGGAAGCAAGCGGCTGGCGCTTCACAGAGCTTGTTGGCGTAAACCGCCAGGACATTCACCAGCTGGATCCGGTCCTCCCGGGTGGAAAAGGCTTCCAAAGCATGGTAAAGAGCAGAGGTATGTTCCAGTGATTTTTCCGTGGCCGCATGGGCTCGGGCAAGCTCAGCATAAGCCTGTCCCAGGCGCTTATGCAGGGAAGTTGCCAGTTGGTAAAGAGAAGTGGCCAGTAAAAATACCAGCAGGGTGCTCATATGAATGTACAGGAAAAGTATCAGTGAACCGCTGAAGCCTGGATAAACCATGCTGATGCCGATGGCCGCACTCAGAAACAACAGCAGAGTACCCCAGCAATATAAAGCGGGCAGAAATACTGTTGCGGTCACAATGGGATTGAATGCATACCACACAAAAGGACTATCCAACCCGCCGGTGGGCAGCATCAGCATAAGGGCTCCGGTAGTTTCCAGCACGATCAGCTTCAGCACCGGCATATACTGCCCATTTGGGCGGCGGACCGGGAAATCTTCGGCAGAAGGCGTAATCTTGTAAAGTCCCATGATATTCCAGCTGTCAAAAAGATTTTGCGCCAGAATGGTGGCAAGAAAAACGGCCAAAACCACTCCAAGTTTGATCATGACCGGCGAAAATGGAGGCCCCGCCAGATAAAAAGCTGAGGTCAGCATAAAAATCAGGCCCCGGCTGATCCGGAGGGAGCGCTGTATGTTAACCGCTTCATTAATATTCCCGGACTTATCTGTCAACCAATACACAACGGCAGAGATAAATCTACATTTGTTTTTCCAGGGATATTGCATATGTATTAACACCTCATCCCTTATGCTGCTGCACCAGATGAACCCGCGACTTGGGATAGCTGTCCCGCTTTCTGATGCATAATCCAAACTTTACGGCCGTTTGAAGCCCATTCGGCGGGGATGTCCATAATATCTCGATCAGGAGAAAGCAGTTGACCCCATGCTGCTTAAGCAAAAAATATTACAGGATGCTGCTAACCGGTGACAGGAATCGCGTTATCCGGAGACAACCGTTTCCCCTCAAAAAAGCTTCCATAAAGACGCCAAAACCGGCCATTCGGCCGGTTACGCTACTCACTCACCTCGGGGCAAAGCGTCCAAACCAAACCCCGGGTTCATCGTTTCCTCTCTGATAAGAGTTTCTTCTATTTTGTTTTTCAAAAATACACTGATAAGATGTCGTAAAAAGGTCTGATTGACACCCCGCTCCCCGGATCATGCCCGTTGCCATCCAGCAATTCAATTCAATATCAAATGTTGTAATAGCGAGGATTTTTCTGGGCTACAGCCTCTCCTTCAATCATAAACCGCTTAATGTTAGGGTACCATATATTTCCTTTAATTTCAATACACTGTTATTTTTATGTCTTATCTTAGCTAAACACCCTGGTTCCTGGAATTTCGCAACGAGAATACCACAAACCCCATAAACACTAAAGATTTGACTCGTTACGGATTTTTAATATGACGATTTTTATAATGTCATAATCACTCAATGCATGATTTAACCAGCTATCCAAAGAATCCTCGTTATGAGTGCTCAGTAATCCAGGAAACAACTGCCGGATAAAATGTACACAGGCATGAACGGCGCTTTTTGGACATGAAATAACCAACTCGGGTATAATGATTGGCAAGATGGTATGGAGGTGATATGAGATGACCATAAAGGAATTGGAATTGTTGAAGGTGGCGATATTGAACGAGGTTGAAGGCGAGACCTTCTACCGCCTGGCGGCTGAGCATCTGAGCGAAGGCGAAATCCGCACCTTGTTGATTCATCTGGCCGATGAAGAGGTGAGACATCAGGAGACTATGCGCAAACTTTACGCTGACCTGGCGGCAGGCAAGGAGCCGTTGCCTGATGATCTTGACATGGATCTTATACCTTCTACGGGCATTTTTGACCTCATGAAGCTGGGCCAGGTCAAGAGCGATCTGGAAATCTCAGTGATCAGCACCGGGGTATTAATGGAAAAGGCATCAATAGATTACTATAACCAGGCTGCAGAGCAGGCTGACAATAAGGCGGTTAAGGAGTTGTGCCGGTACCTGGCCAAATGGGAGCGCGACCACCTGGAAAAGTTGGAAAAGATATACGATTACCTTAAGTCCGACTGGTATGAACAACAGGGGTTTTCCACTTCTTAAGCAGGGAAACACAGGGACGGTTCTGAAGGGGTCAATCGGAAGTTCTGCGCAGGAAGAAGGCTCAAATTTCGGATAAAACTGAAATTTGAGCCTTTAACGTATCTTGGGCAAAATTTTGATTGCCAGAAGAATGAAGTCGCTGCCTGCAGGTCATATGGGATCCTCGTCCACTCAAGCAATCTGAAAAGGCGATCTCCGAGAATGCTTCCGCCGGCGGCAAGGGGCGTTCAGACAACTCGGCAAACTCTTTTGCCAGGCGGAAACTGGTTTGCAATTCATGCCACCGCCCATGCCGGAGCATCGGCTGAAATCCAATCAATCACAGTACAGCTTAAACTGCAAATCAGTAACGTAAAAAACCAAACCAATTTTATACACAAGATTTTCCCAAAATTTACAATCACAGCATAGCAATTTAATATTGCCATGGTAAAGTGAACCTAAGGCGGTTCCTTTTAATAGTCTGATGAGCATAGCCGGAAGTCAAGAAAAAATGATGTGGTCATGCAAAACGATTGAAACATTTGAAAGGAGAGAACAACATAATGTCTTATGAAGAAACGATGAACAGAAGTTTCGAGATGGCGGAAAAATCCATTGAGAGTTTTTGGGATACCTGGCTTTTGGTTTTAGGAAGCATTACCTGGTCCCAGGAACAGATGGATAAGATGGTGCAAAAATATATGGAACAGAAAAAAGTAGCCCGCGAGGAAGCCGTAAAATTTGTCGAAAATCTTGCCATGCAGGCAAAAACGCAGCAGCAGCAGTATGGCGAAGTCATGAAGGAATCCGCATCCAGTTTTCAAATTCCCGGCTTTACCTGCATGACGGATCTGTTCAAACGGGTTGAGGAATTAAGTAAAAAAGTTGACAGTCTGTAAAATTGCGAAATTCTGGTGGGAGTCATCACCCTTTAGCATACGGATTGGGAAAGGATGAATCGCCTTTATGACCGCTGAAAAACAGAACACCGAAACAAAGCCTCAGGAAGAAAAGTGTTATCCGGATTTCATAGAACTCTGGAAAAAAGTTTATTTTCAAAACGAGGAAGCCTGGAGCAATGCCGTTAAAGAGTATTTGTCGACCAAAACGTTTAACGAAATGGCCCATTCCATGAGAGAACAATACCTGGGCAGCTACCAGGCCGGGAAGCAAAACCTGGAAAAGCTTCTGGAGACAAGCGTTATACCCTCTAAGAAAGACCTGGCCGGGGTTGCTGAATTGATCATCGCGCTGGAAGATAAAATCGATCAGATTGACTTTCAGATCCACACTCATCTCCATTCCATTACGGATAATCTTGTCAGGATGGCGGATTTCCAGCAGCGGAGCTGGGAACAGATCGACCTAGTCAAAGAGAAATTAGACACGATAGGCGCCATATTGAACCTTCCAGCTGAGGAACCGGTGCTGGAAATCTCAGCCCCCAAGAAGACCGATTCGCTTAAAAAGAAAAACAAAGCCAGGAATGAAACGACTGGCTAAAACCAGGAGGAGTATCATGATCGAGAAGACCTACAGTGAATTAAAAGTGGGCGACAGAGATTTTGTGGAAAAAACCATCACCGAGACGGATGTATACCTTTATGCGGGAGTTACCGGTGATTTCAGCTGGCTGCATGTCAATGAGATCCGGGCCCGGGTCGGACATTTCAAAACCCGGATCGTTCACGGCATGCTGCTGGTAGGTCTTATATCCAATGTAGTCGGCAACAGTATGCCCGGAGCCGGGACTATATACGAAAGCCAAACCCTGCGCTTTTTAAAGCCCTGTTATTTTAACGACACCATCAAAGCAGAAACCGAAGTCATAGAAATCATGCCGCGTGGCAGAGTCAGACTGCGCACCACTTGCTACAATCAGCACGGTCATATTTTGCTTGACGGGGAAGCGGTCGTCATTCCTCCCCGCCAGCACGTGTTGGAAACCATGGATATCATGGACAAGGAGTTGGATGACTATGAAAAAAACAGGCTGTACGAACAGCTCAGCCGCCGTGCTGGGTGAGAAATTACAGGAAAGCTATGACCGGTTCCTGGATAATTCCAAAAAATGGGCGGAAATACTGGTTTTTGACCCCTACCCCCAAACCGGTATGACTCCCAAAGAAACGGTGTGGAGAAAAAACAAAGCGAAGCTATACCGGTATATTTCCAATACCGGGGAAAAGTATCAAACTCCCATTCTTTTTATATACGCTTTAATAAACAAAGCCTACATCCTGGACCTGACCCCGGGGATGAGCCTGATCGAACACCTGGTGGCTGAAGGGCACGACGTATATCTGCTGGACTGGGGCGATTTTGGCTGGGAAGACCGCCATCTTAGTTTTGCCGATCTGATTTTCGATTATATAGCCCATGCCGTGCGTAAGGTCTGCCAGTTTTCCGCTTGCCGGCAAATCAGTTTGGTCGGTTATTGTATGGGCGGGACCATGGCGGCTATGTATGCATCACTTTTTCAGCAACCAACCGTTAAAAACCTGGTGCTTATGGCCGCGCCCCTTGACTTTCATGATGCCGGCCTGTCTTCTCTGTGGTTGCGGCCTGAGTCCTATGATGTGGATAAAATTGTGGATGCTTTCGAATTGATACCCCGGCATTTTGTGGATGCCGGCCTGAAAATGTTAAATCCGGTAAACAATTATGTAGCTACCTATAGCCGCCTATGGAAGATGATTGATGAAGGGATGTCGGTTCACAGCTGGCGGGTGTTGAACAAATGGATGAATGACAACACCAACTTGCCCGGTGAAGCATATCGCCAGTGGATTAAAGACATGTACCAGGGCAATAAGCTGGCCAATAAACAGTTTGTTTTGAGGGGCCATTTGATAGACCTCCATCGTATTGAGGCCAACCTGCTGGCTTTATCGGGAAGCAACGATCATATTGTTCTGCCTTCCCAGGCAAAGGCAGCGCTGCATCTGACCTCCTCAGCGGATAAGGACTACTGTGAATTTCCGGTAGGACACGGGGGTCTGGTATTTGGCAGCATAGCGAAAAAATCTGTGTATCCGGCTATGAGCGAATGGCTGGCGATGCGCAGCGCATAAAAGTCATACACGCCCGACACAGTAAAAGAACGTTCCGGTAAAGGAACGTTCTTTTTTTTGTTGGGGGGGCAAACAAGGGGACCGTCTCCCCTTGTTTGCCTTATCGGGCGGCTTTCTCGATATTGAGCGAAATTGCATCCTGAGCAGCGCTGATGATCACATTGTCCCCCGGAGCAATGGCTCCGCCGATGATCTGCCGGGACAGTGCGGTTTCAACCTCCTGCTGAATCAGCCTCTTTAAAGGCCTGGCCCCGTAGTAGGGGTCATAACCCCTCTGGCCCAGATATTTGAGGGCTGATTTATCCCAGCTTAGAATACTCTGCATATTTTCGCGGAAACGCAAAGCCAGCTTCTTGAGCAGCATACCGGCGATCTGTTCGATCTGTGCTTCTTCCAGGGCGTGGAATACTATGACTTCATCCACCCGGTTTAAGAACTCCGGCCGGAAATGCATCTTAAGCAAATCCAGTACTCTGCTGCGCATTTCTTCATATTTGCCTCCGCTCTGAGAGAAGCTTAATATCTCCTGGCTGCCGATGTTAGAGGTCATGATGATGATAGTATTGCGAAAATCGACCGAACGCCCTTTGCCATCGGTCAAGCGGCCGTCATCCAGAATCTGCAGGAGGATGTTGAACACATCATGATGAGCCTTTTCGATCTCATCGAACAACAGCACCGAATAAGGTTTGCGCCTTACCGACTCGGTGAGCTGCCCCCCTTCTTCATAGCCCACGTATCCGGGCGGAGCGCCGATGAGCCGGGCTACGCTGTGTTTTTCCATATATTCCGACATATCCAGCCTCACCATGTTGCGCTCATCGTCAAAAAGGGCTTCAGCCAGAGCTTTGCTTAATTCGGTTTTGCCCACCCCGGTGGGTCCTAAGAAGATGAAACTGCCTACCGGACGATTGGGATCTTTCAACCCGCTGCGGGAGCGCAGAACTGCATCGGCCACCGCCTCCACGGCCTCATTCTGGCCTACCACCCGGTCATGCAGAATATCGTCCAAATGCATCAGCTTTTCGCGTTCGCCTTCCATCAAGCGGCTCACCTGTATGCCGGTCCAGCGGCTCACCACCCGGGCGATATCTTCTTCGTCGACTTCCTCTTTAAGCAGGCGGTGCATCTGATTATCTGCCAAACGGGATTCCTCATCCTGAAGCTGTCTTTCCAGCTGGTTGAGGCGGCCGTATTTCAGCTCCGCTATGCGGTTCAAATCATACTCCCGCTCGGCTTTTTCTATTTCGGTGCGGCATTCCTCTATGTCGCGCTTGATCTGCCGCAGCCGCGAAATAGCTTCCTTTTCATTCTGCCATTGGCTTTTCATCACATCAGCTTCACTGCGCAGATCCTGCAGTTGTTTGAGGATGTTGTTCAGTCTCTCCCTGGAGGCTGGATCTTTTTCCTTTTCCAGCACCGCCGCTTCTATTTCCAGCTGCATGATGCGGCGGGTGATGTCATCAAGCTCGGCCGGCATGCTGTCTATTTCGGTACGCAGGCGGGCAGCCGATTCATCCATCAAATCTATGGCCTTGTCGGGGAGGAAGCGGTCCGAAATATAACGGTCGGACAGAACCGCAGCCGCTACCAGGGCGGCGTCCTGTATGCGCACCCCGTGGTGTACTTCGTAGCGTTCTTTCAAACCCCTCAATATGGAGATGGTATCCTCCACTGAAGGGGGATTGACAAATACCGGCTGAAAACGCCGTTCCAGGGCGGCGTCTTTTTCAATGTGTTTGCGGTACTCGTCCAAAGTGGTGGCCCCGATGGCGCGCAGTTCCCCGCGGGCCAACATGGGTTTTAACAGATTGCTGGCATCCATGGCCCCTTCAGCAGCCCCGGCTCCGATCACCGTATGCAGTTCGTCAATGAACAAGACTACTGTGCCGCTGGAATCCTGCACCTCTTTCAGAACCGCTTTGAGCCGCTCTTCAAACTCTCCCCGGTATTTGGCCCCGGCTACCAAAGCGCCCATATCCAGAGATATGATCTGTTTGCCTTTCAGGCCCTCAGGCACGTCTCCGGCCACGATTCGCCTGGCCAGTCCTTCTACGATGGCGGTTTTCCCTACCCCGGGCTCGCCAATCAGAATAGGGTTGTTTTTCGTGCGGCGGGAGATAATTTCTATCACCCGGCGTATCTCCTCATCCCGGCCGATCACCGGATCCAATTTGCCTTCCCTGGCCAGGCGGGTCAGGTCTCTGCCATAGCGGCTCAGGGCTTCATAGCTCTCCTCGGGATTCTCACTGGTCACTCGCTGCGAACCGCGCACCGCGCGCAGGGCATTGAAAATCTGGTCACGGTTCAAGCCTACGGTTTGCAATAGATTTTTAAGATCGTTTTCGCTTTCAGTAATTAATCCCAGGAGGATGTGCTCCACACTGACATAGTCATCTTTTAAGAGCTGGGCTTCTTTTTCGGCCTGATTCAGTACCCGGGCCAGGGAGCCGCTCATATACACCGAGCCCTCATATCCGTAAACGGCCGGAATTTTTTCCAATAGCCGATTCAACTGCTGGTCAAAAGCATTGAGGTTTATGCCGGCTTGTTCCAGCAATCGCGGCACGATGCCCTCTTCCTGAGTTATCAAGGCCTTTAAAAGGTGCTTGCTGTTTACTTCCTGATGGTGTTTCTCGGCTGCCAGCTGATGCGCTTCGGACAGGGCTTGCCGCGACTTTTGGGTAAGACGTTCTATATTCATCTAATCACCTCATTTCTTCAAGTGTTCGATTTCGTCCTCCAGGGATTCGATTCGCTCCAATAATTCCACGATTATAGCGGCTGCGTTTATATTTACCCCCAGCCTCTGCCTGATGCGCATAATTTTTGAAATCCGTGTCAAGCAGCAGCTGTCGATGCGGTGATTCCTAATTTCGATAATTCCAAGCTCCGCCAGCAACTGCAGGAATTCTGGATGGATATCGATTTGCGATAATGGCATCGGCTCCCCTTCATCATGGAAGTATACTCTGTAGATGCTCATAAGTACTCTCCTACCTTTTTCGAATCTCCTGTAGCTGCCTGTACAGATCGCGTTCCGCTTCACTCAAATTACGCGGTATATCGATTTTTATTCTGACGTACTGGTCTCCGCGGGTCCCGTCTTTCCTGGGCAGTCCCTTGCCCTTGATGCGCATGCGCTGCCCGTTATGGCTCCCCGGCGGAACCGTCATAGTGATGCTGCCCTCCAGGGTGGGAACCGGCATTTTATCCCCCAGAACAGCCTGCTCGGGGGTGACGGTCAACTCTGATTCAATGTCACTTTCCTGTAGTTTAAACAGGGGGTGGGGCAGGATATTGACCTTCAGGTGCAGGTCGCCGCGCGGACCGCCGTTAAACCCCTCTCCCCCCTGTCCTTTCAGGCGGATGCGGCTGCCCTGATATACACCGGCAGGGATGTTGACCTGCAGGGTCTTCCGCTCGGGTATCGAACCGGTGCCGCCGCAGCGCTGGCAGAAGCCTTGATCCTTAAACCCCTGGCCGTGGCACTCCGGGCAGGTGGAAGCGCTGCTGATGGCGAAGGATCTGGCGCCGCCATGCAAGGCTTCTTCCAGAGTGATATCGACTTGGCTTTCCACATCTTCACCTCGCCGGGGCCGATCATAATAATAAGAGCCGAAATCGGTCTGGGACTGCCGGCCGCGTTGTCTTCCACCGAACAAAACATCAAAGAAGCTGCTGAAGCCTCCCAGGTCTGACGGATCGAAATCAGTGCTGGTGTAGGTATAGAAACCGTCACTGCCGGGCGGGGGGGTGAATTGATCCCCCGCCCGCCAGTTGCTCCCCAGACGGTCATATTTAGCCCTTTTATCGGGGTCGCTCAGTACTTCGTAGGCTTCATTGATCTGCTTGAATTTCTCTTCCGCTTCGTCTTTCTTTTTCCCGGTGTGCAGATCAGGATGCCATTTCCGCGCTAGTTTGCGGTAGGCCGCCTTAATCTGTTTGGGATCAGCGTTGCGCTCCACCCCCAGAACCTGGTAATAATCCTGATATTGCACTGACATAATCTACTGCCTCCATTAACGGGATGATTTATTTTCTTCATATTCGGCATCAATAACATCGTCGCCGTCCGTCTGAGCGGCGGCGCCGGGCTCTGATGCCTTATGCCCCGCATTCGCCATGGCCTGGGCCGCCTCGTTCAGCTGGCTCATCAGATCGTCCAGGGCCGCACTGGAACTGCCGTCTTTAATGGCTTTTTTCAGTTGTTCCAATTTCTCCTCTATGCCGGCTTTATCAGCTGTTGGCAATTGATCTGCCATGGTGCTCAACTGCCGCTCTACCTGATAAGCCAGAGCGTCAGCCTGGTTGCGCTTTTCCGCCTCTTCGCGCCGTCTGCGGTCTTCCGCGTTAAAGTTCTGGGCGTCTTTGATCATCTTGTCGATCTCGCCCTTATCCAGGTTCGAGGAGCCGCTGATAGTAACCTGCTGTTCCTTGCCGCTGGTCTTATCTTTGGCGGTAACTTTGAGAATACCGTTGGCATCGATATCAAAGGTAACCTCAATCTGCGGTATCCCCCGCGGTGCAGGCGGAATCCCCTCCAGCTTGAATTGTCCCAGAGAACGATTGTCACGGGCCATTTCCCGCTCACCCTGCAAGACATGGATATCAACCGCGGGCTGATTATCATCGGCAGTGGAAAATACTTCACTGCGGCGCACCGGAATGGTGGTATTGCGCTCAATGATGCGGGTCATGATACCGCCCATGGTTTCCACCCCCAGGGATAAGGGGGTCACATCCAGTAAGACCACGTCCTTGACCTCACCGGACAATACCCCGGCCTGAATGGCTGCTCCCACCGCTACAACCTCGTCGGGATTTACGCTCATGTTGGGCTTTTTTCCGGTGAGTTCTTCAACCAGCTTTTGCACCACCGGCACCCGGGTAGAACCGCCCACCAGAATGACCTCGTCAATATCCGGGGCGTTTAGCCTGGCATCTGCCAGAGCCGATTTAATGGGCTGGCGCAGTCTTTCAACCAGGTCGTGCACCAGATCTTCAAATTTTGCCCGGGTCAATTTTATATCCAGGTGTTTGGGTCCATCGGCATCCGCGGTAATAAACGGCAGACTAACCTGGGTCTCCAATACGCTGGAAAGTTCTACTTTGGCCTTTTCCGCCGCTTCAGTCAAGCGCTGCAGACTCTGTTTGTCTTTCCTCAGGTCGATGCCGTAATCCTTTTTGAATTCCTCCGCCAGCCAATCCACGATAGCCTTGTCAAAATTGTCTCCTCCCAGATGAGTGTCCCCATTAGTGGATTTCACTTCAAAAACCCCGTCCCCGACCTCCAGGATGGACACGTCAAAAGTCCCGCCGCCCAGGTCAAAGACCAGTATGGTTTCATTAGTCTTCTTTTCCAAACCATAGGCCAGGGCGGCAGCGGTCGGTTCATTTATTATTCTCAAAACATTTAACCCCGCGATTTTTCCGGCGTCTTTGGTAGCCTGGCGCTGGGCGTCGTTAAAGTAAGCCGGTACGGTGATAACCGCATCGACCACCTTTTCTCCCAAGTAATTGGAAGCATCCTCCGCCAGCTTGCTCAATATCATTGCGGAAATCTCTTCCGCAGCATAGAATTTGTCATCAACCTTGAATCGAACCGCATCAGCCGGCCCCGCGCTAACCTGGTAGGGCACCAGCTTGCGCTCGTCTTCAACCTCTTTAAAACGCCGTCCGATAAATCTTTTTACCGAGTAAAAGGTCTTTTCAGGATTCAAGGCTCCTTGGCGCTTGGCAACCTGTCCCACCAGGCGGCCTTTTCCCTCTTTAAAAGCAACTACCGAAGGTGTTGTTCTAGATCCTTCGGCATTTATTATAACCGTGGGGCTCCCCCCCTCAATCACTGCGACAACGGAGTTGGTCGTACCCAGGTCAATTCCAACTGCTTTGGCCATTACTATACACCTCCTCAAGTAAATCATGAGCCAAACTCATATTGAAATATAAATATGGTATTTTTCATCCGGCTGGGTGAAGCAGCCTTAAATCAGTCACCAGCTTTCCTAATATCTGTCTTTTATTATAATATGCACCTTATTAATAGTCAATAAAGGTCAAAGCAATTTATTTACATATTCCGTCCTGATACGCAGCGGGTTTTTAATAGTAATTCATCATTCCCTGTACGATGTCGCGGAACACCGGGGCAGCGTCTTTGCTGCCGCTTTCACCGTCTTCAGCCAGAACCACGATAGCAAAGCGGGGTTCAGCGGCGGGGAAGTATCCGCCAAACCAAGCGTTGAGTATTTCACGGGGAGGGGTGGTACTATTATCAATTGTGCCGGTCTGACTGGTACCGGTTTTCCCTGCAATTGGCACTTCCTGCATGGCGGCGCTCTGGCCGCTCCCTTCTGTAATCACTTTTTCCATCATCTGCCGCATCACGGCGGCAGTTTCCAGGCTGATTACTTTTTGCTTGGATTGATCAGGCCAGACTTCTGTGCTGCCATACTGATCTACGCTGTAGCGCACCAGGGAAGGCGCTTTCCAGAAACCCTCATCGGCGATCGTCGCAATCATGGAGGTCAATTGCAATGGAGTGAGCATCACCCCTTTTTGCCCCACACAAGCATTCCCCAGTGCGGCAGGTCCGGCTTCAATATTCACATAGCTGTAATCAGTGTCAGCCACATAACCTTGAAGGGTTTCATCAGTGAGGTGGAACCGCTCCACATATTTCATTAAATTGTTTCTGCCCAAAGCTTCCCCGACCGCTATAAAACTGGGATTACAGGAACGCGTAAATGCAGTGGTCAGATCAATCCGGCCATGACCTTCTTTTTTCAGACAGGAAATGGACACCTGAGAATTAAAATCGTAGGCCCCATCGCATTCAAAATAATCGTCAACGGTGACGGCTCCTTCTTCTAAAGCTGCTGCGGCTACCAGTATTTTAAAGATGGAGCCGGGGTGATACCTGCTTAAGGCCCGGTTGGTAAGGGTGCTATAAGGGTCGCTGGCTATTATCAGGCTGATATCATCGTAGGGATTGAAACCGGGCCTGCTGGCCATGGCTAAAACCTGGCGGGTTTCGATGTCCATCACCACCACCGCCCCGCGGTCCACGTGCCGGTTCATGGCTGTTTCAGCCAGTTCCTGAATGCGCTTGTCAATGGTCAAAGCCACCGTGCCCCGGGAGTTTTCCTGTTCCTGACGCAGTTTAAACATCAACCCTTTTATAACCGTATTGCGGGCATCCACCGTTGAAACTAATTCCAGCTCGGCAGTGGAATTGGCCAGGATGTGATCATAGCTTTTTTCGATGCCTGATTGCCCGCTGTTTCCTGTCGGGCCGACATACCCCAGCAGGTGGGCCATAAAACCGTCATCCCGGTACCTTTTTATCATAGGAGCTACGATCACCCCCTGTATGTCCAGATCAAGCAAGGCCTCCACCTCCTCATCGCCGAGGCGGGAAGCTATTCTGATCAGTGACCGGTCCTGATCTCTCACCTGGCTCAGGTTCTGTTTGATTTCTTGTTCGGTGTCTTCATTCAGATAGGGAGCCAGAAGGGATTCAACCCGGTTAAAGGCCGCCTGAAGGTTGCCGTCTCCAGCATAGTGAGTGTTTATCACCCCCGGCATAGCATAGAGGGCATAATCTTTGGTGCTATCGGTGAGAGGGATGCCATTGCGATCCAGAATAACGCCCCGCGGGTACTCTTTCAGCTCAATGGTCTGACTTCTCATCTGCACTGCGGCGCGGGCCAGCTTACGGCCGTTTATCACCTGATCCCAGGACAGCTTGCCGGCCAGAAAAACAAAAATAAACAGCATCATGAAAGCCACCAGGGCAATACGTCGGCGCACTGCCAAGCCCCCTTTTTCTGCCTTTAAATGTAGCATGGTCTCATCATATCAGGCTTATACAGCGGGTCCGTTTTTGATGGAAATCTCGAAAGGCAAATTAGTCAAGATATGCATTAAATCCCGGCGGGTGTCCGCGGTTCCCCGCACTACCACCAGGCCGTTATGGCGGTCTATAGTGGATAAGACCCCCAGGTGCTCGTAACCCTCGATTATTTTGTTTAACAAATCGATATCTGCGGGATTTACCGTCAGCCAAATATTGCCGCAATCATTCTGCACGGCCTGCCCTCCTTAACACCCGGCGCAATATTGAATTTGGCAGAACGGGCTCCGATGAGGGTATCCAAACCCGCTGCCGGGCATGGCGGGCGCGGTCCAAAGGCATTCCGTCACTGTCATAAAGCTCTGTGAGGGTTAATGGTCTGATATCTTGCGGCGGAATCATGATCTCCAGGTCTTCACCCCGGCCAAAATTAGCCCTCTGTTCAACCTCGATTCTGCCCCTCTCCTGATCGCGGCCCTTTACCATCCCGCAGAACTCGAAATGATAATCGTCCCGAGGCGTTTTGGCGGTGTCTTGTAGCTCATCTGCAGAACCGCAAATAAAACCGGTGGTATAAGGCCGGGTGGCTATGCCCCGCAGTTCAAGGCGCCAGGCTTCCAGATCCGGGGGCGAATAAGGGGAACGGCTTTGCAGCCATTTATCGATAGCCTGTCTATAAACTCGAGCCGTCACGGCGGTATAGAGGGGGCTTTTCATGCGCCCCTCCACTTTAAAGGCATCAACCCCGGCCTCGATCAGTTGCGGGATATAATCCAACAGGCACAGGTCCCTGGAGTTGAGAATGTAGGTGCCATGCTGATCTTCTTCAATAGGGTAGTATTGCCCGGGGCGCTTCTCTTCCTGCAGGGCATAGCGGTAACGGCAGGGATGAGCGCAAGCGCCTTGATTGGCGCTGCGCCCGGTCATATAATATGACAACAGGCAGCGTCCTGAATAAGATACGCACATGGCCCCGTGGATAAAGACTTCGATTTCCATCCCTACCCGGGCCTTGATAGCAGATATCTCATCCAGCGACAATTCCCGGGCCAGTACAATCCTGGCGGCGCCCATATCCTTGAACACCGCAGCGCTTTCGTAATTGCTCACATTGGCCTGGGTACTGACCGTAATAGGAATCCGGGGTGCGCAGCGCCGGGCCAGTTTGATGACTCCCGGATCCGACACAATCAAGCCGTCTACATTAAGCTCGGCAAGCTTCTCCAGATAATGAGGCAATTCTTTGAGGTGGCGGTTATGCGCCAGGATGTTCACTGCCACATAAACCTTTTTGCCCATACTCCGGGCAAATTTTACGCCCTGGCCGAGAGCTGCCAGGTCAAAGTTGCCGGCATAAGCCCGCAGACTATATTCCTGGCCGCCGACATATACCGCATCCCCGCCAAAAAGCAAGGCGGTCTCCAATTTTTCCAGGTCGCCGGCCGGCATTAAAAGCTCCGGCCGAAGATGGCTCAGGTCTTCGCAAAGCTGTGATTGACTTGAAAAGGCAGGTTTAGTTTGCATAGCGGCGCTGAGCTGCCAGGTGTTCGCCAAAGGTGGCGGTAAATTCATGGCTGCCGTCTCCTCGGGCAACATAATACAAATAGTGGTGGTTCTCCGGTGCCAGGGCAGCTTGGATAGAGGCCTGACCCGGGCAGGCGATCGGTCCAGGCGGCAAACCGGGGTATAGGTAGGTATTATAGGGCGAGTTCACCTGTAAGTCAGCATATGTAACTACAGGTTTATTGGTACCCAGACAATACAGTACAGTGGCGTCTATCTGCAGGAGCATGTCCATATCCAGCCGGTTCTTTATGACCCCGGCGATCTGGGCCCTCTCGCTTGCTATCCCGGCTTCTTCCTCAATCAAGGAAGCAGTGGTGACCACTTCCATCATATTGCGATTCTGCGCCTGTGCCAGCCCGGCGAATTGGTCGTTCCATACGGTTTCAAAGCGGGTCAGCATTATTTTTACAATTTCCTTGGCGGAGGTGGATTCTTCAATAGTATAGGTGTCAGGGAAAAGGAAACCCTCTAAAGGATGCTTAACCGCAGAGGAACGCTGTGCTTTGAGAAAGGAAAAATCATAGTCGTCGCCGGCCACTTGCTTCCATTCCTCAGGGCTGCATATACCCCTGCCGACCAGCAGTTCGCCTATCTGGTCAACGGTATAGCCTTCCGGTATGGTTAAAGACAGCTTGACTACCCTTCCCTCGGCAATGGCCGAGGCAATTTCAGCCAATCCTTGACTCCTGGAAAAACGGTAATGGCCCGCCTTGAGCTGGTTGTCCAAACCCTGCTGACGGCAATAGGCCAGAAAGAAGTCCTCATTGCGGATCAAATCCTGTGATTTCAATAACGCGGCAATCCCGGCCGCGTTGCTGGCCGGGGGGATATTAAGATCTATCCAATTAAGATCACCGGGATCTACCGGCTGATACTGCCGGGAAAGGAGTTGCCCTCCCCAAAGGCCCAGGCTTAGCAGTATCAATAGGGCGGCCAGCATTAACATGGTGTTTTTCTTGCGCATAACCTTGATTTCACTCATTTCAACCATCCATTTTCATATTTCTTAATCGGTATATCCTTCAGCCCCCGGATCCACATTTTCCGGCTCGGTATCTACCGGGGTCTCAGACGGGTCAGGTTTGTCGGGATCGCTGCCGGGATCATCCGGATCATCCGGCTTATCCCGGTCAGAAGGCTTTTCAGGCGGCGCTTCCGGCCCCACAAAAACCAATTTATTTAAAGGTTTATAACGATCCCGGGCCAGCTGCTCGGTGCTGGTGGTTTCTCCGCCGGCGCCAAGATAACTGCGGAAAGAGCGCACCACATATCCGGGTGTTCCGTTATGATCCAACTTTTCTGTTCCGGGTTCCATATCGGGTTTTAGTTCTCGTATCTCTTGAAAAGGAATGACCTGGTCAATAACATAGCTCAATTTCACATTTTTCTTGAAAGCCAGGTTGCCGTACAGGGTGATGGTCAGCTTCCCTCCTCCGGCCACGGCTCTTATGTAAACCGGACTGTCGGTGTTGTTTCTGAAGCGGTAGTCCTGCAGCCCGTAAGCCACAGTCGCATCCAGTCCGGGAGGGATGTAGGCCACCAGGAGGCCGTGGTTGTAGCGTTCCACTATTTCCAATCCCGCCAGGAGAGTGGCATTGTAAAGCGTTGAAGATACCTGGCATATACCGCCCCCGGTGCCGGGCTCGAATCTGTCCCCCACAATAACCAGGGCATCCCGGTATCCGGTAACACCAGTACGCGGTCCCACGGTCTGGTTAAATGAAAAGACCTGCCCGGGCTTGATCATCACCCCGTTTATAATGTTGGCGGCTTTGGTCAGATTATGGGTGCGGTCTACCTCAGCCACTTTATACCAGGTGGTAGATGAGGACAATTCCCCCATCCCTTCAAGGTCCTTGGCAATAACCGCCGGATAATTTTCCTTCATTTTGAGCGGTATTTCCAATGCAGAAAACTCATCCCATTCTTCCGGCATTTGCGACCAGGTGGCATCATGGTCTATTTCTTTCCCTATCTTTTCGGGTACTACCACCAGGCCCCTGCTCTTGTCCACCTCCAGGTAGGCATCCTCGGCCGGGGTTCCCAAAGTCCCCTGCCACTCTTTAAGCAACTGCTGCACCACATCAGCCCGGTATTCGACCGGCACTGAATACTGAACGGCTTTGCTGCCAACCATACTGGTGGCTTTAGAGATCCAGTTCCGCTTGGCCTCCTGGGAGTAGACCTCATTGACGACCCTGGCTGCCTCCACCGGGAAAGTCAAGGCCCCCAGGGTTGTTTCATAACGATAGGTTCCGCTGGTGAAAACCACCGGTTGCTTATAGGCCCGGTTCACTCGCTTTTCCAGAGTAGTTATAGCCTGGCTGCTATCGCAGCCTGCAACCGCAGCATTGGCTATCGTGACCCCGGGAAGAAAACTCTGTTTACTGGCATATGCCTGCCAATAAAAAAGACCTGCTGCCGACATTATGCCCAAAATAAGGATAATTACCCAAAATACAGCCTTCTTTAATCTTGTATCGAATTGTATAGCAGACAAAACTCTTCCCCCAAAGCCTAGATTAGTCCTAACTATTACGATTATATTACATTTACGAAGCAGTATGCTATCTAATCAGAGACACAAAAAAGAAGCCCGGAGGCTTCTTTTGAAGACTTAAAATTAGATGCCCTCGCTGTCTACCAATTCCTGCCAGGCATCTGCCACCATTTCCCATTCTTCTTCATCTTCGATGTCGCTCAGGAATTCGTTGCCTTCTTCATCGTAGACCACTTTGAGTATGACCACTTCACATTCCTCTTCATCTTCCTCTTCCAGGGGTATAAGGACGCGGTAAAAGGCCTCCTCGATTTCCAGTTCAGCTAATAGCTCAAATTGATGTTCTATACCTTCATCATCAACCAGAACGAGTACTGGATAATCATCATCTAAAAGGTCTCCATCGTGCATTAGAGTCACCTCTTTCTACAAACTATTGACATTCTATAGTTTATTGCTCTTTTCGTCAAACAAACTCTTAACGGCTGTGGCGGTCCAGATAACCTTGCAATATGTGAACCGCAGCCAGTTTATCGATAACCTGCCTGCGCTTGCGGCGCGAAACATCTGCTGCCAGGAGGGTGCGTTCAGCGCTTTTGGTAGACAGTCTTTCATCCCAGAATTCAACTTCGATTCCGGTAAAAGACGATAATTGTGCTGCAAAGCCCTGCACCAGTTCCGCACGAGGCCCGATAGTACCGTTCATGTTAAGAGGCAAACCGACTACGATCTTTTCAATTTGATTTTCAGCACAAAGCCGGGCCAGGTGAGCAAAATCCCGGGCCGGATCATTTCGCAGCAATACCGAATGAGGCTGAGCTGTCCAACCTAAAGGATCGCTCAGAGCCACCCCGATGCGCTTGTCTCCGACATCTAATCCCATTATTCTCATAATTCACCCTGCATAACCCTGACGCATCCCGGCTGCCTGCAGTACCGTTTCTTAATCACTTGCCCAGGTAGTCCCTGATTAAAACCTCCATGATCTCATCACGGTCCACTTTGCAGATAAGGCTGCGGGCTTCGTTATGGCTGGTAATATAGGCCGGGTCACCGGAAATCATATACCCTACCAGCTGGTTTATCGGGTTATATCCCTTTTCTTCCAGGGCCAGGTGAACTGACTGCAGGATCGATTTGACCCTTTCCTCGCCGTCTTTGGCCAGACTGAAACTTACCGTATTTTTAGGTCCGTGTGCCATATTTTAAATCCCTCCCCAGGTACTCTTTCGGCTTGGGAAATAGATAATCCTTTTACTTACCCCAGAGAATTTTCCACTAGCGCCCGGGCAGCACTCAAGGCGGCATCTATTTTATCCGGCTCCCGGCCCCCGGCCTGGGCCATGTCCGGCCTGCCCCCGCCTCCGCCTCCGGTGATGCGCGCTGCTTCTCCCACGATTTTCCCGGCATGTACGCCCTTTTCCACCAGATCCTTACTCACAAAACACACCAGAGAAACCTTATCGTTATTTTCCGTAGCCAGGAGCACTACGGCGCTGCCCAATTTATCCTTCAGCATTTCCGCGTTCTGGCGCAGTGAATCGGGTTCCTGGCCTGTCACCCGCGCGATAAGTATATGACTGCCGCCCTTTTTATAAGCCTGCGTCAACAAGTCCTCGCTGGCACTGCGTGAGATCTTCGCCTTCAAAGCCTCGATCTCCCGCTCCCGTTCTTTGAGCATACGAGTCATGGCTTCAACCCGGTTGCTCACATCACGGTCCGTGGTCTTTAAAAGTCCTGCGGCCTTTTTAATCTCCTGTTCGATTCCCTGCAGGTAGCCGAGGGCGGCCTTTCCTGCCACAGCTTCAATCCTGCGTAATCCGGAGCCTATACTGCCCTCACTCAATATCTTAAAAAGGCCGATCTGGCCGGTATTTTTCACATGGGTTCCGCCGCACAGTTCCAGACTGTAACCTTCCACCTGAACCATACGCACCAAATCACCGTATTTCTCTCCGAATAAAGCCATGGCGCCCATATTGCGGGCCTCTTCCAGGCTTTTTACCGAAGTTCCCACCGCATAAGCCTGCCATATGGCTTCATTAACCAGGCATTCAATCTTCTCGATTTCCTGCTCGCTCAAAGCTGACAGATGGGAAAAATCGAAACGCAGACGGTCAGGCTCAACCAGAGACCCCTTTTGCTGCGCGTGCTCTCCGAGTACAGTTTGCAGAGCTTTGTGCAGGAGGTGGGTAGCGGTGTGATGGCGGGCCGTAGCCAACCTGGATTCGGTTTGCACCTCCAGAGCGACAGTTTCCCCGCTGGTTAAGGTTCCTTTCAAAGTGCCCAGATGAATAATCCAGGGCCCCACTTTCTGCACGTCGTCAACAGACATTTTTCCAGCCTGGCCGGATATCATGCCCCGGTCAGCCACTTGCCCGCCGCTCTCGGCGTAGAAGGGTGTGGCTGCGGTGACTGCCATAATGGGGCCGTCCTGCGCCGCGCTGACCAGCTCACCGTCTTTGATCAAAGCCAGCAGCCGGGATTGATCTGTTAAGGTGTCATAGCCGGTAAACCCGGTGGGTTCAGCCTCGATCTGGGCCAACAGCTCCGAAATCATGATCTCGCGAGCCCAGGCCTCACCGCCTTTATTGGCCTGGCGGGCTCTTTCCCGCTGCATATTCATCTGTTCGTTAAAGCCGTCACGGTCGACGCTGACCCCGTTTTCATCAGCCACATCCTCCGCCGAATCCAGGGGGAAGCCATAGGTATCGTAAAGCATAAAGGCCTCGGCTCCGCTCATGACCTGGCGGCCTTCTTTTTTCATGTTTTTGATAATATCTTCAACTTTTTTCAGGCCTTCGCTGAGGGTTACCAGGAAGCGCTGTTCCTCCATTTTGATAACTTCTTTGACAAATTCTTTGCGGCCCGTCAGTTCAGGATATGCGTCCTGCATGAGTTCGCACACCATATCGACGTTTTTATGTAAAAATGCCTCTTCAATCCCCAATACACGTCCGAAGCGAACCGCGCGCCTTAATATGCGGCGCAGTACATAGCCGCGTCCGTCATTGCTGGGCAGCACTCCGTCGCTTATCAAAAAGGTGCAGGCTCTGCTATGGTCGGCTATAACCCGGAAGGGAAAGCCTGCCTCCCCGCGATCGTATACCCTGCCGGTCATTTCCTCCATATGTTTGATGATGGGGGTAAAAAGATCAGTATCGAAATTGCTGTCCACACCCTGCAATAATGAACTGAGCCTTTCCAGTCCCATACCGGTGTCAATGCTGGGTTTGGGCAGCGGGGTCATGTTCCCGCTTTCATCGCGGTTATACTGCATGAATACCAGATTCCAGATTTCCAGGAATCGGTCACAGTCACACTGACCGATGCCGCATACCTCAGCTTTACAGGCATATTCCGGGCCGCGGTCGTAATGGATCTCGCTGCAAGGCCCGCATGGTCCGGTGTCGCCCATAGCCCAGAAATTGTCTTTCTCTCCCAGGCGGATGATGCGCTCCGGGGTGACCCCGGCGACTTCCTGCCACAGGGCATGGGCTTCATCATCATCGGTGTAAATAGTAATCCACAGTTTTTCCCGGGGAAGTTCGGCCACCTGGGTCAGAAACTCCCAGGCATAAGCGATGGCGTCACGTTTGAAATAATCACCAAAAGAGAAGTTGCCCAGCATTTCGAAAAAGGTATGATGCCTGGCGGTTCTCCCCACCGTGTCCAGGTCATTATGCTTTCCTCCGGCGCGCACACATTTTTGCGCAGTTGCCGCCCGGGTATAACTGCGCTTATCCAGACCTAAGAACACGTCTTTAAACTGGTTCATTCCAGCATTGGTGAACAATAGGGTAGGGTCATCAATAGGCACCAGTGATGAACTTTCCACCACCGTATGACCCTTTTCCCTGAAGAATTCGAGGAAAGTCTGTCTTATCTCACTGCTCTTTTTCACTAAAGGCCTCCTCCATCCCGAAAAAAATACTAGTATAGTTTATTTTCACGGAAAAGCCGATGTGCTGTCAACTTATCGCGGCTAGAAATTGCAATGGGAGCATTTTACATAAGCCGGCTTTTATTCTGCTATCTTGAGATGCGCCCAATGCAAAACCACTTTTAATACTGCTGCCGCCGGCAAAGCCAGGATAATGCCCCACAAGCCAAACAAGGTTCCTCCGGCCAGAAGCGTAAATATGATCACCAAAGGGTGCATACCTAATTTTTGACCAATTACCCGGGGAGTAAACAGGTTGGCATCTAATTGTTGGATAATAATAATCCCCAGGGTCATATATATGGCCAATTTTAATGAAACGCTCCATGCCAGAAGCACAGCCGGCAGTCCCCCCAGCAAGGGGCCGAAATAGGGAACCAGGTTGGTGATTGCCGCCAGGATACCGATGATCATCGGAAAAGGAACCCCCAGTATAGCCGCCAGGGCTCCCGTCAACAGCCCAACCGTTATCGCCACCAGGAAATACCCCTTTATAAACTCGGCCATTATCCTGTCGATCTCCTGACACAGGCTGCGCAGCTGTACACGCCCCCGCGGGGGAAGGAGATTAAGGAAACCATCTCTGATTTTTTCCCAGTCATTGAGGATATAAAAGGCCAGGATCGGCGCAAAAATCAAAGCGAGTATACGGTTTAACAGATGATACCAGGTGTTGATAAAGTTCTGTAAAGCGTTATATATACCAGTTTCGATCTGATCGAGATTATGGTCGATAAAGATTTGCAGGCGTTCCGGTTTGGATATGCCGTCCATTTGCGAGATCAGTTTCTGCACATCTTGCACACAATGCGGATAGAGTTTGGCCAGGTCCCCGAGTTCGGCCGCAGTGACCGGCACAATCCAATATATCAAGGCCCCCAGACTGGCTATGGCCAGGCAGTAGATGAGCAAAATTGCCATTACCCGCTTAAGACCCCGCTTTTCCAGGGCAGCGACAGGTCGGTAAAGAAAATAGGCCATTACCCCGCCGAAGCTAAAAGCATAGAGCACTTCGCGAACCCGGTACAAAAAATAGAGGGTGGCGACAGCCACCAGGAAAAAAAGAATGTAGCGCCATCCTCTAGTTTTGTAAAGGGACACCTTTACATCTCTCTTCCCATATTGGAATAGGTTTCGTCACGCATGCTGCCGACCGTGTTGTCGACAGCCTCTTTGGATCTGCTGATGATACGGTTTCCTACCCGGGACAGTTCGCTGCTCTGATTATAATACATCACTGTGGCTGCCACCCCCAGGAGGGCTCCAAACATCATAATGCCCCAATGACCATGATTGTGCTCTCTCAATGCTTCACCTCCGTCTCTGTTAAAGAATTTCTGAGGAATTATCCATAGCAATCAGACTTCCATCTTCGGCCACTTCATACAGATTAACCTGGCCTTTTTGAAAGTTGAATTCCAGATAGCAATTCCAACAGTAAAACTGGTCGCTTCCTACCTTGCCTACCTGCAGACCGCCACAAGCTGGGCATCTCAATGTCATGGTTAAGCTCTCCTTTCCGATTCAATGACCGCACTTGTTATACTCTTCCAGGTCACCTGGTCCAGTGGGATTTCGCAGCGGCCCTGCAGTATATCATTCAAAGCCCCGCTGTAAACCTCAACCCCCCAAACCCTGTGATCCTGCGCAGAGATTATGAAGTCACTGACCGCACCGACTTCCCGGCCCTGTTCATCGTATATAACATCTCCCACTTTTTTTTCGTATACGGTAGATTCTTCCCTTGCCGGGCATGGTTTGATACTGGCCATGTCATGAATCAGCACAGCATGCTGGCCTAATACAAAACAAGGGCTGGGGATCATACGCACTTCACTTTCGTTGGTGTTTATGATCAGATAGTCTATCCGGTAACTATCATCGACTACCACCTCTTTAACTGAACCGATTACAGTTGCGGTGGGTTCATAAAATACCGGCAGGCTCAATATGTTGCGCAACTTCAAGTCAGCTGGCCCCCTTGTTGTATTGTGTTTAGCTTGCCCGGCAGAGCAAAAAAAATGCGCCGTAAAAGGCGCAGTGTAATCAGATATAACTGTTTTAAGTCAATTTGTTATTCACTTCTGATTGTTATCGTCATTAGTTTCCCCGGGACTTTTTTCCATTACGGCAACGCTTTCCTTCCGGGCCGCCTCACCCCTTTGTCTGAGGCCTGCATAGACACCTCAACCGGGCTTAACGGCTGAAATCATCGCCTCATGACTTCAATCCCTTTTCGATTATGCCTCCGCCCAAAACTTGATCCTGGCAGTAGAAGACCACTGACTGGCCTTTGGTTATGGCCCGCTGTGGTTCAGCGAACTCGACCCTAACCCCGTCTTGCTGCGGATAAACCACGGCTTTGCTCAGGGGCGCCCGGTAGCGGATCTTGGCCTCAACTTCCAGGGGCAAAGGGGGCCGCTCACCACGAATAAAGTTCACATCACCGGCAGACAGAGCCCGTTGATACAGCTTCTCTTCCGGACCGGCGATGATGCGGTTCTGTTCACTTATTAAATCCACGATATACAACGGTTGGGCTGCGGCAATCCCCAGACCGCGCCGCTGTCCGACGGTGTAATAGGGCAGCCCCCGGTGCCGGCCTATAACGTTTCCGTGCAGGTCCTGAATCTCTCCGGGCTCATTATGCACTCGTTCCGCCAGGAAGTCCCGGTAGTCCCCCTCAATAAAGCAGATTTCCTGGCTTTCCTGGCCTTTTATGATGGGAATACCGTGTTCTTCGGCCAGCCGCCAAACCTCTTGCTTGGACAATTCGCCCAGCGGAAACAAGATTCGAGCTAATTGCGCCTGGTTCAGCCGGTAAAGGAAATAGCTCTGGTCTTTGCTGCGGTCCAGGCCCTGGTGAAGGCTGTATAAACCGGCTGCGGCGTCGTATTTTATCCGGGCGTAATGCCCGGTGGCAATCTTGTCACAGCCCTGCTCCAAGGCGTATTGCAGGAGGGCC
>DHBS01000013.1:25924-41222 GCA_002398825.1 Syntrophomonas sp. UBA4922 | reverse complement strand
CAAGGCGTATTGCAGGAGGGCCCCGAATTTAATCACCGAGTTGCAGCGAATACAGGGATTGGGGGTAGCCCCCCTCTGGTAGGTGTCACAGAAATAACCTATGACCTCTTCCTGAAATCGACTTCTCAAGTCAACCACATGATGAGTGATACCCAAAAATTTTGCTATCTGTACGGCCTTGTGGGTTATGTCGGGGTTCCAATTTACCATGGTGATGCCCAGGACCTCATGACCGCTCTGCATTAACAATAAAGCGGCTACGGCACTGTCCACACCTCCGCTGAGAAAGACCCCGGTTCTCATTGGCGTCAGCTCCTGATTTCATTATGTTTCAAGCCTTGATTACTATGGCAAAATACAATACCACATTATACTAGTTGATATAGATGGTCAAATTATGATTGCAGGCCGGACCATTTTGAGCCTAAGATTTATTTAGAAAACCCTAAGGAAGGAATCGTATGAATTTATTCGACATTAACTTGGAATCCCAGGGAGGCCGGCAAGGGCCATTGGCTTTTCGTATGCGGCCCCGTACTCTGGATGAGATAGTGGGTCAAGATCATCTCCTGGCTAAAGGCTCGGTGCTGCGCCGGCTCATCGAGCAGGATGCCCTGACCTCCATGATCCTTTACGGTCCGCCCGGCATCGGTAAAACCAGCCTGGCCCGGATCATCGCCGAGCATACCAAAGCCGCCTTCGTACAGCTGCAGGCCGTAGCCGCAGGGGTGACTGACATAAGAAAGATGGGCGCGGATGCGGCCGCGCGGTTAAAATACTATCAGCAGAAAACCATTCTCTTTGTAGATGAGGTGCATCGTTTTAACAAATCTCAACAGGATGTATTGCTGCCAATCGTTGAGGAAGGCACGATCATTTTAATAGGCGCCACCACCGAAAACCCCCTCTATGAGATCAACAATGCGCTTTTATCCCGGGTAAGACTCTATGTTATGAAAGGACTGGATGAAGACGCCATAAATAAGATCACCAACCGCGCTTTGTTTGATTCCGAGCGGGGTCTGGGTAAATACGGGATAAGCCTCGATGACAAGGCCAGGCGGCTTATTGTTGAGCATGCCAAAGGGGATGCCCGCACTGCCTTGAATATTCTGGAGACCCTGACCAATTCCAGTGACACCAGCCGGCCCTTGCATCTGTCTGAAGCGGATGTCGCCCTGGTGGTGGACCGGCCCCGCCTTCAATATGACAAGCGCGGCGACCTGCATTATGACAGTATCTCAGCTTTCATCAAAAGTATTCGCGGCTCTGACCCGGATGCGGCTATATTCTGGCTGGCCAGCATGCTGGAAGGCGGTGAAGACCCGGTATATATCGCCCGCCGTCTGGTAATACATGCGGCTGAGGACATCGGCCTGGCTGACCCCCATGCTTTGCCTCTGGCTCAAGCGGCGGCGGCGGCGGTTGAGTTTATCGGCATGCCTGAAGGAAGGATACCTCTGGCTGAAGCAACCTTGTATCTGGCCACCGCGCCTAAAAGCAATTCCAGCAAAGCAGCCATTGACAATGCCATAGCATCCATACGCAGAGGTCCCGCTGTCAATGTTCCTCCACATCTGGGCGATACCTCTCACTCCAAGGCGTCATCCTGTCTGGGCAAAGGCCGGGGCTACAAATACCCGCATGATTATGGAGGTTATGTGGCTCAGGACTATCTGCCGGCCGAATACCTGGGCAGCAAGTATTACCACCCCGGAGACCAGGGTTATGAGGCAGTCGTCAAAGCATTTATGCATCAGCTGGGCCAGGGCAAAGACGGTAAGAAGACTTAGAGGGAGGTTTGGATATGCTTGATTTGAGTTATTTTAATTATTGTCCCATGCAGCAGCACCCGGTTTTAGGCATGATATGCCGCGGCTGCCAGTATCTGGAGGGAACTGAAGATGACTGCCGCTGCACTTATGAAGAACAGCCTGAAACCGAGGGATATCTGATTAAAGATATCATCAGTCGTCTCTTGGACTGCCTGGAGGCGGGCCAGAAAAGCCTCAGCAAAGCGGATATACTATCCCTTTTAGAAGACCAAAATGGGTGTCAGGCCTGATTTGCTGACACCCCGAGTGAAATCTATATCTTGCCATTTTTATTTAGCCCAGGACTTCATCAACGATCTTCTGCAGTTGTGCTTTACCTTGCGCGCCCACAATCCTTTTTATCTCCTGGCCGTTCTTGAAAAACAACAGAGTGGGGATACTACGGACGTTGAAGCGGCTGGACAAAACCTGGTTCTCATCCACATTCAGTTTAGCCACCTGTATGCGGCCTTGATTATCCAGGGCCAATTCTTCGACAATAGGTCCCACCATACGGCAGGGGCCGCACCATGGCGCCCAAAAATCCACCAGAACCGGAAGCCCGGATTGAACAACTTCCTTTTCAAAATTGTTGTCATCTAAATTGATCACATTAGCCATTGCATATCCTCCTTATGCCTTATTTAATTAGTCTGCCCATCAGGGTAACTATCTCATCAATTCTTTCCTGTTGCCCTTCCTGGCCGACGGCTTTGGCAATACACTCCCGGGAGTGATGCTGAAACATAATCATCCCTACTTTGTTCAGAGCTGATCGCACTGCTGCCACCTGGTTAAGAATCTGGCCACATTCAGTCTCTTCTTCGATCATCCTCTGCAAACCTCTTACTTGTCCCTCAATCCGTCGCAGTCTCGTTAATAGATCCTGGCTGACCCTTTCTTTATCTTCAGACATTTCTATACCCCCCTTGGGTATGTTTGCTTTAAATTAGTATATGTTAAATATTGGGCCATGTCAAATGTTTTCCGGTAAAAAACACATCAAAAAAACGGGAGCATACTCTGCTATCCTCCCGTTTTCGTTATCGTATCATTTACCATACTAAATAGTATACCGCCATGGCCACCGCGGATGAAATAAATACCCATAAAAAGGTCCTCATCGTTTCCATTTTAACGATTTTGATCAATTCATCCATAACACTATCCTCCCGTCATCGGAACTGAACCTAATTATAACATATCAAAAGCTTTAAGGCTCATAACATACTGGATCAGCGGGCCCACTGGGTCAGTTCCACGAAGCGGTCGTGGCCTTCGGCCACATCCAAAACCTCTCCCGTAACCACCGTACCCTTGGGAATAATCACCTGGTTTTTATGGTCTTTAATATCCTTTTGTACTTCTTTGCCCATCAAAAATTGACGTTGTTTTTGTTTAAAAAGCACCGCTCCTTGTTTTTTATGAGATGACGAAGGGGTGGTTAAAGCGGTCACAGAGGAGCGGCCTTTGCCCTGTACCTGCTGGCGTTCTTTGATAATCAGCACATCCTGGCCCAAACTGATGATATCCTGGCTGGCGATGCTCTGTAATTGCATATTGTTGCGCAGGTTCTTATAATCCAGTTGCACAATGGCACCGCTGGGCTCGTCAATAAATATGTCCTCAATCACGCCTTCCAGGTTGCCGCTGCGGGTCAGGACCATTTTATCCATAATGTCGATACTGGCCTCCAGGCAGCTTCTGACGGCCGGAACTTCATCTATCTGATGCAGTTCCTGTTCATTTTCGGTAGTGACTGCATATTCGCCCAGCCCTACCACCTTCAGAAAATCCAGTAAACGCAGATCAATATATTTGCTTTGTCGGCCCACCAAAAAGAATTCCAGCTTGAGACTGCGCGGGTTCACCAGAAGATCCATAACCCGCCCCACTTCTTTGCCCTCTTTAATGGCAATAACCGGTAGTCCCAGCAGTGAAAAACCCTTTTTCAAATAGTATCACCTCATCTTGATCCTGCGAAGAGTACTTTTTCAAAGAATATTTGACATTGATATGCAAAATCCTGCCTATGCAGCATTGTATAGACAAATTCTGTTATTGATCTCACATGCCAGATTACCTTGGGAAATATAAATCATGAGCTGGCGGGAAGCTCAAAATGAAGGTGCGGTCTTCCTACACATCTTGTTTAATTAGTTTTGGGTGTCATATGAATCGTTTCATTATTGTTGCCCCATACCAGATTTAGAGCACAAACAGTCTTGGAATCCGGTATAAAACCACCACTTGCGATGCTCCTAACCTTTACCCATCTTTATCTGCGGATATAGTCCGAAAAGATCCCCTTCCAGTACCAGCGGGGCTTTTATATTCATACTGTATTAACTGGGGCTTTTCATTTTTGAGGCCCGCAATATCTGACTTTTAGGTTTTGTTCGGATAATTGGTCAGCGCGAATTCCACCGTCTTTATCTTCGTACCAATTCTGGTAGTATTCAACAAATGCCTGCGCCTCCCAGTTTTTGCCCTTACCATAAAGCAAAGCTTCTTTTCCGTCCATCATCTTCCATAGTCTTTGCAGGGTGAAATCCTCTTTCGCCTAGTGCTCTTTCAATTTCAACACGGGTTAATACATTCGTTAAATCAGGCTGAGCATCTGTCTTTCCGTCAGGTATTTGATTAATACAGCCTATCACAAACAACATTAATGCACATATGAATACTCCAATGATGTTTCTTTTAATTCCATTCATATGATTCTCCCACTGGCAATATAACACTTCAGGAACACACAACCTCCGAAACAGCCACGCGGACAGCATCTTCAATGAAATGCTGAAGACCTTTCCGGCAACCATAAACGAGACTGATGGAAGCCCCATGGTAAATCTTGAAATGCAAAATACTACTTATCTTCATTATCAATTTTAATTGGATTCAATATTAATAAAGCACACCCCAATAATAGTAATACTATATTGATAGTCATCAACCAGATTGACGAGCTTAGTTCCACAGAATCTGTACTAATATAAAACTGTATAAAGTCCAACAAGGAGCTAAATTGTATCGTCATTAAGACTATACCAATTAGTTTTAGGCAAAGAAGCACTATGTTTTGTATGGTATATTCGGTTGCAAATGATAAATTAGTGGTTTTAGTTCCAATAACAAAAAACCAGTTATCATTTTGAAGCAAATATAGGCCGAATACAAACATGATTATTAAATATAATGACTTTGCGGAATATAATCCGGAATAACCCAAACCACTTAATATATTCATTAGATCCATTAGAATATAAGCTATAGTAATTACGCCTATTAATTTAATTAATACATTAAAAAGAGCTTTTGGTCCCATTATCATACCAATAGCCACCCTTTCAACCTATCTTGCTGATCAGATTAGATTACTATTATAATATTTTCCAGAAAAGAAGGCTATCCCTAAATAAGATAGCCATTTTGAAATATTATTGCCAGTCAAATTCTATACCAGAATAATCTAATCCATATCCTTCCAGTCCATCACTCCAGTAATTTGAAAGAGCAGTACTAGCATAAATACTTGGCAATGGATCATCAACATGTCCTTCTGTCCAGATCATCATTTGAAATTCATAAATATGATCTTTTTTTAAGGTAACAGTACCATAATGATTAATTGTACCGGAAGGACTAGTATTTATTACCCCATCCATAATTTTTTTATTGCTGTCACTTCGATCAATAATTCTAAGTATAATCTTACTTCTTGCTAAAGCATCTGACATGTGGCTTACTTGTCCAGAATAATCTCCATAAAAAGTGACTCTGCAAGTTCTTTCAGCTTGTGTACCAAGAACTTTGAATTCATTTCCTACCCATGCGATAGCCGCACCTTCAAATTGGTCACCGCTGCCAAAAGTGGAAATCAGATAAGTTTTAGCGTCAGCCCAACCCCCGTAATTAACATTCTGGTCTGTATCCCAATTATATAAATAATCCCCATCTGATTCACTTCCGGCCCATACATCGCAATAGGCATCACCATCATTAGCTGAAAGATATGTTGTATCTAACCCCATATTTAAATTCCACGTTGATTTAATAGATTGGGATTTACCGACATCTAATCGTGCATCAATTACTTTTTCAATATAATCAGGCACCTTTTCACAATTATTAATGTCTATCTCATTATTGAGATCAAATTGATCACTATACATTTCCCGAAAAACCTTTGAATCAACATTTACAGGTCTTTCATTTAATGCAAAGCTTTGATTAGGGCAACTCATAATGAATAAAAATACAATAATCATACAAATCATTCGTTTTTTCAAAATTATCCCTCCATTTCATTATTTGTTTCAAACATTACAATAATAGTTACTTCTCATTCCCCGGATATCTGACTGAGAGTTTCCTTGGCGATACCATCCTTCATAGGCTAGTGGAATTACGGGAATTTAGTAAAGCATGTATATCACCCCCCTTTCAAAAATATTATTTAATCTATCTTCCTACTTTCCAATCCTAACACCCATTTTTATCATTTCAAGGCAAATTATATAAAAAGTCCATATGTTGCATTAATTTGCCATTTAGTTTTAACAATGTACCAGCCGCCATAAACTATAATAAAGAAAAAGTTGCGGCGCGTTATGCAAATTAAACACATAAATGGACAATTAATGCTGGATTTGGATATTTTGTCATTATTATGCAGGATTATTGCTGTTCTTAACGAAAATATTGTTAGTAACTGGCCCGTACAATTAAGCAGAAGATAATTCGGAGGGCAAAAGATGGATGCAATACCACTGTATCTTGCAGTAGGGTTTTTGTGCCTCAGACAAGCTTAATGAAGAGGTGGGATTTGGTTTATTTAATTTCAAAGTGCCTATTTCAAAATCTTCGTTGATCTCTAGTTATTGCTGGTGTCAGTTTCTTCCTAAAAATCAAGTATATCATTTACTGTAATACATGATTCATTCTTTATGAACAGAGTTGTCAAAATGCTTGAAGTAAGAGGGAAGCCAGCTTATGAGTACTGTTCTTATTTTAGAAGATGAAAGATACACTTTAGAATTCTTAGAGGCTTTCGTAGGTAATCACTTTATGGTGGATGCAGTCTTTTCAGTAAATAATTCACAGGATGCAATCAAAGCTGCAAAAAAACACATGCCGGACATTGCACTTTTGGATATTGAACTGAAACCTGAAGATAGGTTTGATGGAATCCAAACCGCAGAAATGATTTCGTCAGTGAGTCCTAATACAGTGTTTGTGTTTATAACCGGCTATAGTAAATATGCCTTGGATTCATTTATGGTCCATCCTTATGATTATTTATTAAAACCAATAAATAAAGACAAACTGGCGGAAATTATCCTTAAGGCAACGAATTTGTTCATCCATTCATGGTTGATATTGTTGAAGAATCCCTTTATATCGGCATCGACAACATAATTAATCTTGCCTTCAACAATGGTCTTGTTCAGTTCTCTAAGAGCATCATGACATCCTCTACCCGGCCTAAAACCGTAGGAAACAGGGAGAAAATCCTGCTCGTAAATCGCCGTTAATATCTTTGATAGTCCCATCTGAACGATCTTGTCCTCATGCGCAGGTATACCCAATGGACGCATTTCTTTGCCTCCAGCTTTGGGTATGTATGTCCTTTTCGCAGGCTTCGGTTTATAGCTGTGTGTCCTTAGCCTTTGAACAAGCCCTTCGATGTTGCTATCCAGATCGGCTGAGTATTCTCTCTTAGTCACTCCGTCAATTCCGGCTGACTTGTTACCCGCCAGTTGGCAGTGGCATTCTTTGAGCATCATGGGATTCATAAGGTGGTACAGTGAGGTGAACTCTTCTTTGGGCCTCTGCTTTGCTATTTCCGCTATCCTTGCTAGTTTTGTTTCCATTTATAATCTACCCCTGTGTGTAGTAAATGTTTCCCTAACAAGGTCGACTGTGTGTAGCTGCCTTCCCTCGTCCGGAATTACCCGTTTTCATCAGTACTATTCAGCTATCCGACTCCCTGCTTGCCATTTGGGTTCCTTCCTTTTTATCGGTTGTACGCCATACTTGCCTAGGCAAGGGCTAGCAGGGTCTCCCGGGTTGCCATATTGTCATTGTGTAACATGCCCGGCTCTTCGACCCCGGGGAAGTTGCGCCATGCTCGTCATTAGCGCCTGGAGCAATCCTGTCTTCCCGGTTTGTGACCCGGTCGACCTTCCCGTGTTTGTAAACTTTTCGAGGCTCAATCACTCGCCTTTAAGGGCTTCGGGCCTATTACCTGACTGTCTACGCTTAAACAGTATGATTACTCATACTGCTCCAAGACTCGCTACTGGCTCCCCGACTCAGGGTTTGCCAGGCAGGGGTTCCACCTGCTAAACAATATGCCATTTCCCGGCCGCACCACAATTTATTTTACACACTCACGAGTTACTGTTTTGCCACAAGAATCTAAAGGATTCAGTATCTATTTATATCCTGAACAATATAATTACCGGCAAGGCAAGTATCGTGTGTGCAAGACTGTTTCGACAACTAAACATAAAGATGATCCTAACTGTATACTTTATAACCTAACTGCACCGGCTGGACAGTGCGTGCTTATCTGGGCACGCGGCGCACCAAAAAAGCCGTTCCCCGCTGGAATCCGGGAAACGGCCTTATCTTATATTATGAGTGTCTTATCATTTTTGCAGAAATCCTTTGATTAGTATACAAGGCGTTCCGGCATCAGCCGATCCGCTGACCAGATCCGCCAGACTTGATAACAGATCCTCGGATTTTCTGGGAGTTGTACCCTCGGTTTCTATGCTGCTGCGGTCCAGCTGTTCATCTTTGCGAGCATGAATATGCTGGGCGATTGTCTCAATATCGTAGCCTTCATCCAGCATTTTATCCACCAGATATTTATACTTCAGCCCCTCGCGATATTTGCCGCGCAAGCCCGCGGTCATTCCGAAGGCGGGCTGAGGGTCGGCCAGTTCGTAGATCCCGGTGGAGGGATCACAGTAAGCCCCGTCCCCGTATATGATGACTTCCACATTTTTGTTCAGATCTTGCTGAACCCGCTTCTGAATCTGGTCTGCTAACCGGTCGCAGTCGCGCGGAGCCAGCTTCAGCTTGTCTCCGGAAGAGAGATTGCTCCCTAATACGCCCCATTCTGACCAGCTCTTGGGACCGCTGTTGCAGATGTCCTGCAGCGTTATGCAATTAACCCCTTTGGCATCCAGTTTGGCTCTGGTACGAAAGCGGTTATGGATATTGGCTACGACCACTCCGTCCAATTCATAACCGGCCAGATGAGCAGGGTCATTGCACAGGATCATTTGGCAGGCCGCTCCCTGTTCATTGACGATTTGCTCGTATAATGCGATGTAATCAACCTGGGTGATGGGATGCAGAAAGCGCTCCTCTCCAATATCTTCAAGAAGAATCGTATCGCCTTCGCACTTGCCCAGGGTTTCATGGAAATCAAACGGCAACAGCTGGTTGCCTACTTCGTCAGTGGGATAGGATAATTGTATCACTACTTCTCCCTGAGGAACGGCGGCGGCCAGCCCCTTTAAAACCAAGGAAAACCGGTTGCGGCTGAGTATGGGGAATAAAACCCCGATCCGCCCTTGAGGCCCGACTTGCAACTTCTTCCTGACCTCTTCGGCGATATCGTCTGTAGTTACATAGTTATTCTGTGCTCGCGCTACTACCGATTCAGTCACACACACCGTATCACCATCATCCAGAAAACCGTCCCGGGCGCATTTACTTAGGACTTCGCCTACCATCGATACCACATCGCTGCCGGGAACAATGACTCCCATTTTGAGACCAAAAGCTGATACCCCAATATAATCCGGTAATATACCCATGTGTAACATCCCTTCCCCTCTATAAAACAGCTATATCAACCCTCGACCAATATAACTTAAAATTTTCCTGATGACAATATACTGCCTACCAACTAGTTTGATTTTTGTCCGTCAAGCATAATTACCCGCCTGCTTATGAATGCTAAAGATATCAGCAAAGGATGGGTGATAGACATGAAAACTCTATGGAAAGGCGCGGTCAGTTTCGGGCTGGTCAACATCCCGGTCAACATGTATGCCGCCACCGAGCATAAAGATATCAAGTTTAAGTTTCTGCACAAGGAATGCCTGGGGCCGGTGGAATATCACAAGTACTGTCCGCGCTGCGAAAAGGAAATCAGCAGCAATGATATCGTGCGCGGCTATGAATATCACAAAGGCAGTTATGTGGTGATTGCCGATGAGGACTTGGAACGCATCCCTGCAGTCAATACCAAGACGGTGGATATCCTGGATTTTGTGGAATTGTCTGAGGTGGACCCCATTTATTACGATAAGAGTTATTATTTACAGGCCAGCCCCGGCGGCGAGAAGGCGTATGCCCTTTTGGTGAAGGCCATGAGGGAAACCGGCAGGATAGCGATAGCCAAAGTGGTAATCCGCAGCAAATCTGCCCTGGCGGTATTGCGCGTAAAAGATCAATGGCTGGTCATGGAAACCATCTTTTATCCCGACGAAATCAGAAGTGTTCAGTCCCTGTCCCCGGGAGTCAACGAAGATCTCTTGCACGAAAACGAGGTTAAGATGGCAGTGAGTCTGATAGAAAACCTTTCCTCCCATTTTGACCCAGATAAATATCAGGATGACTATCGCCAGGCTTTATGGGAGCTGATCACTGCCAAGGTAAACGATCAAGAACTGGTAACCCCGGATCGGCCGGCTCAGCCCAGCAACATTGTGGATTTGATGGAGGCCCTGCGCGAAAGCGTAAAACTCTCTCAAGAGGACCGTCACCCTGACGGTAAGGAAACGGCCTCCAAAGTGAGAAAAAAGAAACAAAAACCGGCGGCAAAGGCCAAGACTTCATGAATGCCCGGCTCGTTTCCCAACCGATGAAGCGTCCGCCCGCGTCCTCAGGCTACCGTATCCGCGCTGCTGCGCCGGGAAGAAATCCGCCAGGTCAAACCCGAAGATTTCGACATCTTAAGTATCCCTCAACGCCTCAAGCAGACAGGAGATCTTTTTGCCGGGGCCTTGAGCGCAAAGCAGTCCCTGGACAATATCCTGCAACAATGAAGGATAAACAACCTCTCCGAGTCCCGGATCTGATAAGAGCTGTATGACCATAACCGAGGCTCTGAAAATGAAAGATTCCGGTGTTGAAGGGATCACCCGGAACCAAATATAAATAAATGATAACTATTCGATCAGAAGACTCATGATCTGCTCTACACTGGCACCGGGGATGATGGCGCCGGGGTCAAGAGCCGCTAAGACCTCCCCGACAGCTTCTTCCTGCAAGGGCCTGCCCAGCAAGGCGTTTTCCAGAATGGATAGATCTGCAATGGTAAAAAAGTCCCCGAAAAATCTGCATATGGCCACTTTCCCCTGCTTGACCAACAACAGGGCCTCCATACTCCCCCAGGGGAACTGGGCTTTTCTGCGCTGGCTGAATTGCGGGGAATGGCCGTAATTCCAATCCCAGCTGGTATATTTGCTGTCCCGCAAGGCTTCTACTGCCGCTGTTTCCAAATGGTTCAGCTCTCTTTGCCGGCTAAAACTACTGTGACGGAGTATATTGTCAACCAGCATATTTTTAAATTCCTCTAACGATAAAGGCAGATCTAAATGCTCGGCTATGTTAGTCACCCGGCTGCGCACTGAGGCTATGCCCCTGGCGATGGTCTTGCTTTCATCGGCCTGCAGGGCCTGGCTCACATCCTCCAGGTTAGAATCGAATAATATAGTGCCATGGTGCATGAGGCGGTCCTTGAAGCGATACTGGGCATTGCCCGAAAACTTGCGTCCCTTGATAACGATGTCATTGCGGCCGGTATGCACAGCCGGCACCCCCAATTGATGCAACGCCTCGATAACCGGAACGGTAAAGGCGGCAAAATCCAGTTTCATTCCCGAAGCTGCAGTGATAAAGGTGAAGTTGAGATTGCCCTCATCATGATACACCGCGCCCCCGCCTGATAGGCGCCGCACCACGGCGATGCCCTTTTCACGCACATAGGGCAGGTTGATTTCCGCATGGCTGTTCTGATGCCTGCCCACCACTACTGTAGGCCGGTTCTGCCACAGTACGAAGAGGTCTTCTTTAATATCTGAATGGACCAGATAATCCTCCAGGGCCATATTGAAATAAGGGTCACGTGAGGGATTAATGATCTGCAGCATTGATAGCTCTCCTCTAAATCGCTTTTATTTCCTGGCAGGCGCCAGGTGTATGGCTTCCCCGCCGGCGTCCAGAATAGCCTCCCGCAGGGCTTCACTCAAGGTGGGGTGGGGATGGATCATATCGACGGCCTGTCCCCGGGTAGCCCCTTGCTCCATCAGAGCCAGACCCTCCATAATGAGATCGCTGGCATGGGGCCCTATAATATGAACCCCGATAATTACATCGTCTTCATCCACCAGGACTTTAACTACGCCATCGCTCTCCGCCATGGTCAGGGCTTTCCCGTTGGCAGCAAACTGGAACTTGCCGCTGCGGTACTTCATGCCCCGTTCTTTGGCCTGTTGTTCACTGAGGCCCACCGAGGCTATCTCCGGGATAGTGAATACGCATGAGGGTACCAGCGGGCTGGCAGAACGGCTTCTTATTCCGGCCATGGATTCAACCGCCGCAATCCCCTCTTCCGAGGCTACATGGGCCAGCATCTGTCCCCCGATCACATCCCCGATGGCATATACATTGTGCAGAGAAGTTTTATAGGTATGATCGACCTGAACAAAGCCCTTGGGCCCGGTTTTGATACCGGCTCGATCCAGATTAAGCCCTGCTGTGAAAGGCAGCCGCCCGGCAGCAACCAGAACCGCGTCGCTTTCCACCTGAACAGCGCCTTTTTTGCCTTCCGCCTTGACTAAGAGGCCGTCCTTCTCAAGCTCAATCTTTTGCACCCCGGTTGAGGTCATAACATGAATGCCCTGCCTTTTCAGAAAAACCCCGAGGCGTTTGCCCAATTCCTCATCCAGAGTATTGAGCAGTGCTGGAAGGTACTCGATAACCGTAACCTGACTGCCAAAGGACTGGAATATACTCGCAAACTCCAGCCCGATCACCCCGCCGCCGATAATGACCATTCTCGCCGGGAGCTCTTGGAGATCCAGGATTTCATCACTATTCATAACCCCGGGCAAGTCCATTCCCGGAACATCCAAAACCGCCGGTATTGAGCCGGTCGCCAGCAGAATAAACCTGCCGTGATGCTGGACCCCGTCCGCCAAAACCGTGTGGCCGTCCACCAGGCCGGCCTGAGCCTGCAGGACCTCAATTCCATAGGCCTGCAAAAGGCGTCGTATTCCCGCAACCAGGGTCTCGACCACCTTTTGCTTGTTTTCCCAGGCCTGAGCCAGGCTGAATTGCCAGCCGGAAAGGGTGACTCCAAACTGCGGGCTTTTGGCCAGGTCTTTGATAAAGTGCGCATCTTTATGATAGGCTTTGGTAGGTATGCAGCCCCGGTTCAAACAAGTGCCGCCCACCTGCGCCTTCTCTATCAGCAGCACCTTTAGGCCCAATTGCCGGGCCCTGATGGCAGCTACATAACCCCCCGGCCCCGCACCGATGATTATAATATCATACATCAATTCCATCCCCTAATCGTTTCGGACTGTAACCATTATTTTCTCCGTTTAAGGCTTTATCTTGCATATCTCAGGGTTGATTGCTTGCTCCTCAACATTGAGACAAATGTACCGGCCCAGTTTGGTGAGCCGGGGCCGTGAAGCGCTGCCGGGGTTAAGCAGCCACAACTCGCCGAGCTTTTCGCAAAACGGTACATGGGTGTGCCCGAATATGACTATATCGGCTTCCATCTCCTGGCCGCGATAATAAATGTTATTCAAATTCTTTTTAACCCCGTATTGATGGCCGTGCACTACATATATCCGCCTGCCGGCCAACTTCAGGAGCAGTTCGGCAGGTCCGTCTTTTTTGGCGTCACAATTACCGCTTACGGCATGGAAAGGCCGGTTTAATGTCTCAGCTATTTTGCAGGCATCAGCGTAAAAATCCCCGGTGTGGATGAGATGATCAGGCGGGTTTTTAGCCAGAGCCCTGCATATACCGGTAATACGACCGTGAGTATCACCGATTACCGCAATCCTCACTGGATGGCCTCCCTTATATAGCCTAGGCTTGGCTGGCAAGCAAGCCCGGCAGTTTTTTCAAGGCCTGTGCCCGGTGACTGATAAGGTTCTTTTCTTCCGCGCTCAACTCTGCAAAAGTTCGGGTATAGCCCGCGGGAATAAAAAGAGGATCATAGCCGAAGCCCGCGGCGCCCTCGGGTTCGAACGCAATCTGGCCGTCGCATACTCCCATTACGGTTTGGGTCTCCCCATCGGGGCCGCTTACCGCCACCACACATACGAAGCGAGCCTGGCGCTGTTTTGCCGGGAATTCTTTCATCAGTCTTAACAGTTTCCGGTTGTTGGCCTCGTCATTACCCTGCTCACCAGCAAAGCGAGCTGAATAGATTCCGGGCTGTCCCCCCAGGGCTGCCACCTCCAGGCCGGAGTCATCGGCCAGGCTGGTCAAACCAGTGTACATAGCGGTGATCCGGGCTTTTTTGGCAGCATTTTCTTCAAAGCTCCGGCCATCCTCTTCGACTTCAGGAAAATCCGGAAAATCGGCCAGGCTTTTCACCTCAAACCCCAGAGGCGCCAGCAATTCTTCCAACTCACGTTGTTTGTGCTGGTTACGGGTAGCTAAAATGAGCATTTTTTTCACACTTATGCCCCCAATATATGCTTTTGCATGGCGATGAGTTCCTCGATTCCCCCCCAGGCCAGACTAAGCATTTCATCGAGATCAGTGCGGCTGTAGGGTTTGCCTTCCGCAGTCCCTTGAACTTCTATAAAATCGCCGCTTCCGGTCATAACTACATTCATGTCTACCTCAGCCCGGGAATCCTCCACATATTCAAGGTCCAGCATCAGCTGGCTGTCAACCATCCCTACACTGATCGCGGCCACATGGTCCACAATAGGCCATTCCTTGATAACGCCCTGGTCAAGACATTTTTGCATAGCCAGGGCCAGGGCCGCAAACCCTCCGGTGATAGATGCTGTCCTGGTTCCGCCGTCGGCTTGAATCACGTCGCAATCAATCCACACGGTTTTCTCGCCCAGCTTGCTCAAGTCGACCACGGCCCGTAAAGACCGGCCGATCAGCCTTTGAATCTCGTGAGTACGGCCCCCGATCTTGCCGCGAGCCGCTTCGCGGTGGGTACGGGTCAAAGTGGAGCTTGGCAAGAGTGAGTATTCTGCGGTTATCCAGCCTTTACCGCCACCCTTTAAGAAAGGAGGCACTTTATCCTCCACCATGGCTGTACAGATTACCCGGGTGTCGCCGGTGGAGATTAACACCGACCCATCCGGATGTTTAACATACCCGGGAATCATGTTTATCGGCCTGAGTTGATCATTGCGCCGGTCGTTTGTTCTGGTCATTTTCTTCCTCCTTTCTTAAAGGGTGGCGGT
>DHBS01000013.1:25616-25836 GCA_002398825.1 Syntrophomonas sp. UBA4922 | reverse complement strand
GTTCTGGTCATTTTCTTCCTCCTTGTAATATTGAGAGTTGACCCTGTTCCTCACCTCTTGGTATATATTATCACCATATGAGTCAATAGCCACGATACACGGGAACGACCGCACCTCCAGTCTTAACAGGGCTTCCGGTCCCAGCTCCGGATAAGCCACGGTTTGAGCGGAAACAATGCGCTCGGCCAGGTAAACCCCGGCCCCGCCTACGGCGGCCAGT
>DHBS01000013.1:23596-25433 GCA_002398825.1 Syntrophomonas sp. UBA4922 | reverse complement strand
TGGCGGCCAGGTATACCGCGCCAAAGCGCTGCATGGCTTCCACCACCGCCTGGCTGCGGTCGCCCTTGCCTATCATGCCCCGCAAGCCGCGCTCTAACAAGGCAGGGGTATAAGCGTCCATGCGCCCGCTGGTGGTGGGCCCGGCTGAACCGATCACCTTTCCCGGGGGTGCCGGACACGGCCCCACATAATAAATAATTTGTCCCCGAGGATCAAACGGCAAGTCCTGTCCCAAAACAATGGCTTCGATCATTCTTTTATGGGCCGCATCCCGGGCGGCGTAAATATAGCCGTCAATCAGTATTTCATCACCGACCCGGAGACTCTGTACCGCATTTTCCGTCAAGGGAGCCCGCAATCTCTTCACAAAACACACTCCTCCGCCATTTCAGATCACTGTTTATAATGTGCAGCTGCTGCGCCTGGTGGCGTGGCAGCCCAGGCTCACCGCTACCGGCAAGCAAGCGATATGAGTCGGATAGGTTTCGATATTGACCGCCAGGGCGCTGGTCTGCCCGCCCATTCCCTGGGGGCCGAACCCGAGCCGGTTTATTGCCTCCAGCAATTCGCTTTCCAGGACAGCCAGATCCGCACGGTGATGGCGTTCATCCACTGGCCTGAGCAGGGCCTTTTTAGCTAAATAGGCGGCCATCTCCATATTACCTCCTATGCCCACCCCCACAATTAACGGAGGGCAGGCATTGGCCCCGGCCTCCTTAACCACCCTGACCACAAAATCGCGCATCCCGTCCAAACCCTGCGCCGGTTTAAGCATGGTGAGCTGCCCCATATTTTCACTGCCGGCCCCTTTCGGCAGTACAGTGATATTGAAATGATCGCCTGGCAAAAGTTGATAATGGATAATCGCGGGGGTATTGTCTCCGCTGTTAATGCGCTGCAAAGGATCACTCACCACCGATTTGCGGAAATATCCATCCCGGTAGCCCTGGCGTACGCCCTCATTGACGGCCTGGTTGATGTCGCCGCCCACCACATGCACCTCCTGGCCCATATCAATGTTGACCGCCACCAGGCCGGTATCCTGACATATGGCCATTTTCTTCTCTTCAGCCATTTCGGCATTAGTCAGCAAAATTTTCAGAATCTGGCGGGCCCGGGAACTGTCTTCCCGATTATAAGCCTGGTTTAAAGCCTCTCTAATATCCGGGGGAAGCTCCACATTGGCCTTGAGAACGCATTCCCTTACTGCGGCTGTTATCTGATCACAATGTATTTCGCGCATATTCTCCCCTTTTCATGAACCTTAAATACTGATTTTCAATCCACAATAAGCCATGATCACCTGGCCGGAATAGACTGACTGTATTTCCCCGAACAATACCGACCTGTCAAAACCCGGCCACAAATGAGTAGCCACCAGAATCCCGGGTCGGGCACGCAAGGCGCCTCGAGCCAGATCCGAGGTGGTCATGTGTCCCAACCGGTGTGCCAACTCGCCATCTGCCGCCAGGAAGGAGGCCTCGCCCAGAAGGATGTCCGTCTCCCGGGCATTTTCCCACATCTCATCACTGGCAGCAGCGTCGCTGCTGTAGAACAGACTTGACTTTCCCGCCCGGCACTTCAGGCCGTAAGTCGGCAAGGGATGGGAAACCGGATAAAATTCTATATTCAACTCATCATGAGATACCTTCTGCCGAGGATGTATAGGATAGACCGTAAACTCGGGAACTGATTGCCAGTATTCGAATTGATCCCGAGGCTGATCAGGGATGTATAAATCCACAGGCCCGGCGGATTTACCCTGCAATCGACCGCCCCGAATCAAATGACGGAATGCGTGGAGATCAACGTAATGATCAGGATGAAAATGGCTGAT
>DHBS01000013.1:21477-23445 GCA_002398825.1 Syntrophomonas sp. UBA4922 | reverse complement strand
ATGATCAGGATGAAAATGGCTGATCACCACCAGGTTTATTTCAAAAGGATCGATGTGTTTTCCCAGGCAGGACATCACCCCATGTCCGCAATCCACCAGGCAGGTAGTCTTGCCCTCTTTTATCAGATATCCGCTGCAGGCTTCACCGGTTTGGGGATAAGGCGCCCAGCATCCTATTACTCGTAATTCCATAACTTTCTCCCGAACCGATCAACAATGGGCCAGGGTTATGCTTTTGACCTCATCAATAACCTTTCCCAACAACCGTTTTCCTACACGGTAAAAGGACCGGTCATTTCCGCTGACCAGGAACTCGGAACGGGACTGGTTTTCGGCACTTTGCAGCAGATTGTGGCCGGTCAAAATGGCTTTCATCTCTGCAACCGCCTCGACAGCCGGATCAAGCAAGACGACTTCGCCAATTAAATCAGCCAAAACCTGTTTGAGAAATGGATAGTGAGTGCATCCCAATACCAGGGTGTCGATGTGCTCCTGCAGCAGCGGCGACAGGTATTCTTTAGCGGCAGCCATGGGCTCTTCGCCGGTGAGTATGCCCTCTTCTACCAGCGGCACAAAGAGCGGGCAAGCCACTTCAAAAACCCGGCAGTTTGGATCGATATCTTGAATAGCTGTACGGTAAGCCCGGCTGTTCACCGTGGCCTGCGTAGCCAGCACCCCTACCCGTTTGCTCAAAGTGCTCTGACAGGCAGCCCGTGCGCCGGCCCTGACCATCCCCACCATGGGTACGGGATAATCAGATTGAATTTTCGGCAGGGTTACCGAGGAATGTGTGCCGCAAGCCACCAGAACGGCTTTAACCTTTCTCTCCAGAAAATATGCCATTATATCACGGGCGTATTGCAGCAACTGCGCCTCGCTCTTATTGCCGTAGGGGACATGGGCGGTGTCGCCCAAATAGATAAAATCCTCCCCGGGAAGCTGTTCCAGAAAAGCTTTTACAACGGTCAGTCCTCCGACACCCGAATCAAATATACCCACGGGATGCTTGTTTCCCAATCATTACACCTCTTTTAAATTGTATAGGTTGAGTTCGTTTTATATAATCTTTAATTACCTTTTGTCATTGTAAACAAACTCATTAAATAATGTATCACTTTTACCAGCCTGCCGCCAGATAATACCACCTTAATCTCATCTTCCGCATCCTAAAAGATATGCAGAAAGGATTTATTGAGTTTTTAACAAAGTATCTGCCTATCAATACGCGATAGGCAGGGTATTTAATGCCAAGCCTGATCCCGGTTTCTAAGCTGCTTGAGTCCAGGTTAGACCCTCTGATTTCAGCTATGTGCGGTGAGATCTGCCTTACGGAGATTCTGGATCAGTTGATTCCCTGGGGCGAGACATAAGGCTATGACCAGAGCTGAGGATCAAAGGCTTTAGCCGTTGAGATGCTGTCACATCGGAGACCCCTGTACAAAGTCTGGCAGCTTAACCGTCATTTAATTAAAATGTAAAATCATCTTGACATTTTGGCCTAGTCATTTCATAATCAAAATGTAAAAAACTTTTAACATTAAGAAAGGGAGGCCGGTTATGAAAATCAAGAAAGCGGATGAGATGGAAATAGCCATAAGCTTAAAATCCATGCGGTTGTCGTGGGTTTTTGCCGTCCTGGCGCTATGCGCATGGTGCATCGCGGGATTTATTATTGACGGCGAATTGCCAATAATCCCATTTATGATTCTCTGTATTCAAAATATAATCTTTTTTTCGGCCAAATTATTCTTTACACGGCAGTTGGTAGGCAATGCCAGGTAACAGGCGATGAAAAATAAAATAAAAATATTGCGCAAGGAACTGGGACTGCGTCAAGAGGATGTTGCGGAAAAACTGGGCGTGACCCGGCAGACAATCATAGCCATAGAAAACGATAAATACAACCCCACCCTGGAGCTGGCCATGAAGTTGGCCAAATTATTGAATACTTCCGTTGAGGAGTTGTTC
>DHBS01000013.1:20650-21293 GCA_002398825.1 Syntrophomonas sp. UBA4922 | reverse complement strand
AATTAAAAGAGTAAACCAAAGCGGAGAAGGCGTTTTTTCCGCTCCCGGGGACAGACGGGCGGTGCATCAGAGGCCAACCGGGTAGGTTTAGTACAAATATGATACAGAAATTTGTATTTGCAATGCAAGAAAATATATCCAAAACCATTATCATTATAATAAGGAGAATAGGGAGAGGGGGCGGCAAACCATCAATGCCTTTGAAATCCATGGCCTGAGAAAGGTATACCGGGTGGGAACCCAGAAAGTAGTGGCCCTGGATCAGGTCGATCTGTACATACCGGCTGGTGAAATCTGCTGCATTTTGGGGACCTCCGGGTCAGGCAAATCCACTCTGCTGCACCTGATGGCCGGTCTGGAAAAACCCACCCGCGGCACCATCCAGGTTCACGGAATATCAATAGAGAAGTTGACCGAGCAACAACTGGCTCTATTCAGGCAAAAGTATATCGGCTTCGTCTTTCAATCTTACAATTTATTGCCGTCTCTGTCGGCCTTGGACAATGTAAGCCTGCCGCTGGTATTCAAAGGTGTGCCCAAGCGGCAGCGAGATTTTGCGGCGGCCGAGATGTTGGACCTGGTCGGGCTAAAGCAATTCGTCAAACACAAGCCCACTGAAATGAGCGGCGGCCAGCAGCAGCGG
>DHBS01000013.1:0-20503 GCA_002398825.1 Syntrophomonas sp. UBA4922 | reverse complement strand
CGGCCAGCAGCAGCGGGTGGGCATTGCCCGCGCTTTTGTCGGCAAACCGCCCATCATCCTCGCTGATGAACCCACCGGAAATCTGGATTCCCGGGTAAGTATGGAGATCATGCAGCTGATGCTGGGCCTGGCCAAAGAACATCAACAAACCCTGGTCCTCATTACCCACGATCGCGATATTGCCGCTTTTGCCCACCGTATCATCCATTTTCTGGACGGAAATATTGCTCAGGAGCAAATCATGCAACTTGAGGAGAGAATGTCATGAAAAATCGGATACTCTATTTATCTGTCGCTTTAATGGTCATTTTTACACTGACAACGCCGGGAGATATCCCCTTCCCATGGAGCGGGCGGAATGCCGTTCTTCAGGCGGAGGAGATGGAGATTATCCAGGATCCGAAGCTGATAATCGGCCGCAGCGCATCCATACCGACCTTTATGGCGGGAGAAGAAGACACTTTGTCCGTGCCGGTTGAAAATCTCCATCAAGGCACCGCCCGTAATGTCAACGTGTCTCTGCTGGTTGATAAGCCGGATGCATTCCCATTTCAAATCGCTGGCATGTCCCTGCAGACAGCCATGGTATCCATCGGCTCGCGGGACATTGAGTACGCCAGGTTCCCAGGCTTAAAAGTGGCTCCGGGAACCGCGTCCGGGGTTTATCCCATTTCCGTTAAGGTGGATTATACTACTGACGGCGGCAGGGAGGGCAGCGCCACCGGCACCATTTTTATAAAGATCATCAATAATAAAGCGCCGGCGCTGCGCGTCATGGATCTGCTGTTGAATAATGAAACCCTGGACAGCGGCGAAAGCACGGAGATCAAGCTGCAAATAAAGAATGAAGGCGAGTTCATCGCCAAAGATATCCAGGTGAAACTGGCCGGTTTCACCTCCACCGGTTTACGGCTGGACCAGGCCCTGGACACGCTTTATGTCACTGAGATGAAGGGAGGAGAGTTTAAAGCCTTGCCCTTTAAGGTGTACGCCGATCCCGGCATCGAAAGCGGCTCTTATGCCCTGGATGTGACCATTAAATACAAAAACGAATCCAATCAGGAGTTTAGCGCCGAAAGCAAAGTTTATTTGGCCATAGAAGGCAGCAGCGGGGAAGGGAAAAATATTAAATCGAGCCCGCGGCTGATCATAGAAAATTACTCCTACGGGAATGATTTTGTACGGCCGGGCGAGGTTTTTGACCTGCAGCTTGCTTTTCTCAACACCAGTTCCAGCAAGGATGTCTACAATATCAAAGTCAGTTTTACCTCTGATGAAAACATATTTTCTCCGGTTAACAGCGGCAGTTCCTTTGTTACGGAAACAATTCCCGCCGGCGGCAATATGTCTCAGGCCGTCAGATGGAAGTCCAAGCTGGACGCTGCCAGCAAAACCTACAACATCACCGCCGACCTTGAATATGAAGATCAGAAAGGCAATAAATACACCGACAAAGAACTGATAGGGGTGACGGTGATTCAGGAGAGTGAACTGGTGGTCCCGATGCTGGAAAAACCGGATGAAATTTTTGCCGGATCTCCTTTCGGATTGTCGGCGACCTATTTTAATGCCGGCAAAGCTGCGGTCAGGAATTTAATGATCCGCACCGAAGGAGATTTCGACATACAAGACGGGGCCGAATACATCGGCAACCTGGAACCCGGCAAAAGCGATTATTTCGAAGTGACCTTAACTCCGCATCAGGAAGGGGTCTGCAGCGGATCGATCATATTCTCCTACAACGATGACATGGGGCAGCTCTACGAGATCAAAAAGGACTTTCAAGTCGAAGCCATGTCGTCGCCGGAGCCTTTCGTGATGGAGCCGCCGGAGAATATGGTTAAAGCCCAGGGAGGATTTAAAACCCCGTTGCTGGCAGGAGCTGCGGCGATTGTCATCGGCGGGCTGGCCTTTATCATTGTGCGCCGCAGGCGCAGGAAACGGATTGAGGATGTGAACTTTGATGAATAGTCTGGATTTGGTGAAGATGAGTTTCGGAAACCTGAGGCGGAGAAAGCTGCGCACCTTTCTTACCATGCTGGGGGTGGTCATCGGGACCAGCTCCATCATTCTTATGCTCTCCCTGGGCTTTGCCATGGACGCCAGCTTTCAGGAAAGCCTGCAGCAAATGGGCAGCCTCAACGTTATCGAAGTACGCCGGGGCGGAGGTTATAGTATGGAGCAGACTTCCAAAAGGAGCCCGGAAGTGCGGCTGGATGATGCCGCAGTGGCCAGTTTCCGGAAAATCTCTGGGGTAGAGGCGGTTATGCCGGTAAAAAATGCCTATTTACGTGTGATTGAGGGGAAAATGGTAGGCGACGTGAATGTCATCGGGTTGGATCCCGCTCTCATGGAAGCCTTTGACTTTGAGGTGGAACAAGGCCGTCTGTTGATGGCCGGGGACAAAGAAGCGATGGTTTTTGGCAAGCAAGTGGCTTTTAATTTTCGTAATCCCAGGCTGCAAAATGACCCCCGCGAAGGTTTCTATTCCTCCACTTACGTCGTAGGCGGCACCGGGTCTAAAGAAGGACCGGAGCCCAAGCCCCCCGTAAATCTCCTCAGCGACAAATTGCAGATCACTACCGACATGGGGTATGGAGAGAGACGCAGGAGCGAAGCTGAAGGGGACGATGACTATATCCCCCCCAGCCCCGTCAAGATAAAAGGAGTCGGTATTCTTAAAGAAAATCATGGTGAAGAAACCTACAGCGCTTATATGAACATCACCACCCTGGAAAAAATTCAGGAAGAGGAACGCAAAGCCCGACATCTGCCCAGAAGCTCCCAGAACTCTGAAGACAAATACAACGTCATCAAGGTCAAAGTGGCGGATATACAGCAGGTCCAGTCGATTCAGGAACAAATTGGCCAAATGGGGTATCAGCCCCATAGCCTGACCGAGATGCTTGAAAGCGTGAACAAGCAGTTCCGGGTCATTCAGGCCATCCTGGGAGGAATTGGAGCGGTCAGTCTTCTGGTGGCAGCCATCGGCATCACCAACACCATGATCATGAGCATCTATGAAAGAACCAGGGAAATCGGCGTGATTAAGGTTCTGGGGGCCAATCTTCGCGACATCAAAAAGATGTTTCTTCTGGAAGCCGGCATCATCGGGATTTCCGGAGGAATCATCGGGGTATGCTGCAGCAGCCTGATTTCATTGGGATTAAACATGGCAGCAGCCCGGTTTATGAGCCAAGGGATGGCCGGCGCGACCAAAATATCAGTTATTCCCATGGGCCTGGTGCTTTCGGCAGTGGCCTTTTCCACCCTGGTGGGGTTGATTGCGGGCTACTCGCCTGCCAACCGGGCCATGAAGCTCAGCGCCCTGGATGCCATCCGGACCGAATAAGCGGGATCACTGTCTTGGTGTCAACGGGTGACAAAGGACGGGGGTTTGATAACTTTCAGACATTCAAAATGACACTTTGATTGATGCCGTCAGCCTTTGAGACCGGTCTTTATGGAAAGATATTTTACTCTTTTGGGGGTTTTTAAATGAATTTTCTGGAAAGCAGGGGTGAAAAGTGCAAAAGACAGGATTCAAAGCGGTATGGGCTTTATTTATAATCGTTGTTTTGCTGGCATCATCTGTCTGGTTTACTGCTCAAAAAAGGGATCAGGAGGGACCCTCCGGCAGAATAGCGACCCCGGATTTGCGCTATGATTATGAATTGATTTATACCTATCGCAATATGGCTTATGATGCGGAGAGTTTCGCCAAGCTGGCCGGGCTTTTGCAGTCAAAAGACATACTTACCGTCAAAGCCGTAAATTATGGGGAGGATAACGGGATTTTGCAAATAAGTTATCAATTAAAGCTCACCGCAGCAGAACCGGACTATACGGTCGACTTTACCAGGCAAATGCAGGATGCCATCGTACTATTTGCAGTTTTCGACTATATCGAAGGTGTGGTATTTAATTTTGAACAGGCGGATTATGGTTTTGGGGGCGTACCCATAATGAGAGCCGATGCCGAAACCCTGTTCGGAGAACAAATTAGGCCCTTCGGACTTACTAAAGAAGACTTTGTAGAAACATTTCCCCCTAAAGTACAAACAGTTGTATGGGAGCGTAATGTGATGGATACGGTCAACTACTACCACGCTATGGGCCTCGATCAATAAGCATTTCAAGAGGTCGCGTTCCCCGCCAAATATTAGCTTAAGGAAGACAATGCGGCAGCCTTGAGAATCATAAACCTTCTCATTGCAATCAATTTTTATATAAGGCCAAAACCGCCGTATAACCTATGATCACTCCTAATATGAGGGGGAATTCCACTCCCAACCGCGAAATAATGAACGCACTTATGTTCAAGATATTAAATATAAAAGCTACATATAAAACAGAAACGGGGAGAATAAACCCGAAGATAAGACTCCAATCGATCTTCCATGATCCATCTTTTTTATTTTCATTAATATAGTGATGCATACCTAACAAGATGCCTACCAGGATATACCCTAAAAATGTTACTAGTAGATTAAACATCAAATTATAACTGATCGAATAATAGGCATGCGACTTAGTCATCACGCCAAAAAGGACACCTATAAGCAATACTGCTGTCCACATAATGATTAACTTCTGAACTATTCCCATTCTGTCTGAATTCATTTTCTTCTCCCCAAACAATTCTACATTGATATATCATAATTACCGATAATACAATAATATGTAAATAATTGTGACACAAGTGGGCCACTTGCGGGTATGAATAATTTGGGCGACAGAGAGGTTTTCACTGTCGCCTTTTTCCGTTTCCCCCAATTGTTGCTAGGGCTGAGGCTGTTTATGGGTCAGCCCTGTAACCATCTGATTGATATCTATTCCCGACACTGATTTCAGCATTTCCGGTGCGGTTGCCATCAATGATGTTACATAGTTGCTCAGACGGGCCGCGCCCGCCCCGTTGCCGGTGTCAACTACCGTTAAGCTGTCGATGGATTTTAACGGTTCGGAAATTTTGGCGGCCAATTCCGGCAGCATTTTTACGATGATGTCCAATACCGCCGCCTCTCCGTATTTTTCAAAAGCCTCGGCCAGTTTTTGTTTGGCTTCCGCTTCGGCCAAACCGCGCAGGCGTATGACCTCGGCTTCGGCAGTTCCTTTGGCTCTTTCCGCATCGGCAATGGCCAACCCTTCCAGGCGTTTTTGCTCTGCGCTGCCTTTGGCTTCCGCCTCTATTTTATACTGCAACGCGTCCGCTTCCCGCAGGCGTTTGGCCTTGTCCGCCTCAGCCGCCTGCTCTACCGCGTAACGATCGGCGTCAGCCTTTTTCTTCACTTCGGCGTCGTATTGTTTCTGGCGGCGTAAGATTTCCCTTTCCTGCAAGTCAATTTCCCGGTCTTTTCTCACCATCTCTATCCGCATCTGTTCTTCCACCGCCACCTGCTCGGATTTGGCCTGCTGAATTTTATAAGCCTGATCCGCTGCGGCTCTGGCGGTATCCTGTTCCTTTTTAAAGGCGGCGACCTGAAGTTCCTTTTCTTTAAAAGCTTCGGCCACATTGGTGTCTCTCAGCAATTCTGCCTTTTGGGCTTCTTCATCGGCCAGCGCTTTCTGAATACGTGCATCCCTTATGGCTTGCGCTTCACCGATCTCGGCGTCACGTTTGACGGCTGCTATTCTGGGCTTGCCCAGAGCGTCCAGGTAGCCTTGCTTGTCGCGGACATCCTTAATCGTAAAGGAAACGATTTGCAGGCCCATTTTCTTGAGATCATTGGCGGCGACCGCCTGCACCTCCTGGGCAAACTTATCACGGTTGCGGTACACTTCTTCCACCGTCATAGTACCGAGAATGGCCCGGAGGTGGCCTTCCAACACCTCTTGAGCCTCCTGCTGCAGAGCCTCTTTGGGTTTTCCCATGAATTGTTCGGCGGCCGTTACCACATCCTCCACGGAACCTCCGATTTTAATGATTGCGACTCCGTCAGCCATGACCGGAACACCTAGTTCGGTGTAGACTTCAGGCGTGGTAACATCCAGTTTGTGGGATAGCAAGGAAAGAAAATTCGCTTCCTGGAAAATAGGCAGTATAAATGCGCCGCCTCCCCGGACGATTTTTATCTTTCGCCCCGGATCGTCGGAAAGCACATTTTTGCTGCCCAGCATGGACCCGGTCACAATCATGGCTTCGTCGGGGCCCACCGTCTTGTATCTGGCCCAAAAAGCCAGACCCAGCACCAAAACAATCACAATTACGATCAGTGGAACCGTTATAACGCTTAATATGCCCGGCATGGCATCAATCCTCCTTTTACTGCTCTTCGTACAAAAAGACCTTCAAAACTCCATTCTCAACCTCAGCCACAACCACCCGGGTTCCCATCGGGAAGTCCTCTCCGTTGCAGCTGCAGGCGATATGATTGGTATTGCCTCCGCCTATTTTGACCAAAATTTCTCCAAACCCGTTTCCAGGGACCGGTACGCTCACAGTCCCGATTTTCCCCACCAGTTCCGCCATGGAATATCCACTGGAATTCTCCGCGTTTTTCATGGGCCTGACATTGACAAAATAGATCAATATGGAAAATATCAGGGCAATTATTACGGAAAACACGGCCACCGAAGCTGCGGCCAGCGAACTGATGCGTCCAAGCATAATGCCGGCTCCGCCAAAAATGGTGATGCCGCTGACCAGGACCACGGGACTGAGGAAATCCAAATGATCAAAAGAGAGGGAATGAAATATTCCTCCGCAGATATCGCCCAGCAAATCTCCGAAAATAATGGTAATGATGGCAAAAATCAGCCCTCCCCACAGGCAACCCCAATATAATGACTCCATTGGTTCTCCCTCCTGAAGGTAGTAAAACATTCCGTATACTCATGCACATAATCTGGGTAGATTTTTCCGAATTACTGGTTGCCGTCAATCGAGCTGGGTCCAGTATTGCTCACGCCTCCGCCTTGTACTCCGAAAAATCCACTCCAACTTTATACACAATTTACGAATGTTGTACCGGCCGGAAATGACAATGATATGGGGTGATTATTCGCCTGCCTCTAACTTGGCCTTTAATTCCGCCAATTCACGTTCAATGGCATCGCCGGCGCCCAGCGCTTCCAGTTCCTGATCCACCGACCGGCCGCCGCTCAAGTCTCCCGCGGCGATCTGGGCTTCAGCCTCCATTTGCAAAACCTTGGCTTCCATGCGTTCAAATCCCCCCCGGGAGCTGTCTTTGACGAAGCCGCGGGATGAATCTGCAACGTTCTTCTGAGCTTTGGCGGCTTGAGCGCGGGCGGCCAGGGTGTCGCGCCTGGCTTTGAGACGCTCGAATTCGTCCTTCATTTCCTGAAGCTGGATTTTAAGGCTATCGGCGATCTCCGCCATATGATCATATTGTTGTTTGTAATCGCTGGCTCTGGACACGTACAGATTCTTTTCCTTCAGGGCTTCCCGGGCCAGGTCTTCACGTTCTTTTTGCAGAGCCATCAAGGCCTGGTCAGAGCGTTTATCCGCCAAAGCGGCCGCTTCTTCATATAACCTTTTCAGCTTATGAACCACCACCAATTGCCTGGCAACGGCATTTTCGGCATCGGCGATGTCATCCCCCATATCCAGGAGATACTGGTTGAGAAGTATTACCGGATCTTCGGCCTTGTCCAGCAAAGCGTTCAGGTTGGCTCTAATGTTATCGTTAATCCGCTTAAAAAGGCTCATAATCGGACCACCTCCATCAATTTCATGAGCGCAGATTCAAAATATTAAATCCCGGTGACTTCCCTCCCTTCATTTGATTAATTTAGATTATATTTACAACGATACTACAAATTGCATGGATATCCAACATATAGTCGCGAAGGCCCCCCGGTCGAACCAGCGGAGGCTGCGAAGTATTGCGGCCTTGCGGCCATGAGCATTTCAAGCAAGGGCACGGCCTAAAACGGCCCTGCCCCTGCTTGCAGCCTTTTGCGTCGGCTTATCTGTTTATTATTTGGTCAAATCGTAGTTGGGAGCCAGAGGTTCGGATAAATCCAAATAATTGATCGAATCAGCATATTCACCGTCAATCATCAAGCTGACTTCTTTGACGGTAGGGTATTCACCCAGGGTATTAACCAGGGAATAAACCATGAGTTTGGCCTGCTCCTTGGTTGGCACATTGCGAACGTGATTGCTGACGTCTACTATGCACAGACCATCAGATTTGATGTTGATGTCCAGCAGTTGCGTACCCTCAGGAAACAACCTTACGTTTTCGGCCTGGGCAGGCCCCCGGAAAAGCTCCTGCACGGTTACTCGCGCCATGCCGGCAGTCTTCTCCACGCTCCTGCTTTCTGCAACCAGGCCTTTATTATCCTGGTCTCCATAATAGAGGGTGACGCTAATTTCTTCCTGAGTGGCAACCGGAGCTTCAGGAAGCAGATCCTGTATGCGCGTAGCCGGCTGTGGGGCGGGTTCCCGGTTTATAGATTGCTGCAGCAAGTCTTTAAGCTGCTGTACTTTATCAGCGCCCTGGTTGGAAGAACAGCCTCCACTGAGCAAACAGATGCCTAGTACAACTGCCGTCAGCGCAATAATCAACTTCTTTGCCATAAATATGCCTCCTCCAAAATATTCCTTTTAATTAATACTAAGCGCTGACGGTTATTATGAATCTTTTTATAAAATTATAAAAAAAGCGAGCACCTAACGGTGCTCGGTATGAAGGAGGAGTTATTAAAAAGAAAACTTAATTACATATTAGCAGATATGTCAATCAACTATTATACTATTGAAATTTTAGCAGAATCCCACGAATAATGTCAAACTCCTTATCAAGCAACAGCCGGTAACTACGTCATTGTTTCACTTCCTGCAGCTGTTTTTTCTCGCTGCGGACAATACTGATGAGGTTATCTTTGTTCAGGTCGTCAACTATATACAGGACCCCATGGGCGCGTTCTGCCACTTTTTCGAGGTATTGGCGGTAGGCCTCGATGCCGATGCACATAAATCTAATCTTGGCCTCTTCAATTTTTCCCGCCGCTTCCAGGGCATCCGCTTTGGCATCCATAGTCCACAGCGGGGTATTGGGCAAGCCGTCAGTAATCAGCACCAGCAAGGGGTTTCTCACCCGACTGTTTTTGATCAGATCTACTGCAGTCATAATGCCGCTGGCCAGAGGTGTCAATCCGGCCGGATTGATCATGGCCAACCCTTTCTTGAGAATCGACTGTTTCCGTGTAAATGGCACCACTACCTGACTGCTTCTTTCCTGAAAGATCACCACTGCCACTTTTTCCTTGCCGGACAGCAACAGGTGTTCCGCCAGGAAACAGGCGGCCTGCCTCTTATCCCCTGCCATGCTGCCGCTGGCATCAATCAAGAAGCAGATATCGACCGGCACATAAGTCTTTTTATCATAATAATGCAAATCATCTTTTTTAATGACCAGATGCTTATCGCCACGCAAAAAACTGTTTTTCTTGGCCTGAATAATGGTTTCCGGCACCGCCAGGTCACCGGACCAATTTTTGTCCGGGTTGTTTATGGTACGGTTGCGGTTGGTCAGTTCCACTGATGACATTTTGCTTTCCGACTTGCCCAGTTTTTTATAGCGGCCTTTTCCTCCGGCCGGCATTTTCCGGATATTGCGCCTGATTTCGGTTTCCAGTTCACACTTATTGGTTAAAACAAAATCTTTTAAAGCCTGCCCTTGCTTAGTTAATACCTTGCCGAACATAGTTTCTTTAATAATTCCCAGTTCTTCCAATTGTTCTATATCGTTTTCGATATCTCCCCATTTTTTCTTCTGCTGTTCGATGCCTTTGCGCTTCAAAATATTAGTGGAGTAATTTTCCATAAATTCTTCAATTTCCTCCACCCCGCCGAATTTTTCGGCCAGTTTTATGATCAGCTGATTAACATTTTCTTTATCGGGCAGCTGCCGGGCGTTTTGTCCCTTCAGTCTTTTCCAGGGCAGGCGCATGTATCCGGCGTAGCTTTCTTCCTCCCGTTTTTGATTGCCATGGGTTATATTCCGTACCCGGGACAGTTTTAATTCGTTATTGAGAATGAATTCTTCAACAATTTCTGCGATTACATAGACCAGATAATATTCTTCTTTTTGCAGCTGGGCCAGGATATGGACATGATCATGACCCTCGTCGGATTCGCTATAGGGCTGGATTTTTTCCTGCATCAATTCGTATACGGTACCTTTGCCCATAGCAGTGGTCAAGAATATCTTGGTGGCAAAGCCGGCTGCTATCTTAAAGCGCTCATCCTCCGCGTACTGAAGCTGGGGGTCTTTGACGATGAAATACTGATTAAACCCCCAAAAGATGGCCTTGGCCAGTTCAACCGGATCAACCTCGCCGGGCCGGTGAAACACATCCATGTGAACTACCTGACCTTCATCGACAAAATCCAAAAAGCATTTGCCCGCATCCCGGTTGGTGAAGATCTTAATCTGGCCTTTAACTCTTTTTTCCGGCATGCGGCCATGGGTATGGCAGCTCACCACCGTACTCTCGCCCAAACGAATGCCCTGACCCTGACCCAGATACAGTCCGAGGTAGTTGCCTACAGAAGCGGCCTTGTCGACTTTGGATTTTTCCATCCATGCCACTTTAGACCACTCCTCCCTAATAATCAGTCGGCGTCAGGTTCTTTTCGGTATTGATTAATTCACCGCGGCTTAAATCCTTCAATGAACGGGCATCATGCTGAAAATATTCAGGTTCTTCTTCCTCTTTTTTCTTTTCTTTACGGTTCTTGAAGCTTAAGATGCCTTCTTTGCTGCCCCGGGTGTCGAGGTCGTTAATGATGCGAACCAGGGTGTCACCGTCGACACGATGCTTCAATACCAGGGGTATGGTTTCGGTAACATCCGATATTTGTACCTTATCCCGGTTTTTTATTAAGCAGCGCAAAACCGATCCCTGCTGCATGGCCTCAATAGCCCTGATACTTTCCAGATTATGCTTGATATACAAGCGGGCAATGAAGTTGCGCAAAAAGTCAGGCAGCTCGGTCTTGTCATACTGCTCAGCCCAGCGGATGATCTGCTGGCGATAGGCGTCGTTTTTGCTTTCATCCACCTGTACTACTCTTCTTTGCTTATAGAGACGGGCTTTCTTCTGGTGAGAATTTTCCGCCAGCATATGAGAAAGAATATCCACTGAATGAGGCCTTCCCATATAGCAGACCATGTCAAAACGGTCTGACAACTGGCGCCGTATCTCCTCCAGCGGGCCCGGGTCTTCATCCGGGTTGGAGGCTGCCCACACCGATACATTAACAATGATCTCCACGGCCGGTAATCCGGCTTCTTCAATCTGCAGGTGTCCGGGTTTATTGCCCATCACATCCAACAGGATGTCAGTAATTTCTGGCGAAGTGTCTGCCAGGCGGTTGATTTCATCTATAAATAGAATTCCGCGGTGGGCTTGCGGGATCAAACCGGGGAGCATATGTGCTTCCGGATGATTAGGATCCGTCAACCTGGCCAGATCGATACTGCCTGCGACAGTCCCCACCTTGGCTGAGTGGGAGATCTCTAAGAACGGCATGGGAATCATTTCGGTGCCGATGGATTCGATTTGTTCCTGGGTTAAATAACGATGGTGGGGACAATGGGGATCATAGGGATCACAATTATATATGCAGCCTTTTATGCGTTCGATGGGCGGTAGGATACCCCGGGCAGATCTCATAATTGTGGTTTTACCAGTACCGCGCAACCCCTCAGCATGCACATGCAAAGGCTCACCAGCATATGTAGAAACGATGGACATCATTACCAGATTAAATAAGGCCTCGTTACCCTCATACCTTTCTAATACATAAAATGGTAACATTCTATCACTCCAATCTCGCCTGCGGCTATAGATCTCAACGACCTAAAGACGCCTATCCCCCAGTTTTATTTCATATTTTTCTCGGGAGTCTTTTGATGGACGACGTTCCGTCCCATCACCCATCCTGTTGCTCCTCTGTCTACCCTCCTCACATTTTTGTCTGTACGTACTAATACCCTAATTGTATATTAATAGATTTTGTGATTTTTTTCGCTAGGTTTGTTTTGTTTAGTAGTTTTCACGGGTTACTTTGACAGTTCAAATTGATGTCCGCACCAAAACCGGGTTTTAGTCAATTTTTCACCCCCAGCCCAGGACAAAAATCCTGTTTAATCATGCTTTCTTAAGATTATACCATTATCCATGCTCCGCGGTTTAGCACCATAAAGTTAATTATATGGTATGTACGGTATGTTTTTTATCCCCAGTGACACTATATTAAGTATAAATTAAATACCTAACCTGTGCCGCAATAATTTAGCTCTGGAACGGCTCAAAATTATGTCCCTTTCACAACCATGCAGGCGCAGGACATACGACCCTTCTCCAAAATTCAATATCTCTTTGACATAATTCAGATTAACCATGAAGGCCGGATGAGCACGGAAGAAATCGATTTCGCTAAGCTTGACGGCCAGTTCATTCAGGGTGAAGTTGCTGATGTACATCCCGTTGCGGGTGCATATGATCACCTTTTTTACCTGGCTCTCACAATATACTATGTCTTCCTCCTTCAGCAGGGTGATTTTGCCCTTGCCGCGCACCGGCAGAAGGTTAAAGGTCTTATTCGCTTGGCGGTATTTGCCTAAAATGAATTCTATTCTTTCCTTGAGTTTGATTTCCACTATTTCCTGGATGCGTTCCCGGTCAAGAAGGCGTTCCCTGGCCCGAAGCACCGACTTTTCGATGCGCTTGGATTCCACAGGCTTGACTAAATAATCCAGGGCTCCCCAGGCAAAGGCTTCAACCGCCCGTTCAGGCTTTTCACCCACCAGTGCCAACAGAGGAGCATCCTTCTGTTCAGCCCAGGCCGACACCGCTTGCCAGGCGCCCTCTTCCATTTCGCCGACATCCATTATAACCAGGTCGGCCAATTGTTCCCGGCTACATTTAAGTGAGGCCAGGCCGCTGACCGTTTCCCCAACAACTTGCACGGCTTTTATCTGTTCCAAAAGATATCTCAGCACAATGCGTTCTCTTTCCTGATCGGCTGCAATTAAAACCCGAAGGGGCATAATAATCCTGCTCCTTTGTATATCTTATTGTAAATATAGCCATTAAAAGCCCTGAAAACAACTGGAAATTAGGCTTTTGTATCTATTAAGCCTTCAAAAGCATTATACAATCTGCTATGTTTGATTTATATAAGGAGGTTTAAGCCATGCGTTATGAAGGAATTGTATATCGCCCGCCCAGCGAGGCCGGAAGCTTACTTATACAGGCCACCATCGGATGCCCTCATAACCGCTGCGCCTTTTGTTATTTGTACAAAGACAAGAAGTTCCGCGTCCGGCCTGTAGAGGATATCAAGGCAGATCTGCAAACGGCCCGGGAGTATTATGGCGAAGGGGTCCAGTCCGTCTTTTTCCCCGATGGCAACACCATTGTGATGAAAACTGAACAGCTGGTTGATATCTGCCGCTATGCCCGCGCCTGTTTCCCTCACCTGCAACGCATTACCGTGTACGGTTCGGCCAAGTTTGTGAATAAAAAAAGTCTGGAAGAACTGATAACCCTTAAAGAGGCCGGCCTGAACCGCCTCCATATGGGAATGGAGAGCGGGGATGATGTGGTCTTGAATGAGATCTGCAAAGGCACCAGCAGCGAAGAAATCATAGCGGCGGGATTAAAGCTCAAACAGGCTGGCATAGAAGTGAGCGAGTACTATCTGGCCGGGGTAGGCGGTAGAAAATACAGCCGGCAGCACGCCATCAACAGCGCCAAGGCCTTAAATGCATTCGTCCCCAGTTTTATACGCTTGCGGACATTTTTTCCCCAGCCCGGTACTCCTATGTATGAAGCCTACCAGAGCGGGGAATTCGAGCTGCAGACCCCTCACGAAACCCTGCGCGAGGTGAGACTGTTGCTGGAAAACCTGGAATGCGAAGGCAGCGTCTTTCTGAGTGACCACAGCAACAATTACTGCAATATCAACGGGATCCTGACAAGGGATAAAGACCGCATGCTGGCTGAGCTAGATGAGCTGTTGAGCTATGATGAACGCCTATTCAGGCCCCCGCATTTAGGGGTGCTCTAGCCTGAATCGGGAAGCGTCTGTGTCCCCCGGCCAAGTGTATATCGCGGAAAATGCCGTTAAACCATGGTTAATGGCTGCTCTTACCGTCGTTCCAGGCCTTTGCCGGCATGGAGGAAAACCATGATAAAAAAGACATTAATCTTTATTCTGGTACTAATAGTGCTCTATATCGTTGTGGTAAGGCCGTGGATGCTGCGCATGGGCGCCACCGATGAGGAAATCGGCGCTGCCATACCGGGTGATGGACTGGTGGCCGATCCCAACTGGAAATACACCCAGGCGGTCACCATAAATGCTCCCCGGGAAACGGTGTGGGCTTATGTGGTGCAGATGGGCTATAAGCGGGCGGGCTGGTATAATTGGGATTTTATCAATCGTATGGCCGGGCCGGGTTACTTTTATGAAGGCAACCAGTCAGCCAACCGTATCATTCCGGAACTGCAGGATCTGCGGGAAGGGGATAAGATCCATCTCACCCCGCAATTGGGGATGGAAGCCGAAAAGGTACAGCCGCCCCAGACCTTGATGCTGACCGGTAAGCAAAATGAGGACTACCTGGTGGCTTGGACTTATCAACTCCAGGCTGTCGATGAAGAAACCACCCGCCTGCTGGTGCGCTGGAGCAGCAATCAGAATGAAGGCTGGAGACTCAGACTGCTCAACTATCTGATCATCGAACCGGGCGGCGCGGGTATACAGCAATGGCAAAACCTGCAGGGCATAAAAATCCGGGCGGAAAAGGAATTTGAAGCAGGCGCAAGGCCCTGAATGCAGGAGTCAGGCGGTTTTTTGCCATTGGCCGGCTAATCTGTTTCACCTTTTTCACCACGCTTTTGTCAACTCCCAGTAGGATTGCAATGACGCGCTGCGATAACCTGGTATTCGGTCGCAGGTTTCCTCTGCTGTCTCGCCACACCCCCACCCCCGCCTCCGGCACCATTAATTCTATTAGTTATACCGTAAAGCGCGATAACGGACAGAAGAACCTTCCATGTATAACATTTCGGATAATACCTGAAACTTAAGAGTCTTAATCATATCTGGCGCAAAATTTATGATGGTTCAGGAGAGTGAAGTCGCTGAAACTTTAGCCCTATAGGCAATGTTTGACATTGGAATATGCTGTAAATGAATTGGGGTTATTTATTAATTGGGATAATTCTAAAGGCTTTGATGTTGGAATATCGCTTTGCTTTTCATATAGGCTATATGCCACCTGCCATCTTTCCCGCTCACTAGCCCTCTTTTTACATAAAAACAGTTGTATTTGTTTATGTCGTTGCCGGGCATGTTTTTCCACAATGATCAATGCTGCGTATAAAGATACATACAATGCGCCTTTGAATAAGTAAAAAATGAAAGTACCAAATAAAAACATTTCTTGTAATCTAGTCACTTTTTATCCTCCTCCTATTTACATTTTCTACCCCCCCATCTTTCCCGTGACCCAGTTAACAATTACTGCTACGTATCCAGGTAAATCCTGGTGAAAATATACAATGAACTAAACATTCCGGATATCAGTGAAACCGTAATGGCAAATGCAACTAACAGCCCTTTCACCGGTTTTCCTCCTTTCATCATTACTTAAAACATAGCAGCCATTATTAAATCCCTGGCTTTTTTCTGACGCTCCGTCCTCCTTTTGTTAACATTTCGAAACCAAGGGGCGAAAAAAAGCCCATTAATCGGACTTTTTGATTAATGAATCTGGGTTTGCTTGCAGTATTTTGCATATTTTAACGAATTCTTCAAGGGTGAATGGCCTTTTTCCATTTTCCTTCTGGTTGTATCCAGTTGCCGAAAGTCCGAGCTTTCGAGCTATTTCTCTTTGAGTCAATCCGCACCGAACCCGTTCGGCCCGAATGTTTCTCTCAATGGGAAAAGTCATTAACGTCTCCCCTCTATCGGTTAACTTTTTGCAACTCCGGTAATACCAAACTACCAGATCGGTAAATTTTTGTCAATAACTTTTGTTAACAAAAATCATTATTTCTTGCGCATTAAGTTAATTCGTGTTATATGTTTATTAGAATGTGTAAGAGGGTGGTAAAGATTAATAAAGACCTAAAACAGACAGGAGCAAATCAGACAGATGCAAAACAGCTAAGAGAAGTATTTGCCCAACGGTTAAAGGAAATAAGGGAAGAAAGGGGGTTATCTCAGGAGGATGTAGGCAAGATGGCTGGGGTATCAAAGGCAACTATATCCAAATACGAGGCAGCTTGTCATCCGCCCAAGCTGATCCATGCGGCGGCCATTGCCAGGGCCTTGAACGTAGGTTTTAGCTATCTGATTGGATTCACCGACAACCGCTATGTCCAAGAAACCAATATTTTAACAGACTTGTTTTTGTCGTTGTCGGACGATGGCAAAACAGAACTTTTAAACTATGCTAGATACTTAGAGACAAAAAATGCCAAGGAGTGAAAGTCTTTAGAAGAGGGCTGGAGGTCGCTAAAAAGGTCGGTAGGGCAGGCAAGGAAGAGGCAGATTGTGTCTAAAAGTCTGCCTCTCGCAACTCAATAAATCAATAGCAAAAATTCCTTCAAACGGCCAAATAACAGCACTTTGTGGTAAAAATGAGGGGTAGCCTCCCATATCTGCTATCATTGGGTAGGCCGTAATCTTTTGTGTAAAGTAAATTGCATCCCAAACATTTTTTCGAAATCTTACCGAAAGTTCTCACATAGTCTGCCGTCCCGGTGTAACGGTGTACAGTGTTTGCAGCCCCACGGGGTTTTATTACAGTCTAAAAGTTACTGTTCCTGCAAGGCGGGTGTGGCGATATAGACGTCATCACCCTGGAAGCGGAAGTACTGGCTCAGCTTCCAGTACACCCCGCGGCTCAGGCGGGTATCTGCTTCCCAGCGAAAGGATATATAGGGGACATCCCCTTTAAGAATCAAACGAACCTCTCCTTCCAGGTACATTTCCTGCAAGTCATGAAAGGTCAGTTTTATTCTGCCGTCCTCCTTGGAGTACCCGCTGGCCAAAAAGGGAACATCTTCGACTGTCAGAGGGTTGAAGTCGCTGCCCAGGCGGATGCCGTAGCTGCCGTCCTCAGCTTTTTCAATGTGCTGCGCTAAAATATTTAAAATATTGCGGCGAAACATTTCGGCTTCGCCGAAATACCATTTGCCGTTCTTTCTAATGGTTATTTCTGTTAGATCCATGCCCCTACCCCCTTGTTTTACCATCCGCTTTAAAGGCTGGTTTCACTCCTAATCATAACCTTTTCCGGCCAGTATCGCAAAATGCTGTGATGCATAGCAAGGCTCTACAGACTGCCCGCCTTTTTGAGAGTAACCAGAGAGTTCTGATATATGGCAGCGATATCGTCCTCATCCAATTCGTCATTGCCCATTTTTAACCCGGCCAGGCCAAAGCCGTGTTTGGCAGCCAGGCCGCGCAAATAGGTGACTGTGGATAAGCTCAGATTATTGCCGATGCTGTAATCCTGATAATCCCCTTCCAGGGCTAAGAGCATGGTTTCGGACAGGCAAGCCAGGGTGACCCCGTCCCGGTAACCCAGGTTAGCCCCAAATGCAACCTGGTCGGGCAACTGTACCAGTCCTCCCTCTAAAACCAATACATCGCGCCGGGAAGCTATGGTCTCGGGAGCCACATCGGCTGGCCGGGCCACATCGCATACCACTGCACCGGAACGCAGGTGATGGGGGAAGATCAAATACTCAGGCGAATTGCTGGCCGCCACAACCAGTTGGCAATCCGGCAGGGTGGCCTCCACATCCAGAGATAAATGCAGGGGGCAGCGCTGGCCCAGGCCGTCACACCACTCCTGCAGCATTTTATAGGATACCGGTTGACCGAGAGTCAGATGATTTTTCAAATCCCGGGTTAAGGCCGAAGATATCCTGGCACCGGTTTTAAGAGCACTATCCAGCCAGGCTGCCAATCCGCTCAAATTTCCTTGCTGGCAACGCTGCCAGGCCCAGCTCAGCAAATCAGCGGCCAATGAATTCAAGCGGTTCTGGCTGCTCTTTACATGGGCGGGATTTCCCAGCAAGGTGATATTGGCAATCTGTTCGGACAGCATCACCGCGCAAGCCCGGCCAATTGATCCAGTGGCCCCGACTACAGCACCGCGGGCTTGCTCCAGGTTTATTTTCATTTTGCCGGCTCCTGCGGCCAGGGCCTCCATGGCCATCAAGGTGGTAAAGCTGTTGCCGCTGGTAATGGCAACCCCCCTCCCCAGGGCGGAGCGCCCGCCCCGGGTCACCACCGAAGTCAGCGCCCCCAGGCCTATGATGCCGGCCCCCAGATCACGTCCAATGTCCACCGCTTTACGGATGGCTTCCACAGCCTCTTCCCGGCAGGAGCCCATGATTTCCCGGCCGCCATAAGGCACCCCGATCAGCCACCCCTCGGCAACGGTTCCGTCCAGGGAGCGGATGCTGGGCAGATGGCACACCACCCCGGGTTCAGCGGCGCGGCTTTCCCATTCCATAAAACGGAACAATTCCTCGCGGGAATAAGCATCGAATGAAGGATTGTTCAATACCACATCTTCAGGCCCGGGATAATGGATAATGAAGGCGAATTTCCTGCTCGGGGCTTCGTCGTTGTTTAGCTTGGAATATCGGGTTTGGCGATGCTTGCTGCGATAATCCACAATTTTGCCGGGAATGGCCGTATCCCCTATCAAATAGCGGTACAGCCTGCCATAATCCTTGTTGGCCATGATTCTGCAGATATCGTCTACCGCCTGGAGCACTCTGTCCATAGCTTCGTCTTCAATGGTCAGGGCGGGCTCCAGACGCAGGGTCATGGAATTATTCAGGTAAGGGGCCAGGCGGATATGATAGCAGTTTAATAAGAACCCGGTTAAAAGCGCGGAGAATCCGCCCTGGTCTACCAGATAAGACATATCATAAGAACCGCAGTCTCCCAGTTCATTGAACTCCAACCCCATCATCAAGCCCTGCCCGCGCACCTCTTTTACCACACCGGGGCAGCGGTCAGCGATGAGCTCAAGTTGTTCAAGCATATAGCTGCCTTTGCGTTTCACATCCTTGATCAGGGCCTGATCATCCTCCAGCAGCCGTTCTAAAACCGCCTGCCCCACCGCACAGGTTACGTTGTTATTGGCAAAGGTAGAACTGTGCAGCATGCCGAAATCATCGTTCCATACCCGGGGTGAGCTTATGCAGACGCCCATGGGCAGAAGGCCGCCCCCCAGAGCCTTGGCCAATAAAAGCACATCAGGCTCAATGCCGTCATGCTCACAGGCAAACAAACGCCCGGTACGCCCCAAGCCGGTCTGTATCTCATCGACAATAAAGACCGCCCCGTGCTCCCGGCATAAAGCCTGGGCGTCGCGGAGATAGCCTGGCTGGGCAACTATGATGCCTCCTTCGCCCTGTACAGGCTCCACAATAAAAGCAGCAATCTCTCCATCATGGGCTTTAAACACATCCTGCAAAGCCTCTATATCATTGTAGGGCACTCTTACGAATCCGGGGGCCGGCGCCCGGAACGGCTCCTGGTAGGAGCTCTTGCCGGTTGCCGACAAAGCCCCCAGGGTCTTGCCGTGAAAACTATTGGTGGTTGACACGATCAATGCCCGGCCGGTAGTGGACCTGGCCAGTTTTATGGCCGCCTCCACTGCTTCAGTGCCGCTCTGGCAGAAAGTGGAGTAGCACAGGTCACCGGGGGTAAGTTCTGCAAGCATATTGGCCAGTTTTAAGGCTTCCGCAGGCAGAGAGGGCTGACACAGGCTGGGAATGCCGGCCTGGCGCACCATTTCCAGGCGTTCCCATATAAAGTCGGGGTTGTAGCCAAACGGAACCGAACCATATTGAGCTATGAAATCCAGATAGCGGATACCTTTATCATCTATCAAATAACTGCCCTGGCCGACGGTATAAGTTTTATCCAGGCAGAAGTTTTCCAGGACATCTTTGAGGGTAGGATTCAGAAGATCTCTGCGCAGGTTATTCATAAAGGCCTCCTTTTGGATGTGCACATAATTGTGCAATAGTTTCTGTTATATACATTCTAGTTAATAATGGCCCTTTGTCAAATTTAAAGCGGGTTTTAAGTAAATTTTTTGCCAAACACATAAAAAATATGAATGCTGGAATAATAATGGCAGAGTCCCCACTTCTGGAATCTGGAATAAGGAGGCCATAAAAATGAGTGATGAGTTCAGACAGGACATCAAAGACGCTAACGATATAGAACTGAGAAGCTTCAGCTTTCTTCGCAGCGGCTGGTGGATTCTCCACATTGTCTCCATTGCTGTGGTTTTCTACCTGGGTTGGATGTTCGGAGGCGCTATATTTCGATAAGGACGTCAAAGAGACAGGACGGGGGGTTTCGATCGTGCCAATCGAAACCCCCGTCCTGCTTTTTTCCGGCTTTAAATTCAATACCTTTTAGGGAGATTTAAATCCCGATAATTACCATTCCTGGGGCAGTTGTTTG
>DHBS01000012.1:9617-24832 GCA_002398825.1 Syntrophomonas sp. UBA4922 | reverse complement strand
CAATATCACTGCTCCTCCAATCAGGAAGTGTTTAACACTATTTTGCAGGCCTTCCGCGTGGCCGAACAGATCAATATCCCGGTGATGGTCAACTTTGACGGCTTTGCCATCTCCCATTGTCTGATGCCCCTCACCCTGCCGCCACAGGAGGATGTCGACCGTTTCCTGCCCCCGCACGAACCGGAATGGCGGCTCGACCCAGCTCATCCTTCTTCTTTCAGCAATGTGACCATGGCGGCCGAATACGCACCCTTCCGCCAGATGCTTTCCGACGATATTATGGCCTGTATTCCGCTGGTAAAGCAGGCGGCGCAAGAATATAAGGATGTCACCGGCATGTGGGACGGCGACACCATCGACGCCTACCGGCTGGAAGACGCCGAAGTGGTGGCCTTGGCTGTCAACAGCATGGCGGCGGAATTAAAACTTTCCATCGATATCCTTCGCGAACAGGGCATCAAAGCCGGTCTCTTGAGACCGCGCCTGTATCTGCCCTTCCCTGCCGAGGATATCATCAAAGCATTGCCGCAAAATGCGCAGGTGATGGTGCTGGATCGCAATTATAACTTCGGCCACCCCGGCGGCATTTTGGCTGCAGAACTGAAAAGCGCGCTTTTTGGACGACGCAACGACATCACGGTTAAAAACCGGGTAATGGGCATTGGCGGCATTGATCTGACCCGCCGCTTCATGGCCGCCGAGATTCGGGCCATGATGGATGAATAAAGCGCCCGGACCATGAAAGGAATGGATGAGATATGACTACCAGTATTAAAAAACTGCCGGATATTGAGCAGGTTTTAAGCGGCAACGGGGCCTGCGGCGGCTGCCCCGCCACCATGGCCTTGCGCATGGTGGGCAAAGCTTTGGGTCCAAACGCCATCATGCTCTTGACCCCCTCCTGTTCGGTGGCCAGCATGGGCATGACCCCCAAACTAGGCTACAACTGGCCTTGCATTAATATTACCTTTGCGTCGGCTGGCTCTTCGGCCTCCGGTATCAGCCACGCGGTTGAAATATTGCAGGAAAAGGGCCGCCTGCAAGGCGAGCTCCCTACCGTATTCAGTTGGGTGGGCGATGGCGGCACCTATGACATCGGCTTCCAGGCGCTTTCAGCCGCAGCCGAGCGCAACGATAATATCATTCATTTTTGCTATAACAACGAAGCCTACAGCAACACCGGCGTACAACGCAGCGGCGCCACCCCGCGCGGCAGCTTCACCACCACCACTCCAAGCGGCAAGCGCCAGCCCAAGAAAAATATGGCCCTCTTGATGCTAGATCACAATATTCCCTACGTGGCTACCGCTACCGTGGCTTATCCCGGCGACCTGTACGACAAGGTGGTAAAAGCCAAAAACATTCCCGGCATGAAATACATTGAAATTCTGGCCCCCTGCTATTTAGGCTGGCAGTTCGATATGCCTGAAACCGTGCAGATGAGCCGTATGGCTGTGCGCAGCGGCGCCTGGCTGTTATGGGAAGCGGAAAACGGCAAAATCAGCTTTAACAACCCCAGTTCACTTATCATCAACGGCAAGAAAGACGCTGCCCCGGTAGATCAATACTTAATGAAGCAGGGCCGCTTCAACCGCTTGCTTAAAGGCCCTGATGCTAAAGAGCGCATCGCCGAAATTCAAGGCGACATTGATCGCGAGATCGCTTTTATGCGGGAACGGGCCAAGATTACCATTTAAACCTGTAGTAAGACCTTCTCCCTGGGACACCGGGGCGGGCATATGTCCGCCCCTTTTGTATTTTCCAGGCGGGTATTGGGCAAACAATATTATGTAATATTATGAAGACCTGATCATTTTGAGAATTTGGTGGATAATTTTGGAGCAGAAGATAAGCGGAGATTTGCGCAAGGACGAGCAATATTTGATCACTACCATTGGTCAGGGTTTGGATACTCAGTACCGTCATCTGCTTATCCCTGCCCTGGATAGCTGCAGTGCGCTTATCGTATACATTAAAGGCCTGATCAATATCACCGAACTTGAAGATGCCATTATCAGACCATTGACCGTACCAAATCGCATCGGAACCGAAAAACGGGTCAAAAAAATCACCCTGCCCGACTTCATAAAATCATCTCTGTTCATTGCGGGGATAAAACCGAGCCAGAACTGGACCGAAATTTGTGATGCCATCGTTTCCGGGAATTCAGTACTGTTTATAGACAAATATCCCGGCGCTTTTATCCTGGCCAATACCGGTTGGGAGTCAAGAACCATCAGCGAACCCACCTCGGAAGTGGAAATAAGAGGCCCCAAGGACAGTTTTGTGGAAGACCTGGTGCCTAATATGGCATTGATCAGACGGCGCATCAGAGACTACGGTCTGCGTTTTGAGGCCATGCGCCTCGGTGACCGGACTAAAACCGATATCGCTCTGGTATACATAGAGGGTCTGACTAATGATGAGATATTGACAGAATTGAGAACCCGTCTGGGAAAGATTAAAATCGACGCCATTATAGCCAGCAATACTATTGAAGAGCTAATCGAAGATTCCAAGTATTCCATATTCCCCAAAATGCTGCGCACCGAAAGGCCTGACAAGGCCACAGCGGCATTGTTGGAAGGAAGAATCGTGCTCATAGCCGACAATACGCCCTTTGTAGTAATCGCCCCCACGATCTTCTGGCATTTTTTGCAGTCCCCTACTGATTATTATGAGAAATATATTCTGGGCACTTTTTGGAGATGGATCAGGCTCCTGGCTATGTTTCTGGCCGTATCCAGCTCATCCGCCTATGTGCTCTTAACATCATTTCATCAGGAAATGCTGCCGACTTCGCTGGCTTTAAAAATCGCTGCCGACCGGCAAGGAGTGCCTTTCCCGGCAGCCATAGAAGCATTCATTATGGAAATCCTATTGGAAGTAATGAATGAAGCCGGGCTGCGGCTTCCCAAAGCCCTGGGACAAACCGTAAGCATAGTGGGAACCCTGGTGATTGGCCAGGCCGCAGTTCAAGCCGGTTTGATAGGGCCGGCACTGGTTATCGCAGTTGCTACCGGGGCTATTGCATCCTATGCCATCCCCTCTTTTGCCATGAGCAATACCATACGTTTGCTGCGCTTTCCGGTGTTGCTTAGTTCTGCTCTATTCGGAATCTTCGGATACCTGGGGGCAATTATTTTTATGACCCTGTATTTGATTTCACTAAGGTCATTAGGTACGCCTTATTACTCGCCCATTAGCCCCTATCAAAAAGATCCCCAAAAGGATACCCTGCTCAGGGCGCCATATACGGAAATGAAAAAACGTCCCGAGACCACCCGGCCTCAAGACAGCGTCAGACAACCAGGCAGTTCGGGTAATAACAACTAATCAGAATAAAAAGGCAGGCCATGATGCGCAAGCTAATTCTTTCAGTATTATTAATCACTCTGTTGTTGCCGGGGGGCTGCTGGGACATGCGGGAAATCAATGAAATAGGCCTGGTTATGGCGGTGGGGATCGATAAATCCTCCCGGGATCCCAATCTATTTTGGGTAACGGTTCAAGTTGCCAATCCCCAAGGCTCAGGTTCCAGCGGCGGCGGAGACAAAGAGAAAAACGAGTCACAGGTCTGGATAGCAAGTGCCGAAGGCAGGACCATTTTTGATGCTATCCGGGAAATCGCGCGTTTTTCCTCCCAGCGCATTATGTGGGCGCATAACAACATAATCGTTGTGGGAGAATCCCTGGCCAGAGAAGATATCACCCCGGTAATCGACTTTTTCACCCATAATTACGAACTGCGTATGAAAACCTGGGTGGCCATCACACCCTTGCAGGCCAGCGACATTATCAAAAGCAATGCCGGCATGGGTAATATCCCGGGCAGGGCCATTACCGAAGTATTCAGATTTCAAAAACTGACCGGCCTGGGTCTGCCCAGCGATTTGCTCAATGTATTTCATGACTTTTCAGATGAAAACAATCATATATTGATCTCCCGCCTCACCTTAAACCAGGCCCTGACTGAAGCCGGTCTCGCCAATGTATCGGAAAATATTGTGGAGCAGATCGAGATATCAGGGATGGCGGTTTTCCACAACACCAGAATGCTGGGGTATCTTTCCGCAGATGAAGCCCGGGGACTGTCCTGGTTTTTGGGCGAAGAGCCCAATTCAGTAATCTCACTGCCCCATCCCGAAAACAGTGTTAAAGCGGTGGCTGTGGAGATGAGGTCAGTACATGCCAAAATCGAATCCCGGCTCAACCAGGATATGCCTGAGTTTACTATAGAAATCTCGGGAACCGGACACATCACCGAAGAAGACATTTCTAGCTCGTTAACTATGGATGAGTTTAAAAGCGCCCTGGAAGGGCTGGCGGAACAGCAGATCGCTACAGAGGTTCGCTCGAGCGTCAGCAAGGTTCAAAAGGAGTTCAGAAGTGATGTGCTGAAATTTGGCAGTACCGTGCATGTGCAGCACAAGAAGGAGTGGAATCAGGACCTAAAATATCGGTGGGCCGAAACATTCCCGGAAGTTGAAGTGGAGGTAGTGGTCAACGTCTCCATCGACTCCAGCACCCTCAATCAAATCCCGCAGAGAAACTATAAGGAGCGATCTTAACATGACCAAAGTGCAAATAGATAGAATGCAATACTTTCTGCTCATTCCCAACCTGCTTTTTCCCAAAGCCATCGGCATAACCGCCGGGGTTACTGCCAGACGGGTGGGAGGGGATGCCTGGACGGCTATGGCCATCGGTTTTGCAGCAGGTACTTTGATGCTCTTGTTGATCGTCTTCCTCAGTTCAAGGTTTTCCAAACTGACCATAATCGGAATCGTGGAACAAGTCATAGGCAAATGGCCGGGCAAGTTGGCGGGCCTGATGCTGGCGGCATTCTTTTCCCTAGGCTTCGCAGTATCTGCCAATGTGATGACTTTGCATCTTAAGGAATATTTCCTGATAGAAACACCCTTCCTGGTTATATGCCTTATCTATATTCTGCTCTGTATGTATGGGGTTATTCTGGGGATCGAAAACATTATACGCTATGCCCTCCTGGGCTTTTTGGGATGCCTGTTGATCAATGTGACTATGATTTTCGGCACTATCGGGGATTTTGAGATGATAAATCTCCTGCCCCTGTTTGACCGCGGGATTGTGGATAATCTGGCAGCTTCTATTTATGTGTTCGGCGACCTGGCTCTGGCGGCCATGGCAATAGGCATGATTTTCCCCATGCTCAATGACAACAATAAAGCAGGTCGGTTAACATTCTGGGCTATGGCGGTTTCCGCTGTAATTATTATTACCTGGCCGGTTTTGGAATTGGGGGTGATGGGGGCGGGCGCCATGGAACAGTATGTGGTGGTGTGTATGCAGCAGATCAGATGCGCCCAGTTGACCAGGTTTTTGCCCCGCTACGAGCTGATCATGGTGTTCTTTTTTACCTTCTCAACCTTCGTACAATCGGCCACCCTGTACTTTTGTGCCATGTACAGCATAAAACAGATCAGCGGCATAAAGAAAGACTGGTATATTGTGGTCCCCTTATCCCTGGTGCTTGTGCCGATAACCTATTTCATGGCCAAGGATCACAATAACTACGTTAATTTCCTGGATTACCCCTGGGCTCAGATCTGCCTGGCAGTCAGCCTGGGATTGCCGCTGCTCTTATTTGTTATGGCCCTGTTCAGCGGGAAGCTCATGACCGCTAGCAGTGCCAATAACAGCACCGGCAGCTAGTTGTAGACTATATCTGGTTTTTGGTAGGAGGCGCCTTATGTCAAGAAAGTGCCATTTCCTGATTTTCAACCTGGTTTTCTTTACCGTGTTGGGCCTGATATTTATCAGCGGCTACCTGCGGCCAGTCCCCGATATTGAAGCCAGTCAAGCCAACCAATCCGGCGTTTCTCAACCTGCCGGAAGCTGCCTATTCTGCCCATAAGCGAAGCCCGGCATCTCAAACCATGCCATTCCCCATATCCCCATATCATGAGGCTGCTATTGTAATATACTCCACCCCGCAGACCCGGACATTTTGCCCCGGCAAATATGTACTGGCAATGACAAATGCTCTGAAATCGCGGCAAACACACCGGGGTTGCCAAACCGCTTGAAAACGTTTGAACAGAAGCATGACAATGGAATGGGGCTGCGGTTACTCGGTCTGATATAATATGGTTGTATGTCTAAGTGGAATTGTATTGCAGAGTGTCTCATTTTTAATGACCCCGAGCAACAAATGGACTTGCCGGGCTAATTCCTTAATTTTCCGCCTTGTCCTGTATTAATTTAAGGTACTATGCAGGGCAGATTTTTATACCAGAGGTTTACACGATGGGGATCAAACATAGATTTTTGCTGGGGGCCTGGAATATCGGGGTAGTACCGTCAGGCATCGATGACATCTTCAAGAACCCCGGTGATCTGAAAATTCGCTGGGTTAAGCATAAATACCGCGACCGTTATTTCGCAGATCCCTTCCTGCAGACTCAAGACGACCGTTATTACTATATCTTAGTTGAGGAATATATTTTTTGCGAGGACAAAGGCAGGATCTCCCGTCTAACTATTGATAAAAACTCCTTAAGGCTGGTCAATAAAGAAACCATCCTCAATGACAAGCATCATCTGTCTTATCCTTTTATTTACCAGGATCACATAATACCGGAAGGCTATCGGAGCGGCGCAGTATACGCATACAAACCGGTGGGCGGAGATGAAGGATACCAAAAATTAAAATTAACTGACCATGCCCTGGTAGATCCGACCCTGCTCGAATATAACGGTAAGTACTGGATCTTTGCCACCACCAGAGAAAGCCGTGAAGATTCGATGAGCAAGCTGAGCATATTCTGCTCCGATCAATTAGGGGAGTTCTCGCCTCATGAAATGAATCCCGTCAAAATCGATTTGAAGACCGCGCGTCCCGCCGGCCATTTTTTTAAACACCGGGGCCGATTATTCAGGCCGGTGATGGATTGCGAGAAATCTTACGGGCATTCCATCAGGATCATGGAAGTCAAGAAATTAACTTGTCAAGAATATTCGGAACAAGAAGTGCTGTCATTGTCCAGTGCCTTATCGCCTCCCTATAATATGGGGTTTCACACTTTTAATGTTTATGATGACTGCGTAATCGTTGACGGCTACCGGGAATATTACAGTTATTTAATTCAGCCGATACTATTCAAGTTCAAAAAATTATGGCTATATTTGTACACTAAATATGAAAGCCCGGGGAAAGCGATCGTGGAGTGAAATCGGGATGCAGTTACAACTCAAACCCCGATTTATCCGGGAGCAGTTGATCAAAACGCTTCTTTACGGCTTCTCTTTTTCGGATGAAGTCGGTTTCGTACACACTATCATTAATGCATATCATTTTATACTCATTGCCGGACATAGCCTCAAAGAGTTCTTGATCATTATCTCCCATCACAAAAAGGCGTCCTGAACTAACAGGTCGGGGAGAGAATTGACCGGATGCATACTGCCAGTAAGAAAAAACATACTGGTTAACATCGTTTATTGTCCGGAATTTGTTTTTGCATGTAGCATCAAGTATAGCAAATTCCTTTTCCCACACTTCTTTACAGATTGAAATCAAAAAAGACGCGGGCAGATGGAAGTTCGCGAAACCAGAAAAGCTTCGCAAAGGCGCATAGTAAATATTGTTCAACAGGTATTTTCCGTATTTCAGGCTAAACCATTTCCCAAAATGGCTTCTTAACACTTTTCTTTTTGTAAAGTATTTATTAATGATGGCCAGGTTGTTAATCAAGTAGTGGAAGAAAGGGTCTTCAGGAACCACGGGCATCAGAGCGGTCATAACCGCGCTTGCACAGGGAAGATGGTTTTTGAAAAAATCTTCGGGCCGCACAGGCTTAATAGCGAAGGTGTCATCGTTGAAATAAACGAATTGTTGGGTCAAACCTTCGATTCGATGCAGATTCAGCTCAATGGCATGAGAGCTGAATGTGGGAAGATATTGCGGTGGTATGAAATCACTGTGCTTGACGATGTTGAGTTTGCCGTGATCCCTATTCAGCCACTTGGGTAAATGGCCGCAGGTCACAAAATGTATTCTACTCACCCAGGGAGCAAATTTCTCTACGCCTCTAAACCAGTATTGCAGGTTGTCCCAATCTCTATACAGATTGGGAGAGTCTTCACAACCGGCCGTCAGATAGCTGTTTTTACTCTTTTGCCAGTCTTTATCATCGCCGTCAACCCAGGTAATGACGAAATCTATGTTAACACTCATTCTTTAACCTCGAAGCTTTGAAATGGGCGCAATCTTGCATCCATATATTAGCACGATCAGACAAATCCTGTATATATCGTTTACATGAACGGAGTATAAACGCATTATTAGGGATTGCTGTTGCAGATCGCAAGTGAAGGCGCTTAATAATGAACTGAAACTGCCTTGGTCACGCACCCGGGGCTTCCCGATATAATAAAACCCGATAATTGAGGAAAAACTTAATAAAACGGTACTTCAACAGCGATACTGTCCTGTCAAAAGGAGATGCAATATTGTGGAAGGAAGCGCAAAAAACGGTTATACCTATGACCGTTTGGGGAAGAAGCGGCAAAGCTTAAGACAAATAACCCGCCACACCTTACTCAGACTGAGAAGGCTCACCTGGAAAAAAATCACCAATCGCCTGGCCAGCCTTATTTACAAAAAGGCGACTCTCCTGGTGGTTCTAAAGCGCTTGGATCAGCCGCCTCAAATAGAGATACCCGGCCTTTCCGTTGAATGCAGGCCTTTAAACAGCAGTCATACCCGGCTGATCTCTGAGCTGAACGGGCTGAGCAAGGAACGAATTGCCACTTTTTTTGCCGAAGGAGCCAGATGCCTGGGGGCTTTTTACAATAATCAGCTTATCGCCTATTCCTGGTGTCATTACCAGAACCGCCAGTTCCCATTCTTCAGCTATTGTCTGGAGGTAAAAGCCGGAATATATATCGGTCCCAACTATGTTGATACCGAATTCAGGGGGAATAGAATACACGGTTTTCTGCTGACCAAAATATTTGAGCTTTTATATAAAGAAGGCTGCCGACAGGTGTGGAGCAGCGTTTTAATCAATAACCATGCTTCCATTAAAGGCTTGAAGAGCACCGGCTTCATTCCACAAAAGCAGATTGAAGTGAGCAGGATACTAAACAGCATCGCCCGCCAACACCTCAAAGAGCTAAACCATTGGCCATAATACCGGGATAGTTTTCACCACTATGCCATTATTTTTTATCTGCCATCACTGAGGAATTGGAAACCTTATAAAGAAGGCAGTACCCTTTGAACTGGTCTTTACGTCAATTGTGGCATTGTGGCGAGCCGCAATACGGTAGCAAACCGCCAGACCCAAGCCGGTTCCATTCTCTTTGGTGGTAAAAAAGGGCGTCCCCAGTTTATCAAGAACGGCTCGGTCTATCCCGGAGCCTTGATCCTCAATTACCAGTAGTGCATTTTCATTCTCCACCAGGGTTTTAATAGTTACCGCCCCGGTTGACGACATTGACTCCAAGCCGTTTTTAAGCATGTTCAGTATAAGCTGATGGATCTCTTCCTTATCGAGGAGCAGGTCAGGGAGATCATTGAGTTCATGATAAATGTATTGATTCCTGCTCAGAGCACTGGCCTCAATAAGCGGCAGCGACTTACTGATGATCGCATTAAGATTCTGCCGGGTCATATCCACCATTTTGTTTTTCGCCAGTGAAAGGAATTCAGTGATAATGGAGTTAGCCCGGTCCAGTTCTTCGATCATCAGATCAAAGTAGTCCTTATCTGGTTGATAATCCTCCCTTTCCCGCAAGAGCTGCAGATACCCGCGTACGGTTGTCATCGGATTGCGGATCTCATGGCCGATGCTGGCTGACATTTCTCCAACCAGGTTAAGACGGTCCAGCCGGGTCATCTCAATTTCCATTTTTCTTTGCTCTGTTATGTCGACTAATATACCGAGTATACAAGACCGGCCATCAACAACAATATTTTCCGTAGAAATCAGGCCCAATCTCTGTTCGCCTTTCTTGTTACGAAACATGATTTCCATATCCCGAACTGATTGATTGGTCAAAAGCAGCCATTCAGCCTGGTCGTAGTCGGTAGCCTTCATAAAAAATCCCAACTCCAGAGGTGTATGACCAATAGTATCTTCATAACTGTAACCGGTACAGTGGCAATATGCCATGTTGACCATGATGTATTTCTGATCATCTGCAGAGATAATCACCATTGGTATGGGGCTGGTATTGAAAGCCTTAGAAAAAAGTTCCTCTGACAAACGGATTTGATCCTGGATGCGTTTACTTTCAGTAATATCTTTGCATGATTTTAGGAAATGCGGTTTGCCATCGAGCTCAAATATTTCTCCGGAAAGGCAAAAGGTTCGTATCTCGCCGTTTTTCAATCTTAGTTCAACTTCAAAGTCCCTGATGCTTCCGTTTTCCCTAAGTGCCTGGAATAGGCGCTTGCGGTCTGAAAAATTAACCCAGATTTTTAAATCGTAAACCGTGCGGCCTATGGTTTCTTGTCTGGTAAAGCCGCTAGTAGTGACAAAAGCATCATTGACTTCCACGAAGCGCCCTTCCCTCAATATGGTTATTGCCATAGGGTCGGGGTTATACTGGAAGGCTTTCAAAAACTTCTGATGTGATTGACGCATAGCGGTTTCGGCCCGCTTCAGGTCTGTCAGATCGATATGTATTCCCGCCATGCTCAAGGACTGACCGGCTGCATCTCTCTCAACCACCCGGCCCCGCGACATAACCCACTTCCACTCCCTTGATTTAGTGAGCATACGATATTCCATTTCAAACTTGGTGGTTTTCCCCAACAGATGGTCATTGATAGCCTGCAGCATAGCCGTTTTATCATCAGGATGCACCAGTCTTTCCCAAGCGTGAATGCAGGGTTCCAGTTCTTCCGGCGAATATCCCAACATCTCAGCCCAGCGGGGGCTGTAATATACTTCGCCGGTTACGGTATTCCAATCCCAGAAACCGTCGTTGTGAGTCGCCCATACCAGTCTCAGTCTCTCCTCACGGTCTTTAATAATTTTATCTGCTTCCTCCAGTTTGCGTTTTCGCTCCAGACCCATGGCTATAAGCATCTGTCCCAACTTGGAGTAAAAGGCCATTATAGCCCCCACCTGCTCTTCAGAGATTATGGGCACCCGGCGAAGTGCTTCCATATAGGCGTTTTCGTCAAATCCATGCTCTTGCGCCTGTTGGCGAAAAAAGTCCTCGTCAGGCGGTTCATGAAGAAGTTGTCCCAGGAAAATGCCGCCCAAATGCTGACCTTCCACTACGATGGGAGTGCCGTAGTCCATCAGGCCGTTGAGACACTTATAACCTATATACGCCTCCTCATGCAGATGAGCGGCGATGTAAGCGTCACTTTGCTTGCATCTTTCGTAGGTCTCAGGGCATTTACGGTGAAAAAGGGCACATATGTCCTGCCAGCCTATCCCGCTTATGACGTTATTCTCTTCATCATGCAGTCCATATGGAATTCCGGTGGCCATATAAAATGAGTTCAACAATTGTTGAAGACATTGAATATCCACCAAATCCGAGAACCTAAATTTGATGGGCTTTTCTTGGAATTGCTTCTGAACCGGGTCGGTAACGTATATTTCAGACCTGCCGGTTGAGAACCATTGATATTGAGACCTCGTTTCATTACCCTGCCGGACTACACCGTGGTTTGCAAAAACAGATTCCAACGCCGCATTTCTTGACCTCAATTCGACCAGTTCTTCTATAAGTTGCTCCTTAGTTTTATTTTCGTCCTTCAAGTTACACCCTCCGGAGATTAGAATAATGATATTACTTACAATATACTATTCTTATATCTAAGTTTGTCGAAAATGGTTAGGACTGAACGGCGGATAATCATAATTCAGGCTGGATTCGGCATGATTTGGGCAGAAGAATATTCATATTCCGGGGTTTATAATCATTTCTTTATCATCCGCACTATGGCCAGGCTCGGGGCAACTGTAGTTTGGCTGGATCTGGCGAAGCGCTTACTGCAGAGTATTTGAATAGCGAGGATATATTAAAGAAATTGTCATACTCGTAAAGATGCCCTATCATGCGGCTGCAGCATATATGCCGTCATGCGCTTGACAAACTGAACCGGTAACTGTAAAATCCAGATTATTAACCGATGAGTCAGAGAAGTAGGCTTGATACTGACTTCCAGAGAGTTGCAGAGGCTGGGATTGCAGCAGTAACAGACAAGTTGAATGGACTGACGAGGGTGGCTGCAAAATGAAACAGAGTAGTGGCCAACGGGAACTCCGCCCGTTATCAAGGGAGCGCGCATGCTGGTGCGCGGAACGAGTGGGTCATCGACCAATTTGGGTGGTACCGCATGAGTAAGAGCTCATGTCCCTTAAGGGACGTGGGCTTTTTTATACGGAATCTGCACAGATTATATTTAAATACCAGTGATGCTGCAAATATCAACAAATTACAAAGGGGGAAAAAACATGGCCCAAGTCCCGTACAAAACCTATTTAACCGAGGAAGAAATCCCTAAACAATGGTATAACATCCGCGCCGACATGAAGGAACAACATGATCCATTTCTCAATCCCGGAACCCTTCAGCCTATAACCGCTGAGGATCTGTATCCCGTGTTTGCGAAAGAACTCTGCCGGCAGGAGATGGATGCCGAGACCAGGTACGTGGATATCCCCGGCGGTGTCCTCGACTTCTACCGGATGTTCAGGCCCTCCCCTTTGATTCGCGCCTACAATCTGGAGAAAGTGTTGGATACGCCGGCTAAAATCTACTATAAATTCGAGGGCAATAACACCTCCGGCAGCCACAAACTGAATGCAGCCGCTGCCATGGCTTATTACGCCAAAGAAGAGGGCCTGACTTCTCTGACCACCGAAACCGGGGCCGGGCAATGGGGCACCGCGCTGTCTATGGCCTGCGCCTTCTATGGCCTGGATCTTACCGTATTCATGGTCAAGGTTTCTTTTGAGCAAAAGCCTTTCCGCAAATCGGTGATGGAAACCTACGGGGCCAAAATAATCCCCAGCCCTTCCGATACTACCGAGGTAGGCCGGGCTATTTTAGCCAAAGATCCCACCACCGGCGGCAGCCTGGGCTGCGCCATCTCCGAGGCCATAGAACTTTCCTTAAAAGATGACCAATGCCGTTATGCTCTGGGTTCAGTCTTGAATCAGGTGCTGCTGCATCAATCGGTTATCGGCCTGGAGAGCAAAATCGCCATGGAAAAGATCGGCGAATACCCGGACATCGTGATCGGCTGCGCCGGGGGCGGATCCAATCTGGGCGGATTGATGGCGGCCTTCATGCAGGATAAACTGACCGGCAAAGCCAACAGCAGGTTTATTGCGGTGGAGCCGGCTTCCTGCCCTTCACTGACCCGCGGCAAATACGCCTATGATTTTTGCGATACCGGCAAAATCACCCCGCTGGCCAAAATGTACACGCTGGGCAGTGATTTCATTCCTTCGCCCAACCATGCCGGCGGCCTGCGCTATCATGGCATGTCGCCCATTCTCTCCAAGCTCTATCACGATGGCTACATGGAAGCCATCTCTGCGGAGCAGACCAGGGTTTTCGACGCGGCCACCCTGTTCTGCAAGCGCGAACAGATCTTGCCGGCGCCCGAATCCGCCCACGCCATCTATGGCGCGGTTGTGGAAGCCCTCAAGTGCAGGGAATCGGGCGAGGCCAAAACTATTCTATTCGGCCTGACCGGTACCGGCTACTTCGATATGCATGCTTACGCGCAGTATAATGACGGAACCATGTCGGATTACATCCCCACTGACGAAGACTTGCAGCGAGGATTTGCAGGCCTGCCTAAAGTGGAATAGTGTAGAAAAGCTTTGAAACGGCTCTTAAACAGGCTAGTTTTCTTGGCAGGTTCAAGAGCCTTGTGATTTGGACCGGGCTATTCCACAACGCGATAAGTTTATGTAAAATTACCTGCACACCAACTACAAACCGTGTTTTTAGCAGGTGAATCCAGCATCGCCGGCTGGGGAAAGCCACAACTGCATCAAAAGAATAAAGAGAGGCTATCCCTTTTGTCTATACAGACTTTGGGGACAGCCTCTTTCTTACAGGCCGCTTGATCCCAGTTGCCTTGTGGTCAGTTCATGAGAGCTTCCGGGTATGCTGTCTTACCACTTTCCCTTACCGAGATGACCGGCAATTTCAGCTTTGCTTCTTTGTTTAATAATCCAGGCTTCATCGCGGGCCTGTTCAAACAATGCTACGCAGGGAGGGTCCAGGTTGATTTCAATGCCTTCTTTAGCCAATTTCGCGATTTTCATGGCCAGTCTAATGATTTCCATATGAATATCATTGGTACGGTCCGAAGCATAAATTTTTTGGGCATCTTCTTCGGACAAGGCAGCGAATTTCTCCTTAGGCGACATGCATTTGGGGCATTTTGGCGGCGCCTCGCTTCCTTCGTAAACAAAACCGCAAACCGAACATTTCCATAACATAATTTTCGTCTCCCTTCATGGTCTGATTTACTGCCAGTCGCAACTGGACCTTTCACTCGATAATCCAAGGTTCAGATAGAAATCTTTTGACCTTCCGTATTCGTTGTCGACTCTGTCTCCGTTACCTGAACACTGCCAGCGCTTTTCGAAGTCAATGATCCGTCCTTTTGCTTAACGGCTCCCCAACTAGACCTCTTTCTCGGCGCCCATGCTGGCATGCAAACCGGCCAGGTATCCAAAGGTCATAGCCGGACCCAGAGTGCTTCCGCCTCCCCAATAGGCCCTGGCCACCGGGGAGGCCACGCAGTTGCCGGCGCCATACAGCCCGGCAATTGGCTGGTCATACACATTCAGAACCTGGGCATATTTATTTATCACCGGGCCTCCATTGGTGTCCAGGGTGCCTGCGCCAAGGATGATGGCATAATATGGCCCCTGATCGCTGAGCGGATACATGGTATAGTTCAAACTGCCCGCCGGAGGCCATTCTACGCCGGGAACGGTGGGGGGAAATGTGGTCCACTCCCGGTCATAGTTGTAATCACCGCGGCCGAAATCCTTATCCTGACCTGTTCTGGCGAATTCATTGAAACGCGACACGGTATGTTTCAGATTGTCCTCAAAACCCGGGTCCAAACTGAATCCTCCGGTTTTCGAGGCCAGCTTGCTCAGGTGCTGGGTTATAGCCAGGGTCAGTTCTCCCCAGCTGTCCCCTGTGATGATGTAGGATGCGTCCACCCC
>DHBS01000012.1:0-9476 GCA_002398825.1 Syntrophomonas sp. UBA4922 | reverse complement strand
TCCACCCCCTTGACCGGATAGGGCGGGAAGCCCTGCCAGAGTGTTGCGGTGCGCTGGTCGAATATCATGAAAACCAGCATATTGCTCCATTCCGCCCGCTGAGGATCCCAGACGAAGTGGGTCATGGTGCGGTCGTTGTAATTGCGCTTTTCATTCATGATCCTGCGGCCATACCGGTTGACCTCGATCACACTGTCTCCGGGGATATAAAAAACATTGTGCACGCCGTCCGGATCGGCCAGGGCTTCTTCAACAATGATTTCGGCCCGGAAGGCGCCGACCATGTTGCCCAGTTTGGCTCCTATCGCACCTGCCATTTTGATAAAATCTCCGCTGTTGGTCGGAGCGGCGCACCCCCCAAAACTTGGTCCAGGCTGGAAATGCAGCATCAGTTCAGAATTATGCGTATAGCCTCCGCTGCCGAAAATAACCGCCCGGTTTGCCCGAAATTTGAGGTTTTTCTGGTCCGGGCCGATCACTTCCAGACCGATGACCTCCTCCATGGAATTTCTCAGGATTTTGCTGGCGCGATGATTGGTCAATACCTTAATCCCCTGTTTTCCGGCCTTGGCCTTCAACTGCCGGATCAATTCTCCGCCAAAACCCTGTTTGCCGTCGGCATTGCGGGCATACAACACCCTTCCCCGCACTGCTTTGTTTTCGGGGAGATGATCCATATAATCCACCTGCGGTTTACCGGTCCAGTTGATTTCCTGAATGCTCTGCAACGCTCCACAATCAGCCAGGAAATCGATTGCTTCTGCCGCCCGGTCATAGTAAGTTTCGATCAAAGCGAACTCGTTTTCCGGCAGTCCCAGCCTGGAATCTTCAGGATTGTAGAGCTGGGGATAGGAATAGCGCGCCATATAGCGCAGGGCGTCCTCTTTGGCGTCTATGATGCCCAGTTCTTTTTGAAAGCGGTTATTGGGAATCCAGTATCCGCCGCCGGAGCGCAGGGTGGTTCCCCCGATGATAGGCCCTTTCTCCAGCATGAGCACTTTGCCCCCCCGTATGCTGGCAGTGAGCGCCGCCGAGAAAGCGGCAGCCCCGCTGCCAACCACCAGAATATCGGCAACCTCATCAAACTTCATGTTCAACCCTCCTTCAACCGATGTCCTCCTCATTACCGGGAATGCAATAATACTCCTTGGAAAATCCCTTTTCTTCATATATCGGGCATCCCGGACAGACACACCCCGACCCGACGGTGATGCATTTGCTGCTGCCATATTCGGGAAGGCAGAAGGCCAGCGGCTCACCGCAGTTTATGTAAGAGGGGCACATTTTGCAGATACATCGCTTCTGGTCATTGTTGTCCATTAATAAACCTCCCTTTCCGCTGCCTGGCTTAGATTCTACCTGATAAATAAAACATGAGTCATTGGGTGAACTTTTATAATATTGGATTTATTTTAACATAAAAATATGATAATTGATTAGAAATTTAAAAATAATTTACCTGGAGGTGTCACCCCTAGACGGCCACAACCTGGTTTACCAGTTTGCCGATTTTTTCGATATAGCATTCCACAATATCGCCGTCAGCCAGCAGTCTGGGAGGTTCGAATCCCATGCCCACCCCGCTGGGGGTGCCGGTCATGATAATATCCCCGGGGTGAAGGGTTAAGCCTTTGGAAAGATCGCTGATAATAAAAGGGATGTCAAAAATCATCTGCCTGGTGTTGGAGTCCTGCCTCAACTCGCCGTTTATCCTGCATTGTATATCCAGTTCCACTGGCATGGGTAAGGCGCTTTTGTGAACCAGAACCGGTCCCATGGGGCAAAAGGTATCCAGGCTTTTGCCTTTAAACCACTGTTTATGAACCCCCTGCAAATCGCGGGCCGAAATATCATTGGCAATGGTATAGCCAAAAATGTAATCTTCTGCCCCCTCGGGCTCAATGTTGCTTCCGGTTTTGCCTATCACCACCGCCAGCTCAACCTCGTAATCTACCTGTTGGGTAACCTGTGGTGAAAATTTGATCCGGTCCCCGTGGGCGATGGCCGGACTGGCGATTTTGCTGAAATAAATCGGGCAATCAGGTATTCCGGTGTCAGAAATCTGAGTCATTTTTATCTCCTGAGCATGCTCTATATAGTTCTTTCCCAGGCAAAAGACATTGCGCGGCGGATTTGGTATGGGGGCCAGCAGTTTGATCTCTTTTAAGGGCAGGCAATTGTATTTTCCCCTGGCAATCGCAGCAGACAATTCTCTCAAATGATCGGAACTCAAGTTTTCTATTAATTCCAGCATCGAAGTAAATCTTGTTTCCAAAAGTGCATTTAGCTCTATAACCCCATCTTCAAGCATGATTCCGACCTGGCTTACATACTTATGGCAAAATGAAACAAACCTCAAACTGACTCCTCCTATCTGCCCGGCGCCTCTTCATAGAACCTTCTTGATTTGTTAACATCTGTGACCACAATTAACGCGCATTTGAATTGCATATTGGCGATATTCCTCAAATATAAAACTGTCTCAGACAATCATAATATATGGGAAAGTGAGGGGGCAAGCGGAGTGAGGTTCTTGACCTGCGCATTTAGCTCAAGTCAAGAACCTCACCCCGCTTGCGCGTACCTCTTTATCCTCCGCCCGCTTTATCCCCCGCCCCGCTTGCCTCACAGAACACTCACTGTTTGATGTCGGCTCGAATAACATATTAGGAGTAGATACCGGGGGGTGATTTTTTGAAGCCAGTGGTAGAAGTCCGCGGGGTTGCCATGACCTATCAATCCCCAAACGGCGAAATCCAGGCCCTGGACAACATTGATTTTGCAGTAAGCGAAGGTGAATTTGTCAGCATAGTCGGACCCAGCGGATGCGGGAAATCGACCCTGCTTTCTATCATATCCGGTCTGCTCAGCCCAACCTCGGGAGAGGTTCTGCTGTACGGGGAACGAAACGCCGGCTCTTCCAAAAAAACCGGTTATATGCTGCAAAAAGATCATCTCTTTGAATGGCGAACCATTTTGCAAAACGTGCTCCTGGGGGTTGAGATTCAAAAAGCCCTCAATCCAGAAACCAAAGAAAAGGCTATCAATTATTTGAAAACCTATGGCCTCTATGAATTTCGCAACAAATATCCTGAGCAACTATCAGGCGGTATGCGGCAAAGAGCGGCCCTGATCAGGACCCTGGTGCCGAACCCCCAAATCCTGCTGCTCGACGAGGCTTTTTCCGCCCTGGACTACCAAACCCGCCTGGCGGTCAGCGAGGATATCTACGACATCATCAGAAAGGAGAAGAAGACCGCCATACTTGTGACTCATGATATCAGCGAAGCCATAAGCATGTCTGACCGGATCGTGGTGTTAAGCCACCGGCCCGGGCGTCTGAAAAGAATCCACAACATAAAATTGAGCTGCACCAGCCGGACTCCGATCAACTGCCGCGAAGCACCGGAATTCAGATACTACTTCCAGGAAATATGGAGGGAGTTGGATATTCATGTCTGAGCCAGCTGCTGCTATGTCAGCGGTTAACAGTCAATTATCCGAAATATCGCCTGCACATGCCCAATACCTGAATATGCTTAAACGGAAAAAGATCACGGTTCGTGCCACTCAATTCATAATTCTGTTCCTGTGCGTCGCTCTGTGGGAAATACTGGCCCGGGCGGCCATCATCGACCCCTTCATAACCAGCCAGCCTTCCCGGATAATCAGAACCATCGGGGTTTTGTACAATGAAGGCGCGCTCTTCCAGCATATCGGGGTGACCTGTCTGGAAACCATCATCGGCTTTCTTTTGGGGACGGTCTCCGGGGTTTTGTGCGCCATTGCCTTGTGGTGGTCGAAATTTTTGTCAGAGGTGTCTGAACCGTACTTGGTGGTCTTAAACAGCCTGCCCAAAATCGCTCTGGGTCCGGTTTTTATCGTTTGGATCGGCGCCGGCCCGGTAGCCATTATTGTCATGACCCTGGCTATTTCGCTGATTGTGACCATCCTGGAAGTCTTAAACGGTTTTATGGGGGTTGATCAGCAGAAAATCAAACTGGTGCACTCCTTTGGCGGCACCAAATATCAGGTGCTGACCAAGGTTTTGCTCCCGGCCTCATTTCCCAGTATAATCAACGCGCTCAAAGTAAACGTGGGATTGTCGTGGGTCGGTGTCATTGTGGGCGAGTTCCTGGTTTCCAGGGCCGGCCTGGGATATCTGATTGTCTATGGCGGCCAGGTTTTCAGACTCGATTTGGTCATGACCAGCGTGGTTATTTTGGGAATTGCGGCCATGGTCATGTATCAGGGAGTGGTTTGGTTCGAAAGTTTTGTCTTGAGAAAAAATGGTCATGCGCAAAGAGAGGAGAAGGATTGGTAATGAGGAAATTAACGGCGCTATTGTTGGTTTTAACGGTAGGATTCACTTTGGTTTTATCAGGGTGCAGCCCTGCACAGAATGAACTCACCAAGGTCAAACTCTGTGAGGTCACCCACTCGATTTTCTACGCCCCGCAATATGTGGCTTTAAACCAGGGATTTTTTAAAGCCGAAGGCTTGGAAATCGAACTCACCAATGGCCAGGGAGCCGATAAGGTCATGACCGCGGTCTTGACCGGGCAGGCCGACATCGGTTTAGCCGGCCCGGAGGCCAGTGTCTACGTCTATAATGAAGGTAAAGAAGACTATGGAGTGGTATTTGCCCAGTTGACCAACGGAGACGGCACCTTTTTGATGGGCCGGCAGCCCGATCCCGAATTCCAGTGGAGCGATTTGAAAGGCAAGACCATTATCGGAGGACGCAAAGGCGGAATGCCGGCCATCATACTGGAATATGTCCTGGAGAAGAACGGCATGACGGTGGGAAAAGATGTTTTTATCGACACCACCATGCAGTTTGCAGCCATGCCGGGGGCTTTCCTGGGCGGTCAAGGTGATTATGTGATCATTTTTGAGCCAACCGCTTCAACAATGGCCAAAGAAGGCAAAGCCCATATAGTAGCCTCGCTGGGCAAAGAAAGCGGTGAAGTCCCCTATACCGCTTATTTCACCAAAAAGAGTACCATCGAGAAAAATCCCGAGCTGGTGCAGAAATTTACCCGGGCCGTCTATAAGGGACAGCAGTGGGTAGACAGTCACTCCCCCGCAGAGATCGCCCAAACCATCAAGCCCAGCTTTCCGGATGAATCCGAAGAAATACTGATCAGCGCCATTAAGAACTACAAAGACCAGAATAGCTGGAAGAAGGACCCCTTATTGCTGGAAAACGATTTTTATCTCCTGCAGCAAATCATCAAAGATGCCGGAGAACTGGAAAAGATAGCCCCTTATGACAAAGTGGTCACCGGCCAGTTTGTGCCTAAATAAAAGTAATCAAGCGGAGGGCTTCGGCTAATAGAATCCCTCCGCTTTATCTCTGCACCATGCGGCCTTATGGAGGGCGGTATTATTCACCGCCCCATTTGCATTTTCCCTGGATACCTTTAAATTGGATTCGAAACAGCCTGCCGGAGAGGAATTTAATGTATAATTATATAAAGATTAGCAAAGCGGGGTGATACTGATTTAATGAATCGGAGGAATAATGCCAGAGGTCGTAGTTTTCATATTATGTCGACGAGTATAATCTGAGGATCGGCATCGTAGACTTTAAATACAACGCTCAACATCAGTTTAGGGGGAGATCACATGGCTGATGAGGTTGTATCGGCAAGTTTCGGCGATATTATTGGCGTTTACCGCGGTCCCACCAAACACTATGGGGTTTACATCAATGACCATAGCGTGGTGCATTATGCCCCGTATATTGACGAATTTGAGAAGTACCACTATATCCGGGAAACCACCCTGGATAGATTCCTGCATGGCAAAACCGGCTATTTTATCTGCATTTTTCCTGAGACTAATGAAAATGAACCCATCGACGTATTGGCGGCCCCGTTTCGAAGCTTAACCTCCCTTATCGACAGGCTAAAGCTGTTGGAATTAATCCGGCAAAGCCCCTATTATCGAATCTACTCGCCCCGTCAGACTGCACAGCGGGCATTAAGCAAGGTTGGGGAGCGCGAATACAGTCCTTCCATCAGCAATTGCGAACATTTTGTGGTCTGGTGCAAGACCGGAATTACAGAAACCTCCAAAGTAAAATGCTTATTGGGCTTATTGCCCAACGTGCCGGCAGTTCTTTCCATAAACTAGCATAAAGCTAATTTCTATATTACGGAACTCCCGATAATACGGGAGTTCCTTTTTGTTGACCCCGGGCCACACAGTTGAACTCCCCGCATTCACAAATGATTGATAATTCGCATTTCCCGCATCCGGCACAGTAACCAAATTATGGTATTAGAGAATAAACTAGAGTAAATCTAAGCAGCCGTTTATTTATAAATGGCTTGGCAGATTATTTAAAGATATAGGAGGTTATTATATGAAAACCCGTTATCAGAGAGATTCCTACAGGCGTGATAATCGCAGGGAAGAGGATTATGATTATTCCCCTTATCCCAAGAAAGATTATTATGAGGAGCAAGACAACTATTGCCCTTTTCCCAAAAAGGACGATAACCAGGATTTTAAGAAGGATAAAGACAAAAATAAACCCGATTTTGAAACTGAGACGATCTTAAAGTGCGGCACCAGTGTGGGCTCCGGTCCGATATCCTGTAACGGCATTTTGGTTAATGGGGCGGCTTCATCCGGTATCAACAACAGCAGCTATGGGGTTGTTCAGGCGACAGTTTCTCTTGACACCAGCGATTTGATCGACCCCACTGTCAAATTGGACTTCTTTTCACTTATTAGTTTCAGAACCACCGACGACGACAACTTTCTGCTGCGTTTAGTGTTCAAGCTGAGCAGGGTCTGCTGCGGCAGTCATGTTCCTCTCGGCACCTGGACCTTCGAGAGACAGTCTAACGAAGATTTTGTAACAAACCAGAATGAAAACGAATTCGTACAGCAGTCAGATTCCTTCGCTTTCAGCTTCTGCGCTTGTGAAACCTGCCCGGAATGCTGCCATTATGTTGTTGAACTTGTCAGCCAGGAATGCTTTAATATTGCATTTGCTACCGTCACCAATATTTCGCTCTCCGCTCTGGCTGTTGGTAAAAAACGGAAGAAATAGACCAAAATTCGGGAATAGGCCGGAACGATTTTGAAATGCCTTCCAAAAAGCGAACAAAATTTAATGTGGGCCATTGAAGATTTCTTTGGCCCTCAGGTAATCAGCTTAATGGAAGGTCGGCGAGCACGAGAAATATCCAGGTATGCCATGCCTTCCAGGGACGAAGGTCGCCCGTATCAAGGTTGTCTCCGGCTTTATTTGCTTATAAAGTACCCCATCGGATTCAATTCGCTGTATCAAAGATACCTGCGGACTTTTTGGCAGTATCGCAGGTATTGTTCACCGTAGATCTTTTGCAATGATTCCTCCTCGCGAAGAACCTGGCGATTCATGAGCCACAGACCCGCCAGGAGGTACAATAATACCACCCAATTGGGGAAAATCAAAAATATACCCAGGAGTATGAACCCGAAAGCGGTATAAATGGGGTTGCGGCTGACAGCGAAGGCGCCAGTTGTTATCAGAGCGCCGGGCTGATCTTCATCGATACCCACCCGAAAGCTTTTGCCAAAAGAAGTCAGGCTTAAAAAGAAAAAGGCCAGGCCCAGTATACACAAGGCCACGCCGATCCAAGCCGCCATATCATTATAAAACAGTTCAGCGCCGAATTTCGGCCAGTTCAGAGCGCTGGCAAAGATGAGATAGAAGAACAGCAAAGCAAATGGAGGAATGAGGAAATCGGTTTTATCCATCTCGCCAAACCTCATGGCTTTGATGCCCAGTTTTCGCATCAGAATAGCCCGCGAGATCACCAGAGTAATAAGCAAAAGTATAGTCCCAACTGCAAAATAACCCTGCATCAAGACTGCTCCTTCGAAAGTGTGATTATGTCTTCCCTGCTACCCAATATACACCGAAATAACCCCCTTGGGGACGGTCCCAAATTTGTCACGTCCCCAATTGCGCCTTATTCGGCTGCGGGTTCGGCATTCTCATTGATCTCTGGGTTTTCTTCGGCTTCTGCGCTCTCTTCAACCGGCAGATTATTGATCACTGCATAGACGGCATCTTCTTTTTCGCTTACTTTTATCTGCGGATCCAGGTTGAAGTCGTCTACAGTGATTGAATCGCCTAAATTCATAGGTGCCACATCGATTTGTATGGCGTCAGGCATCAAATCCATTCTTCCCGTAACAGGAACCTCGTATTTGTAGACCTGAAGCTGCAGTTGTCTGTCTGCCAGATCTTCCACATTTCTGAAAACAATAGGAACGGATAGTTTGACCTCCTGATCTTTGGAAACCAGCTGCACATCGATATGGGTAATCTGCTGCGAAATCGCATCCCGCTGCACTTCTTTGATAAAGCCCAGTGTCTTATTGTCGTTAAACAGAATCGTCACTCTGGCATTGGAGCCATGGCGCTTAAGAACTTGCTGCAAGGCCGCTCTGTCGAATTTGACCGGATTACTCGCCTGCATACCTTCGCCATAAATAACCCCGGCCACAAAGCCCTTTTCCCTGAACTTGCCGCGTTGTTTGCTTCTTTCACTCGCCTTTAAAATAGTCTCTTCCATAAAAGTACTCCTTTTGGCAGGTTGTGCCATTGAATTTATTACAATATATTGTTGCCATTCTTATAGCTTTTATAGCTTGACCCGGGCTTTCTTATGAAGATGCTCCCCAATGGAGGCTGTTTTCCCGATCTTCCCGGGACTCAGGCTCTCATTGGGCAGCCGCTGATTTCGGGCTCTTGAATAGCCCAGGCAATATACAATTATCTGGCAGCCAGGCTCACTGCACGGGGCAATTCTCGGATGACAGGTAATTTTCGGGATATCAAGGCCTGTATATCCCGCAGGTATTTCCTTTCCTCGCGGTCACAGAATGATACCGCCGTTCCTCCCAGACCGGCCCGGCCGGTTCTTCCAATCCGGTGCACATAGGTTTCAGGCACATTGGGCAGGTCGAAGTTTATGACATGGGACAGCTCCGGCACATCGATGCCCCTGGAGGCGATATCGGTTGCAATCAGCACTCTGGTGCGTTTGACCTTGAAATTGTTCAAGGCCAGCTGTCTGGCTTGCTGTGATTTGTTGCCATGGATGGCCTGGGCAGGAATCCCTGCGTTGGCCAGGGCTTTGGCCACCTTGTCAGCTCCATGCTTGGTCCGGGTAAACACCAGGGCAGAATCGATGGAGTCGCTATTTAACAACTGAATCAGCGCCAAGGTCTTATCCTTTTGATCCACAAAATAGACAGCTTGTTCGATAGTGTCCACTGTCGATGAAACCGGGCTCACTGCAACCCTGACCGGTTGTTTCAAAATATCATCTGCCAGCCTGGCAATTTCCGGGGGCATGGTTGCGGAAAACAATAGAGTTTGCCTCTTAACCGGCAGCCGGGCGATAATCTTTTTCATATCGTGAGCAAACCCCATGTCGAGCATGCGGTCGGCCTCGTCCAGC
>DHBS01000015.1:93701-93842 GCA_002398825.1 Syntrophomonas sp. UBA4922 | reverse complement strand
GTGAATCCCACCGGCCGGTTTGTGATCGGCGGTCCCCAAGGCGATTCCGGATTAACGGGCCGGAAAATCATTGTCGATACTTACGGAGGTTACGCGCGGCATGGCGGCGGCGCCTTATCCGGCAAAGACCCCACCAAAGTC
>DHBS01000015.1:82767-93511 GCA_002398825.1 Syntrophomonas sp. UBA4922 | reverse complement strand
TATTGTGGCCGCCGGTCTGGCCGAGAGGATCGAGATCCAAATTGCCTATGCAATCGGGGTGGCTCATCCCGTGTCCATATATGTGAATACTTTTGGGAGCGGAAAAATCGGTAATGCACAGTTGATTAACCTGATTAACCAGTATTTCGACCTTCGTCCGGCCGGGATCATCAAGGAGCTCGATTTAAGACGCCCCATTTACCAACAGACCGCCGCTTACGGGCATTTCGGACGGACGGATATAGATCTACCCTGGGAGCGGCTGGATAAAGTCGACCAGCTCAAACAGGCCGGCAGCCTGGGAAAGGTCGGTTAACAGGGAAGATGGTAGTAATTGTATCAGTCATGAAAGGAGATTGTAGACATGGCAACGGAAGAAAAAATCAGAAAACCTAAGATCGACCCCGACTGGCGGAAAAAAGAAGAAAGTTTTTTTGAAATATTGAAAAAATATCCCACCGTCTCCCCTTTTATCATTACACAGATTGACGTACAGCGGCGCGGGGTGCATTATACCGACGCTGCGCTTGCCCGGCTCGACCCCGCGATTCATCAGATCACCAAGCCGCATTTCGCGGTATATGAGGGCAGGGGGATTCCCACGTCGCTGCTGCTGCGCGACGGCACCAGCATCATCGTGTCGGAGACCAGCACGCAAACGTGGCGCGACCCTTATCTAATCGACGTGGTGGACGGGAAAACCGTGCTGGTGGATGAAGACCGGATAATCGACGAGGTCGAGTATTGGGAAAAACCTCAATTTTTCGACAAAACCACAAGCCGGGGCACACCGATGAAAGAGGTGCTCGACGCCCGCCCGCAGCGATATTCCGTGTCAATGAGCAATTACTGCCACTTCTGGGCCGTACCAGGTCACGGCTGCAAATACTGCGGTATCGGGGCAGGCGGTGTGCGGTACAAAGGCAAGGCCAACGAGCGCTTCAACGCGGACGATCTTCGCGAAACCATGCTGGAGCTTGTTAAGGAAAAAGGACGCTTTGTGGGCGTAATTCTGACGGGTGGCAGCATTTTCAGCGGCAACGAGCCCTTCGACGACGAGCTCGAGGGGTATATCGCGGCGCTGAAAGTACTCGGCACGGTGTTTGAAACGCCGCGTTTCCCAAGCCAGGTCAACAGCACCGCGTTTAATCGCAAGCAGCTTGAACGGCTTTACTATGAAACCGGTTTGACAAGTTATACCACCGATCTTGAGGCCTTCGACGAGCGGATTTACAAATGGCTCTGCCCTGGAAAAGCGGCGTACATCAGCTATGACGAATGGAAGCGCCGTCTGTACGATGCGGTAGAGATTTTCGGCAAAGGCCAAGTCAACACCGGCATTGTGAGCGGGGCTGAACTGGCCACGCCCCACGGCTTCACCTCGGAGGCCGAGGCGATTCGCGTGGACCTTGAGGAGGCGGAAGAGCTGGCAAGCCACGGCGTGGGGTTAAAGCACGACGTTTGGAACGTGGTGCCGGGCTCGATTTTCTGGAATCAGAATCCCCCATCACTCGATTATTACGTGCATATCACAAAAGGGTTTTACGATATCCTGCAGAAATACCGGATCCCGACTTATATGGACAGCTATCGCAAATGCGGAATGCACCCGAATGTAAACTTAGACCGGATATAGGAGGCGCGTCATGTCATTTCAATTATCGCCGGAAGCTATCGCGGCGTTTCGCTCGCCAGATTCTGTTAAAATCATTGCCACCGTCGGAAAGGACGGCGCCCCGCACGCGGTGCCGAAGGGTCTGATCACGATTCTGGACGATGGCAGCGTTGTGGTTTACGAGCTTCTGGAAACCTCACAGACCCAGAAAAATCTGGTGTACAGCATCTGGTTTCATAAGACCGTCGCTGTCACCGCGGTGACGCCCGATCATAAAAGCTACCAGATCAAGGGTGTGCCCCAAAAAGCGATTATCGCCGGGCAACTGTTTTTAGACGCATACGACAAGGTGCAAAAGCTGCTCGGCGAGGATGTTGACCTTTCGGCGCTGTGGCTGATCACCCCGGAAACGGAAAGAGAACAGACCTTTTCAACCCGACAGGCGTATGAAAGAGCGGCACATCCGTATGAAATCCACATTGACCATATTACCAAGGAGGAGTACAAATGAAAATGCGTGTTTACAAATGGATTGCGGTTGTTTTGCTCGCGGTCGGCATGCTGTCCCTGTTTGGCTGCGCCAAAAAGGCGGATAATACCGCCACCGCGCCTGTCACGCCCGCCGGGGAACTGAACACGGCCACCAAGCTGGTCGTGGGCCACAACTTAAACTATTTCCCAATCATCGTTGCGTATGAAAAGGGCTTTTTCAAGGAAGAATTCGGCGATAAAGTCGAAGTGGAAATCCCGCATTTTGCAAACGGCCCCGCTCAAAACGAGGCTGTCACCACCAACCAGATCGATATCGCCAACATGGGCGATATGCCCACGATCCAGGTCTGGGGCAACGGTGTGGATATCCAGGTGATATCCTATCTCTGGGAATCGCCCAAGGGATACAGCATGATCGCCAACAAGAAGTCGGGCATCCAAAAGCTTGAGGACATCAAAGGCAAGAAAATCGCCATTCAGTTCGGCTCAAACTTTCACAAGGCCTTGCTCAACATAGTTCGTACGTTGGGTTATTCCGAGAACGACATCGAAATGCTGAACCTGCAGAAAGCCGAGGGCGTCACCGCCCTTACCCAAGGCGTGATCGACGCGGCGGTGCTGGATGAACCGCAGCGCTCGAAGCTTTTGGCGCGTGACGACATGGTCGAGGTTTCGACGACCGAAGGATACGACAAGATCATGGTCGTCGCGTATGGCCGCGGAGAGTATTTGAGGAAAAACCCCGAAATCGTCGCCCGCTATCTCAAGGTAATCAACCAAACCAACAAGTGGATCGCGGGAAATCTTGACGAGTCGGTCCAAATCGTGGCCAAATTTATGGGCAGCGAAGACCTCGAAGGTACCCGCAAATACTATATCGACAAAGTTTGGAAGGTCGGCGTAGATCAGGATCTGGTCGATGCGTTGAACAATACCATCGAATTCAGCCTGGATCAGGGCTTTATTACCAAGCAGCTTGACGCGGACGATCTTGTGGACGACACTTATGTGAAATTAACAGGGCTCGGACAATGAATAAATCAGAAAGACCGAGACGAAACGAAAAGGTCGGACAGATTATAGATTACGCGCTTTTCTTGGTCGCACCGCTATTTGTGATTGCCGTCTGGCAGGTCCTGGGCGATGGCGGGCACCTAAATCTGTCAATCCTGCCGACGCCGCAGAAGATTATGGAGACCATGGTGTCCTACGCGAAAAGCGGATTGCTGTCTGAACATTTCGCGAGCAGCTTTAGCCGCGTAGGCGCCGGGTTTCTTCTCGGCGGCCTGACCGGCTTGATTTTCGGGACGCTGCTCGGTCTTTCTCCGTGGTTTAACCGGCTGTCAGCTGTCATTCTCGGCGTGCTCCGGCCAATTCCTATGGTGGGTCTGGTGCCGCTTTTCATCCTGTGGTTCGGAATCGGCGAAAAATCCAAAATTCTGGTCATTGCCGTGGGCGCTTTGTGGCCGGTGCTCTTAAACACCGAGCAGGGCATCCGAAGCACCGACTCAAAATACCTTGAAGTGGCGCGGCTTTTGAAAAAGGACCGGTTCACCATTCTGCGCCGCATCATTTTTCCGGCGGCCGTGCCTGAGCTTGTCACCGGGTTCCGGCTGGGACTCAGCACCGCATGGCGCGGCGTGGTGGCTGCCGAAATGATCGGCGCGACCCGCGGCGTCGGATATATCATCTCCTACGGCAGGGAAATGTCCCTGCCCGCAGCCATGTTCCTCGGGCTGTTGACCATAGGCGTGGTCGGCATTTTAATCGACATCCTGCTGGCCCGACTGCAGAATAAGATCATCAAGTGGGCATAACGTGGATAAAGGAGACATGACATGGAGCCGTTTTTAAACATCCAGCACGTGCAGAAGACGTTTTCTCTGTCCGGAAGCAATCTTGAGGTGCTGCGCGATATTGATCTCGATATCCCCGAAGGCAGCTTTTACAGTATCGTAGGGGCGAGCGGATGCGGAAAAAGCACGCTTTTGCGCATTATGGCAGGGCTTGAATCCGCGACGGAGGGTTCCGTCCGTCTGCGCGGGCGCGAGGTTAAAGAGCCGACGCTGGAAATCGGCATGATCTTTCAGGAATCGAGGCTGTTTCCCTGGCTGTCGGTGCGTGAAAACATCCGCTTTGGCATCTTCAAAACCTCGCCGGAAGACCGGCAACAGATCGACGAGCATATCAAGCTTGTAGGTCTCACTGGTTTTGAAACGGCGCTGCCCGGACAGCTTTCCGGCGGCATGCAGCAGCGGGTCAGCATCGCGCGGGCACTTGTGAACCGCCCCGATGTGCTGCTTCTCGATGAGCCGTTTGGCTCTTTGGATGCCTTTACGCGCATCAACATGCAGCAGGAGATCTTGAAAATTTGGGAGCAGGAAAAAACAACCATAGTTCTCGTCACGCATGATATCGATGAAGCGGTGTTCCTTGCCGACCACATTGTGCTGATGTCTCGCCGCCCCGGGACCATCAAGAAAATTGTGAAAAGCGATATGGCGCACCCGCGCAAGCGCAGCAGTTACGAGTATACCAGACTGCGAAACGAGATCTATCAGGAATTTTTCGCGGAATTCAAGACCGATATCGAATATTCTATTTAGATAAGGAAACTGTCCTCCCATTATCTGCCGGCATAACACATTATCAGCCGACCAGACAGCTGGAGACCAGGTTGGATTGCCCAATGCCGACCGGTCTTCTTTTATTTCTGTGCGGGATTATAACGAGCAGTGGCTTGAAACTGCTGCGTAGTTTCTTCCGATGCCTAAAAAACCATAAGTTGAATATTAAGGCAGGTGATCGAACCGGAAGAGGTTATTAATGAATCTTATCAAATCCGGAAAACCCAGGGAGAAAGCAAACACCCTTATTTTAAGCACCTCGACCGCCTAGCCAATTAACCCGTTATTATATACAAGGGCGAGTTTTTCGCCGAAGCGGAGAAGCCTTTCAGTTATACGATATGAACGGGAATCAAGCTGAAGTGATAAACCGATTGAACTCGAGTAAAATGACCTCAACCAGGTTTTTATATTGAATAACCGGCAGGCCTGGCAAAGTCCCGGACCTGTTTTTGTCTGCCTGTCTGCTGCGAATTGGTCCTCCTAATATTAAGCAATTACCTTTTATTGGGGATCACCCCCGCATACGCGGGGACCACTGGATCACTTCGCCTCGGTCGCCGCCACCGGCAGGATCACCCCCGCATACGCGGGGACCATTTTATTAGAAAATACAAGATTGAACAACAAAAGCGTACGCATACGCTTTGGGCATCTATATAGCACCACCTCCCAGGATGGGTATTTGAAAAACAAAAAAGCCCGGCTCCCGTCAGGCCCAAAATTTCTTACTTTTTTCTTAAAGCTCCTTTACTTATGCGCATTTAATGCGTATAATAATGCCATGAGGTGCGCACATGAAACGGAGGGACTTAATCAAAAAACTAGAAAACAACGGTTGGTGGAAAGCACGGGAAGGTGACAACCACACTATCTACACTAACGGGGAACGGTCAGAGCCAATCCCCAGACACAAAGAAATCAACGAGATAACAGCTAAGGCAATCCTCAAGAGAGCGGGGCTGAAATAAACTCCGCAGAAAGGAGTAATGACAATGAAAACCGCATACCCTGTTATTTTAACACCCGCAAAAAGAATGTACGCCGTAACAATTCCCGATCTGGATATATCTACTCAAGGCGCCGATATACCTGAAGCCATCTCTATGGCCCGGGACGCTATCGGCATGTGGATCTGCTATGAACAGGATGAGGGCAGAACCATCCCTGCTCCTAGCGATATTGCCAAAATTAAAACAAATGCAAAGGAAACAAAGACCCTCGTGGACATCGACATCGAAGAGTATCGCCGCGCCCACGATAACCGCACTGTCCGTAAAAATCTCACCTTACCAAGCTGGTTAAACGAACGTGCGGAAAATGCCGGCATTAATTTTTCCCAAGCCCTGCAAAAAGCCTTAAAACAGCAATTAGGGATTGAATAACAAAAGAGCCGGGGGAACGCCTGGCTCTTTCAACTTCCATAGGTTTGGCACTCTCCTGATTGTGGATCGTTTTCTTTTTTTACGTCCTTTGCTTTGACCTTTTTATTCTGTCTGCCCCCGTAGCAACATGGGCTTTTAATTCTTCCAGCGGATCAAGCCGCGGCTTTAGCGGACCGCGCCAGATATCGATCAAATAAGCTGATCTTCTTCGTTAAAAAAGCTGCGATATCCCAATTGCAGCATTAAAATAACTGTCAAGGCCACCGCTCCAAGTATTCCCAGCATTATTGCTATCTGATAAGCGACCGCGGTTGCGGGCAAAGTACCGGACAAGATCTGGCCGGTCATCATTCCGGGGAGGAAAACAATCCCCATACCGACCATGGAATTGATGGTCGGCATGATCGCGGCGTCAAAGGTGCTGTTAATAATCGACCTGGTGGCCATTTGCGGAGTTGCGCCCAGAACCAGGGCTTCTTCAACCAGATTCTTCTGTGTCGTCATGCCTTCGACCAGGGACTTGACGCCTAATGATATCCCGGTCATAGAATTGCCCACAATCATCCCGGCGATGGGTATAAAATACTGGGGATCATACCATGGATTGATGCGCACAACTACGAACAGGAAGTAAAACAGACAGGACAATGTCCCGGCCGTCATGGAGAAAGCAATGGTTTTTTTAAGCTCATGCGACAACTCTGCTTTGAACTTATTAAATACGGTATAAATCGCAAAACACTCCATCAATGCTATGATTGCTGCCGTTATCACCGGACTGGGCTTATCGAACACAAACGCGAGTATAAAACCCGCCAATATAAGCTGCACGGTCATCCTTACAGAAGAAATAAGGATCTCTTTTTCACGTTTGATCCCCCTCTGTTTAATGATCAAAAGCACCATCAGCACAAAAATATAGGATAGCATCACCTGCCATATATCCAGATTAATTATTCCGTTCATATACCGCTCTCCTGCTTATAATCTTTCCGTCCGATATTTCGATAATCTCGTCTGCATATTTTTCAGCTAGCGCTTTTGAATGGGTAATCATCACCACAGATTTGCGGGTCGTTTCTATGTGCTCTGAAACCATCTTGATGATGGCGTCTTCCGTATCGTCATCCAGCGCGGACGACGGTTCATCCAAAAGATATACTGCCGGATCGCACAGAAACAGCCGTCCTAATGCCAGCCTCTGTTTTTCCCCGCCCGACAGCTGATATACAGGCGTTTCCAAATCTTTATGGAGCCGTACCCCGGAAAGGATTTTATACAGTTCGTCATCACCAGGGCTTTCTTTTTCTTGAAATCTTAAGGCTATGGTCAGATTGTCCCTTAACGTTCCTTCGTACATGGCGGGATTCTGGGACAGCATCATAACATTCCGGCGATGCTCTACAGATTTTATTTGCTTCAGGTCTTTGCCATCAAACAGAATTCGTCCCCGGGTTGGAGATATCATCTTGTTCAGCATTCTCAGAATGGTTGTTTTCCCGCCGCCGCTCGGGCCGAGAAGAACGGTAAGTCCTCTACTTATAGATAAGTTTGGAATATCAACTATGTCTTTGTACTTAACCTCAATTAACTCGAACATATTACGTCTCCTTTGCGCCCATTGCATTGACGGGGGCCATGATGCATTTCTCCGCTTCATCAAGTTCTTCTTCGCCCGCTGTTGCAGTCACATATTATTTTCTGACCGTACCGCCGGTATTTTCATTATAGCTGTTATTATGGCTCCTACGTTTTGGAATGTAGATCCTAAAAAATGTTTTAGAGCAATGCCTGCACCCCGGCCTTATCCGCCATCGCCAGAGAGCATATTGGCATAGATAATCCGATGGCCGTAAAAACTCTTTGCAGCAAATCAATAGCCATTTCCTTCCAGCGGCATATGATGTAATAATCATGCCGAAAGCAGGTGATGGGTTTGAATTACCGGGTTTGCTTCGCCGCTTACCTGCGGCGCCGGGGCCGCAGGGATGCAACAGTAAAAAGCTATGTGCTGGCCTTGGCAGAGTTCTGTAAATACAGCGGCTGTCAGGGAAGAAAACGCAGTTTGTGCAAACGGCTGGCGCCCGGGCAAGTGGAGGCTTATAAACTCTACCTCTTGAGCCGGCGGGGGCTGCGGCCCTCCACTGTGAACCGGCGCCTTTCGGCATTATCAGCCTTTGCCAGGTTTCTCATGGAGAAGAGGAGGCTGTCCTCTAATCCCCTCGAACTGGTCCCCCGCGCCGGACGTAAAACGCCCTCAACCGATGAAATACGGACTTCCTGGGAGGGTGTTCAGCGGCTCCGCGCCGAGGCACATAAAGATGTATTGAATATTCGGGATCGTGCGGTGGTGGAATTGCTTTATGCGGGATTGACGGTCAGAGAGATGTGCGGCCTGAAATATGAGCAGGGCTGGAGCCCGGACAACAACACCATTAAAGCGGGAGAGCGTCCGGTTTCCCTGCATGCCGGGGCAATCACAGCCCTTAAGCATTACATGATTTTAAGGCCGATTTTGCGGGGCGGCTACCTCCTGGTCGGCGCCGGGCCGGGATGTTCGCTGAAGCCGGGCAGTGTTTACGGTATTATACGCCGTTTGGCCCGGATATGCGGTATTAAGACAGGAGTCAGGGATGTGCGGCTGGCCGGTTATGCAGCTGAGGTCTATGGATTCAGCCCCGCCGGCATTTCGGCGGCCGTGGCGGCATAGAGCTGAATTGGCAAATCGGGCCCAGCTGAAAAGGGCTCCGCTCAGGACATTTGCGGCTGAAGCTGCGCATTAAAACAGACCCGGAAACAGGTTCCACGGGACCCTGACTCGACCTCTATGCAGGCCTGGTGGCGCTTGGCAATGCTGTGGCATACCGATAAACCCAATCCGGTGCCATTTTCTTTGGTGGTAAAAAAGGGAACCCCGATTTGGTCCAGGATCTCGCGGGGTATCCCGGCGCCCCGGTCAATAACCTCCAGAACCGCCCGGTCGCCTTCAGTCACGGTGCGTATGGTCAGGGTGCCGCCGCTTAACATGCTCTCCAGGCCATTACGCGCCAGGTTTAAGACCAGCTGGCGGATTTCCTTTTCGTCCAGCATCAGCACGGGGATTTTCCCTAATTCCAGCTGCAGGTCTTTGTCCTGTGAGCGGGCATCGGCATTCAACAACGGATAGATACTGTTAAGGATGCGATTGAGACTGACAGGCTGCAGGTCGGCTTTTTTGTCCCGGGCCATGAGCAGATACTCGGTAATGATCAAATTGACCCGGTCGATCTCCTCGATCATGAGGTCGAAATAGTCCCGTTCCGCCGTATAGAGCTGGTTCTCGCTCATAATCTGTAAAAATCCGCGGATGCTGGTTAGGGGATTGCGCACCTCATGGCCGATGCTGGCAGCGATCTCCCCCACCAGGTTTAGCCGGTTGAGACGGAGCAGTTCCTGCTGCATCTGCCTGCGTTCGGTAATATCTGCAATCGAGGCTACCCGATGTCTATTGCCAGGGATCAGCGCTATGGTCACCAGAACGTCTTTTACCAGTCCGTGCTGGTCTCTCACTTTGCTTTCAAACCGGATCGGCCCCGGCTCCAGATTTAGCGACAGCCGTTGTTCACAGTGCTTGATATGATCCCAATCATCACTGCAGAAGAATTCTGTCCACAACCGGACCCCTTCTATCTCAGCTTTACTGCAGCCACACAATTTCTCAAACTCCGAGTTAGCCAGGTTGATCAGGCCGTCTTCTCCATAAATGATCATGGCCGTGCCGGTATTCTCAAAAATGGTGCGGTAATAGGCCTCGGATTCCCGAACCGCTTCCTGCATCTGCCATTGGGCGCCGGCATTTCTGCCTACCAGCTGCAGCTCGACCAGTACCCCCGAGTTGTTGTACAAAGGCTGCACCGACCATGGCATCCAGGTCAACTCTCCTTGCATATCTACAAACCGCCAGGTGTAAGTTCCGGTAGTGTTGCCCCCCCGGCATGACTGCAAGGTATCTTTTATCCCCTGACGGTCTATTTCCGCAGCGATAGCCAGAAAGCTGCGCCCTATATAGTCGCTGCTGATTCCCCCGAAATGGCGGCAGAAGGGCTCATTGGCGAAAATGATCGTGGCATCTGGTTTCACTCTGCACACCAGATGCTCCTGATTGGAAACCACATGGTTATAGCGGGCTTCGCTTAATGCCCAACGCTCCTGAGGTTCCATATTATCGTAGATATCCATATCGATTGTTGCCGATGATTCAGGGGAATCAATCAGCATAATATGGTCGTCCGGATTGCCGTCCATACTGCGAACACGATGCGACTCGGTCCAGCCTCTGCCTTTTGCTTTTATCATAGCATCCCCGTCTCGATTGAATATTTGCCTATTTTTGGTACTTTGATATTGATTGCACTAACCCCTTTAGAAATTTTGACATACTTTGTCGCTTTTATACCATAAATTCACCTTTATTATGACAAAATTGTTATTTATTTATAAGTATAAGCCGCGTCATTCGGGCATATAATATGAGTTAGGCTACTTTGGGCTGAGCGGCAACAAGTGATTTGAAACAATTGAAAGTATTTCTTGTATTGGGCCATTAAAAAAGGTATAATACACTTTGCGGGCGGGTGTAGCTCAGT
>DHBS01000015.1:82288-82509 GCA_002398825.1 Syntrophomonas sp. UBA4922 | reverse complement strand
AGAGCAACGGCCTTCTAAGCCGTGGGTCGGGGGTTCGAATCCCTCCGGGGACGCCACTTTCGAACTGACATGTTTGTGGTGGGTGTAGCTCAGTTGGTTAGAGTACCAGATTGTGGCTCTGGGGGTCGTGGGTTCGAATCCCATCACCCACCCCAATTTAACCTTGACACTACGAACTTTCAGCTAGTATACTCTAGACTGTTGGGGTGTAGCCAAGCGGT
>DHBS01000015.1:56850-81999 GCA_002398825.1 Syntrophomonas sp. UBA4922 | reverse complement strand
TCGAATCCTCCATGGCTCACCATTAGAAAACAAGCAGCCTCCGAACTTCGGAGGCTTTTTTGTGACCTTTTCGTTCTTAGAAAATGGACGGGGCGGGTTCAGAACTGGGACAGTAGGGAGTTGTAGTTTCCTTTTGCTTTATATGCCACTTATTTTGATCTAATCCATTCGATGAGCAGAGAAACTAAAAAGGACACAATATAACCTGCAACAAAATACAAACCCGCCTGTACAGGTATAGATGGATATGTTTCATTATATAGGTTTGGAAACATAATCCGTGGAATAATTATACCTCCTAAAGTTATTCCTATACTTGGTCCGATAGCAAATTTTAATGCTCGTCTAAACATTTTTATCACCTTTTCATACTTCGCTTTATATACTAATGTTCATTATATCAAGCTTGCCAAGCAGGTGGCGGTGCCGGTTCTTGAAACGCCACGATCTTCCGCCAGTTTCCTTTCACTCGTTGCGTCACTTGTCCGTCGCTCTCGTGATAAAAGCTGGGGGTTCTTACCACAAGAAATCGCGCCGCTGGCGCGGTTTTTACTTTGCTGTATTGACCTGATAATGCCGTCTTTAATACAATTTAACGGTAGCCGGTTTCACCTTTTCAAAGGGCTGCAAACCGCTCCAGGGGGATGCAAGCCTGAAACCCGCCGCCAAATAGGAACACACGAAGGAGGTGCGCTGACGATATATGAAGATAAAGGAGCGCGCCAAGCGCCTTAAAACCGATATCCCTGCCGTGTTTCTCGCCTTGAAAAGAAAAGAAACGCCCCTGCTTGCCAAGTTGCTGGCGGCGTTTACGGTGGCGTATGCGCTTTCTCCCCTTGATTTCATCCCCGACTTTATACCCGTCATTGGGCTGTTGGACGATGTGATTCTACTGCCCGGTTTAATTGCGCTCACAGTTAAGTTGATTCCTGCGGAGGTGTTTGCGGAGTGCCGCAAAGAAGCCGCTGACTTATGGTCGGACGGCAAACCGAAAAAATGGTATTACGCATTGCCTATCGTCCTGATATGGCTGTTGCTGATTTTCATCATTGTAAAAAGTATTGGGCTGTAACGTATTCATCTACGCCCGGGTGACCCTGCCGGGCCGGCAGGGTCAGCTTGTTGACAAGGTCAACGAGCTGGGCAGAGCGAGCGACGGAAGTGAAGAACAAGGCGCTCAATAGGCCCACGATTGAGGCGTACAAATAGTACGTTGATTGAGCGGACCTATTGAGCAACGCAGGTATTCGCTTTTGTCGACGGTCTGATCCTGCCGAGCCGGCAGGCTTTTTCAATTAGTGAGCAAATACGTGTTTGCCTATGGTTATTGTGATGGGACGGCTCCATATCCATTTATTCGTAGCCGTGGCCGGGTTCCAATAATATATGGCATCATTGGTGGGATCCCACCCGTCTATGGCAGCCTGTGCCGCTTGATAGGCCTCGTTATTGGGCTGCAGATAGTATTGCCCGTCGCTGACAGCCGTAAAGGCTCCCGGTTCAAATATGACCTCATTGACGGTACTGCCAAATTTATCAGACTCGACCCGGTTCAAAACCACAGCCGCTATGGCTACCTGCCCCACAAAAGGCTCTCCGCGGGCCTCGCCAAAAACCACCTTGGCCAGGCTATCCAGGTTATGGCTGGATACATGAGCCGATTTTCGCGAAACAGCAGGCGCCTGGTTATTCCGGTCAGGAATGGGCTGGCTGATTGGCTGGGCCGCTATGGTTTTGTCAGCGGCAACCCCATTCTCTTCAGAAATAAGGTTGTTATCCACCTGCTGCCGGTCCACCGTTTCCGTCGCGTTCTCATCCTGCATCTCTATCTTCAATGCTTTATCGTTCAGATCAGCCGGTTCTGCCATGGATATATTCAAACTGGTCAGTCCAAGCAGTATGATCGATAATACTGCCACAAGCTTCTTGTGTCTCATATCACTCTTCCTTTCTTCCAGGTGCTGTCCCATTTGCTGTTCCATTCTACCCGCCTAAACGGCAGGTGACAAATCCCGCATATGGAGCGGTTTATCCCCTATCCGGGCATAAACCCGGGTATGTACCCTCATCTATGGCAGCCTGCTGAATGCTGCCGGCTAAGCACCTTTATAAGACGGTACCATTTGGTGCCAATGGCACGCTGCCAATATTCTCCGATTAATGCCAAAGCCATCATATTCCAGGAATTTTCTGTGGTGTGGCATAGATCCCGGAGCACCGGAGCTTGCTAAACCGATGCTGGCCAGGCTGCCATTATGCGCCTGGAAAAATATTTGCATAAAGGGGGTTGAACACGGCGGGGGAAATATACAACCATTGCCGGGCATGCCAATAAATGCATAGAAAATAGCGATTCCGGCGGATTCTTCTATGCCCTGTACAATTTTAAGCAGCACACCGGCGGCTTTTACCGGTTCGCTTTTGATATTCTTAGAGCGGCCGGTCCCCGGCATCGGTTACGGCGCCAACTGCGAAGGCTATATCCGCTTTTCCTGGTTTTCCGGGCAATAGCAGAGATAGGCCGGAACGCCTGGACTGAAGGGCTTCCTGGCGCAACTCCGCAGTGGAAAATGAAGAAAGGCCGGCCAAGTTAATTCTCAGCCAGCCTCTATAAAGATGCTGCATTAGGTGAACAGGGCGGAATTGGAATAAAACCGTTTTATTGTATCGACGGGGTGGCGAATGGGTTTCTAGTGCTTATCTTGTATCATGATCAGTTTGTAGACAACAGTTGCGGCTTCCGCCCGGGTCGCATTTCCCTGCGGTTTATAATCGCCTTCCGGATATCCCCCCATGAGACCCGAGGATACGATCCTATTCACAGATTCGGCAGCCCAGGGACTGATCAAGGCGTCGTCCGTAAAGGACATTCCCGCATGGGTTTCCGGAAGAATTAAGTCGGTACTTTCGGTCAGATTATCCAGCATGATCGCCATTTGCTCCCGGGTTATCTTTCCATTGGGATCAAAGCTGACATCGTCAATTCCCTTTACAATTCCTTTTTCAAAACCCCAGTTGACATAATTGTAATACCATTCCGTAGCGGGTACATCCGTAAAGCCCGCCGGCGTGGACTGGGTTACGTCTAAGCCCTTGATGGTATTGGCAAGCATGGTCAGGAATTCGGCTCTGGTGAGGGAATTATCCGGCAAATAGCAATCATTGCCCATTCCTTTTACGATCCCTCTGGCCGCCAATCTCCCGATATAGTCTCGGGCCCAGTGTGTTTTCGTATCCGCGAAATCAAGGCTTGCAGGGCCGACCTGAACGGGTATGGTCTGTTGTACGCCGTTATATTCCACATAGATATTGCCGGCTATTCCAGATTCATTCGTGGCTTGAAAGAGTCCGTTGGCATCGATGGTACCGATGACAGGATCGCAGGTCCATATAAACAGGCTGTCCCTGCTTGCAATGGGAGCATACCCGAATTTGGCCGTTACATTGATGTCGAAGATTTCCCCCGGATCGATTTCCAGATTCCGCACATTGGGAGCAAAGGTTATCTTGTTTTGAATATCGACCTGCGCCGTTGTACTGAGATCTCCGCTTTCCACTTCAATCACGGCAGTTCCGATGGCCCTCCCGGCGGTAAAGAGGCCGTTCTCGTCCACAGAGCCGTCCGAATCGGAATCAAGGTTGTATTCTATACTTTTTCTCAACGAAACCGGCTCATATTTATTGTTGGATGCGTAGGTTTTAAGCTGAATGTCCGCCCCCGGCATGGCAAGAGGCTGACTTGGGTAAGTGTGCAAATGCTCGGCATCGGAATCCCCGCGTTCATCGTATACCAGAAGCAGGCCATTGGTAGTTTTTCGCTGGTTTTTTTCGGAAGGGGAATTCTTGGCAACCGCCCGGGAATCCATTCCCCCCGCTCTCACGGCCATGACCGTGGAGCCGCCTCCGTCCATATTCACAACGGTGCTGCAGCCCAGATCAACCAGGTGTTTGGCCACGTCCGTCAGTCCAAGACCTTCCGAAAAGCCCGGCTGTCTGCCGTCAAGTGCATACAGCATAAGGGTTCCGTCCGGTTTGATACCGATGATGGTTCTCGGATTCAAGTTGGTTCCGCTGGAAACATATTGACCCTTATCGTAAAGCAGGTAGTATACTCCGATGGCTTCCTTGCTATTTGACAGGTTTCCGCCGTTTTGGTCGTATACGGAAATCTCTACCTGGCTTCCGGGAATCAGCTGAGCCAGCTGGACCGCATAGGCCGAATCCCCCGCCGTTGAAAGCACCAGCTGACTGTCACCGATGGGCGTATTGTAATTACCGTTTCTGACTTCGGCAACAGTTGCCGTTATCGTACCTCCCACCGTCAGTTCCGCATTTTCCGGTGAATCCGCGTCCAATATTACCTCAACAGAGTTCTCCGAGGTTTTTGTGGAGGAGGCATATTGGCGGTTATACAGATGCAAAGCCTTGCCCTCACCATGCGGAACATTAAAATAACCGATATCCGCATTATATTCCGTGGGTACGTAAACCGTCTGCTGCACGGGGGAAGAATCTGCCAACTGGGTCAAATCTGCCGGTCGGGTTGGTTCTGCTGACCGGGTCGAATCTCCCGGTGAGGCCTGATCGGCCGGTTGGTCCGGATCTTCCGGCGAGGTCAGATCTTCCGACTGTATTGGATCTGCCGGCTGGGTTGGTTCTGTAATAATCACGGTGGGAACGTTGATCGTTCCCTGCAGTGTATATCTCAGGGCTGCCTTTTCCAGGGTAGCGGCGCCGTCTTCGTCAAAGGATATCACATATTCCGGAGCATATCCGGAGGTTTTGATCTTACCGTCATGAATGCTAAGCCCCTTTGGAGTTCCGGTGGCCATGTCATAAATATCTCCGTTGATTCCCGCTACGACTTTGTAGCCTTGATTCTCCAAAGTGCTGATCATGGTATTCATCGTATAGGTTCCGGTGACTTCACCTTCAAATACATAGGGCTTTAAATCCGTGTCCTGGGTATCCGCGTTGACAAAATATGCCCTCACGATGCCGTTGGCACTATGACCCGCCAATTGTTCGTGATAAGTAGTGTTATCATAAATTCTCGATTTGGTTTCATAATAGACATCTCCTATGCCCTGCTGATATGTAAATCCTGTTAAAAATATTCCCGACAACATGGCAACCGCCAGGATACCTGCTGTGAATTTCTTGTTGTTCATAAATACCATTTTCTCCTCATAATCCCATATTATTATTCCGCTTGGTGTTTCGATCTTTTACCATTCTAGCATCAATTTTCCAAGCCTTTCAAGCCGCACTCTGTTAACAAAGGAAAAAAACCACTGCAGAATAAAGATGAGAATAAATTATGGGGAAAAACTAATGCCGCTTAATCGATTTGTCCGGCCAAACCAAATCTTTTCAATGACCAGGCGCAATGGTGATATGATTACATATGGCGAGTTGTTTCAATTCTGCTTGGTAATCTTAGGAATTATTTCTCTGTGCTTTATGCTCAGAAAATAATACGGCCGCCTTTGTGTAAGGCGGCCTAAACCCAATTTACGAACCTGCCGCCATACCACAAGCGGCAACTCCTTTTATATCTCAATGATAGCATAGCAAAACCTAAGCTTCAATTCCTCATAGCTCCCTTTATTATAGCATGGACTTTGCTTATAGGATCAGTGACCTATGGCAGGGAACAACCATGTTTTTACTCCTGGAACAGCGAACCCCTGAATCCAAACTTGCAAAAGCCGGCAATTTCAGGAAGATTATTAAAAAAAGCCAGGTCTCTCGGAAGTAAATTTTAAAGAACTGTTCCATTTAAAATGGGCTCAGGCATTGTATTGATTGACTAAAGCGGGGTTTGGAATATTCAGCATAAAGTCCTCTGGCTTTTCTAGGGAAAGATAGACCCTCCCAACCTCTAACCTATTGCCCAGCATGCCCTGAAAGGACTGGGGCGGGTTAAGTTCAATTTCGACATTACATTTTTCACCAACTGACAGGAACAGGCTTCCCGGATTTTTTTTATCCGGACCAGGGGCAATGCCGGGGGCCGGCTTCTCTATTCGTTTTACTGCTCTGATATACTCCCAGGGTATCTCCTGGTGGTAGCGAAGACCTACCCGGAATCTTACTCCTTTACCGGTCATTTGGTGTGGATAAAGACGCATAGCCTGGGCATCTGCCCATATCCACATTATGGCCCATACGCCTAACACCAAATGAACCACCTTCCATACCAGCCACCGGTCGGGGAGCATTAGAAACACGGCCAGGATCTCTAACCAACATATCACAATAATGGCCTTGGCCAGAAACAGGTAGCTTGCCAGGCGGGTGGCAAAACATGCGGTTTTATCGGGGAGCTGTTTCTTCCTCAATGAGAGGTATACGGCATAATACAGTTGGGGTTCGATTAAAATCAAGCGGGCTACACGTGCCGGGAATATCTCTTCCAAAGCTTCCTGCCAGGCGGCAAAGGTTTCCTCACCTGCTTTTTTCAAAGTTCGATAACGAGCAATAATACGAGAAAGGTTGAACAGGAAGATCATCAGGAAAGTGAGTTCCAGGATAGCCGGTACCAGGATAAAGTACTTCATTTGTTCTTTAGAGATAATCCCGCTGCCGAAGAGTGCAATATCTGCTATAACCAAAATGAGCAGGATGGGTAGTGAATAGCGCGAAAGTTTTGACAAAATAGTTTTCACCCTCATATTACCCTGCCTTCCGTTATTTATTAAAAGGTCCGGTTTCCCTACTGTACTGCAGGCTGAGTTCACAGAATTTCATTTGAGCCGGGGTCAAAAGGCTGCTCAGCATTTCATTAAGCAGCGGATCGAAAGGGTTCACAGTTTCAAGACTGCACATGGTTTCAATAATAGGAATGCACTTCAATATTCGAACACAATCCCTGGCTAGTTCATCTATCTCCTGAGCATCTTCGGGTAGGTCAGCAATTGCAACAAGCCGCTCGTTCATTTTTATTAATTTTTGAAAAACCTCGGGATTGTCTTTAAGATATTCAGCCAACTGCACGTAGTACTGCTGATGATTCAGACCCCATTCATAACTATCCAAGACTTCATAGATTTGGCGCTCCTTTTCCCTTACATCAGGATACGATTCATAATGCTCGGTGCCGATAATATCGTTGACCATCTGAAATGTTGCCGTATCTTCCTTCAATATGAGAAGCGGTTCGGCCGCTAACAGCTTTTGAACCTTTTCAAGCCGTGCTTGCAGTGTATTTATCTCGCTGCTCAACTCTCTTGCCAATGATTCCAGAACCGAACGCATAGTAGTACTGTCAGCGGGATCTCCCAGCATATCTTTTATTTTCTCAAGACTAAAACCTAAAGCCTTTAGCCGCTTAATAACCTGCAATCTATGGAGTTCTGTCGCTCCGTAAAGCCGGTAGCCGTTTGGGGACCTCACCGGTTCTGCCAAAAGACCGATTTTGTGATAATGAAGAACCGTTTTTACTGTGACTCCAGTCAACTGAGCAAATTCGCCTATCTTGATCATGATTTCCATGTCATCACCCCTTTCAGTATAAACTCCTACCTAAGGTCGGGGTCAAGGTTTGGTTTATTTTGGTAAGTTAGGGGGGATACATTGTCGGCCTCCGGCCAAAAGAGGCCCAAATTGGAAGTTGGCCTCTTTGTTCTGGATACCTTCTCCCAGGAGTGACCCATCTTACAAAGCACATACCCCGCAATTCTTCTGCATTGTGACTTTAAAGGATTTTGGCTTCGCCTTCTATACAACTTTTTTATCCTTCTCATAGAGAATCGATACAGATTATTTATGCCGCGCAGTTTTACTATAGTTAACAAAGCTAAGACTAATACTATCTGTTTTAGTCATCTTTAGTCATCTGTAAAAGGCAGGTAATCAATATGTTCAGGCGTTTAGGCAGGTTCGTGTTTGGCAAAAGTATGGCCAGCCACCAACTGGGAAATGAAAAATTAAATGTTTTCTGGGGTATGCCCATCCTGTCCAGTGATTCGATTTCCTCGGTCGCATACGCGGTGGAAGAGATTTTGCTGGTTTTGGTGCCGGTGATCGGTTTGGCCTCTTTTATGTGGATGCCGCGTATTGCCCTGGCTATTATTGCCCTGCTCATCATATTGGTGTTGTCTTACCGCCATGTAGTGGACGCTTACCCCAACGGCGGCGGGGCTTACGTGGTGGCCAAGGATAATCTGGGACCGATCTACAGTCTGGCTGCCGGGGCGTCTTTGTCGGTAGACTACACCTTAACGGTGGCAGTAAGTATCGCTGCAGCCAGTGCGGCCATCACCTCGGCGTTTCCGTCTCTTTATGCGCATCGGGTCGCCATATCTTTGTTGCTGATATTTTTGCTGGCGGTAGGTAATTTAAGGGGAATCCGCGAATCATCGCGCATTTTCAGTCTGCCTACTTATGCTTTTATATTATCTATAGTAGTCCTGGTGGCAGCCGGTATTATCAAATACCTTACCGGCGGCATGCCGGTCCTCCCACCTGCAGAAGCCATCCCGGCAACACCAGGTATTCAGGCTGTAACCATGTTTCTGATTATCAGAGCATTTGCTTCGGGATGCAGCGCCTTAACAGGAGTAGAAGCAATCAGCAATGCGGTGCCCAACTTTAAGGCTCCGGCCGCCAAGCAGGCCAAAACCGTCTATGCCTTGCTGGCTCTGGCCATTATAGTATGTTTTGGCGGCGTTGCGGTTCTGGCCAATCTGTATCAGATAGTGCCCGACCCCCGGCAAACCGTCATAACCCAGTTGACATTAAGCATCTTCGGGCCCGGTCTGATGTTATACATCATGGCCGCCACTACTGGTTTAATCCTGGCTTTAGCCGCCAACACCGCGTATAGCGGTTTCCCCACCCTGCTGTCCGTCATAGCCCAGGACGGCTATGTCCCCAGACAGCTGTCCATGCGCGGTCACCGGCTCAATTTCAACAACGGCATCATTCTCCTGAGCCTGGCTGCGGCCATTTTAATAATTGTCTTCCAGGCCGATACCCATCTGTTGATCAGCCTCTATGCGGTGGGCGTTTTTACCTCTTTCACCCTGTCGCAGGCAGGGATGGTTATCCACTGGTGGAAAGAGCGGTCGAAAGGGTGGACATGGAAGGCCTTAATAAATGCGGCCGGGGCGGCAACTACCGGTGTGGCGGTAACCGTCATAGGCATTACCAAGTTTGCCGAGGGTGCCTGGATAGTATTTGTAGTGGTGCCTTTAATAATTACGGTCATGCTGAAGATCAAAACCCATTATTTGTCTGTGGCTCAACAGCTGGACATACCCAACGAATCTCTAGCCCAAATAAATCTGAACAGCGATTATCAGCATCATGTAATCGTACCGGTCGATAGCTTTAACGCTATGGTGGTGAAGGCGCTGCGGTATGCGCGCAGCATAACTTCCCATGTGGAAGCTTTCCACGTGGAGGTCTATGCAGGCGAGTCGGAAAAGCTGCGGCGGAAATGGAATTTGCTGGACACGGATATTCCATTGATCGTCAAGTTTTCCCCCTACCGGGAAGTTGTGAACCTCTTGACTGAATATATTGATTCTGAGGAGCATGCCTCCCAGCCGGGAGATATTATCACCGTGCTGCTGCCGCAGTTTTTCGTCCCTCACCGCTGGGAGATGGCCTTGCACAACAACACCAGCCTGTTTATCGCTAATGCCATGCTTAAAAAGCGCAATGTCATCGTATCTATAATCCCGTTCTATCTGGAAGATCTCAAGACTTACCACTTGGCCAAAAGCCATAAACCTGTTCTTTAGTAATCCCCAGGCCCTTCAATTATAATGAAAAGGGAATTACGATACCGGGTAGAATAATACAGTTCATGGTATGCGAGAAGCGGAGGGCAGCATTGCTTGGGCAGATCAAACTATTGGCGCAAAATCGGCAGAGCTATTCACGCCAGTCTTCGGATCGATTATACAACGGATCAAGACAGCAGGCTGATAATATTTTCTTTGTTCCTCACCGCAGCGGTTACTCTGATCGGCAAGTTGTACAGTGATTACCTGGGGTTAACCAATATCGGGATGCTATATTTGCTGCCGGTTATTTTTGCAGCCTCCCGCTTGGGGGTCAGACAATCGCTCTTCATAGCCCTGGTCAGCGTCTTATGTTGGGACGTGTTATTTATGCCGCCCATCCTTAACCTGGCGGTCAGTGATACCCGGCATTTGATCACCTTCCTGGTGTTTATGATGGTGGCATATACCACCGGCAATATGAGTGATTTGCTCCGCTGCCGGGCGCAAGAAGCCACCCAACGCGAGAAACAGACCCGGGTTCTATATGAATTGGCCCGTGGATTATCGGCGGCAGCCGACCTGGACATGCTGGTCAGCCAGGTGGTCAAGCAGACGGCGGAGACATTGGATGCCGAAGCGGCACTGTTTATGCCCGGTCATAACGGAGAACTCAGAGTCGTTGCAGCAAACAAAACCCTGACTGATTTGGCGTCGAGTCCCAACGATTTGCTGGCGGCCCAGTGGACTTTCAGCCACTCTCAGCCGAGCGGCTTAGGCACTGACACTTTTACCGGCGCCAGGGGTTATCATGTACCGGTCAAAACCGAGGAAAAAACCATGGCGGTTTTGGCAGTAAAACCGTCTAACAACTTGCTTGAAGCCGAACAGATAAATCTGCTGCAGGCTCTGGCGGGGCTGTCGGCCTTGGCTATAGCGAGGCTCGAATTAGCGGAGGAAGCCCACGACGTGAGAACCCTTGAGGCCAGTGAAAGACTGCAGGCGGCTTTGTTCAACTCTATTTCCCACGACTTGAAGACACCGCTCACCTCCATTATGAGTGCGGTCTCCAGCCTGGTCGACGATGAAGCCATATATGATGAAGAGCAAAAGGCCACCTTGTTAAATGGCATTAAGCTGGGGGCTGAGCGCATGAACCGTTTCGTAAACAACCTTCTTGATATGGCGCGCCTGGAGAGCGGCTATATGAAACTTAATCCGGACTGGTCGGATATACAGGACATTATCGGCGTGACCCTGCGCGAAAACCAGGAGATCCTCAAAGGGCACAAAGTCAAAGTTGAGATTCCCGATGCACTCCCGCTCATTAAAGTTGACTACGCCTTAATCGAACAGGTGTTGACCAATTTGCTGCATAACGCCGTCAAATACTCCCCCCGGCATAGTGAGATAATAGTAAGCGCGGCCGAAGTTGACGGATTATTGAAAGTGTCGGTAACCGACCAGGGCGAAGGTATAACCCCGGGCGACGAGGAGTTCATATTCGACAAGTTTTATCGTCTGCAGTCTCCCGGGAATGTTAGCGGCACAGGCTTGGGTTTGTCTATTTGCCGGGGTATTATCGAAGCGCACGGGGGGACCATATGGGCTGCCGGCCAGTCTGAAAGAGGCAGCCGGTTTAATTTTACCCTGCCGGTTGCAGGCGATGTTTTCTAATTATATTCAAAGTGAATAGAGAGGCAAGAGATGGGAGCCAAGATATTGGTAATCGATGATGAGTTGGAAATCCGCCGGCTGTTAAAAATCGGCCTGATAGCCCACGGGTATGATTTCACCGAAGCTGCGACCGCTAAAGAAGGCGTTTACCAAGCCGTAACGGCCCGCCCCGATGTGATCATACTGGATATGGGTCTCCCGGATCAGGAGGGATTGGAAGTCTTGCGGCAAGTTCGGGAATGGAGCCAGGTGCCGGTAATCATACTATCGGTGCGGGGCCAGGATCATGAAAAAGTCCAGGCGCTGGATATCGGAGCCGATGATTATCTGACCAAGCCCTTCAGCGTGAGTGAACTGATGGCCCGGATCAGGGTGGCTTTGCGCCATCAGGCCAATGTCAAAGACGAACCGGTCGTTCAGATTGGAGATCTCTTCCTGGATTTTTCCCGGCGCCTGGTCAAAGTTGCGGAAACCGATATACATCTGACCCCGATAGAATACGACCTGCTAAAGATACTGGCCGCCAATGCCGGGAAAGTGGTAACCCACCGGCATCTTATCAAGGCCATTTGGGGAACTGAAGCTCAGGAGCATTCCCAATACCTGCGGATCTACATCAGCCAGCTGCGTAAGAAAATAGAAAAGGATCCCAACCAGCCGGGCTTCATTTTAACCGAACCGGGGATAGGCTATCGCCTGATTGCTATGGAATGATCGTTTCCGCCATTCAACTATCTCCGCTTGACGCCAAACAGCGGCATGTATTGGGGCGGACACCTGATTACTGACCCGCATAACGGTATTCCCGAATTGGATCACCTGACTTTTAATCAGGGTGTCGAAGGTTCGAAGCCTCCATGGCTCACCATTAGAAAACAAAAAACCGCGCGGGATGGCGCGGTTTCATATTTTTTAACAATATGGTTTTTTATCCAAACGGATTCTGACGCATTTATGATGCCCCCACTTCTTCACTAAAGGAGGTGCGTCAAATTATTCTTAATACAGCGATTTTAGATATTCCACCAGATCGCTTTTCTCAGCTTCACTTAAATCAAGTTTAAATTGCTGGTCATAGTGGTTGACGACGTCCATCAAAGTTTTAGCGCTGCCGTCATGAAAATAGGGGGCAACCGCCCAAACCCCGCGCAATTGCGGCACTTTATAGGTCCCGTCCTTAAAAACCGGGGAGTTGGCATGAGCAGGATCGGTTCCCACCACTTCAGGTTTGACCTTTTCGTTGTTAGTGAACAACGGGGGGGTGTGGCACTTGGTTCAGTTAGCTTTGCCCTCGAATATTGCTTCTCCACTGGCAGCCCTGGCCTGGTCAAAAGAACCCGGGTTCGGTGCCGGTGGATCAATAGACTCCAGATAAGCAACAACTGCTGGCATCTTGGGACCGATCAAGTCGATTCCATCTCCCAGATCCTGGTTTGTGATTCCCCACTTTTCTGGAGGTTTAAATTCCCCATTACCATGTCCGACAATATCCATGGTGAAATGGCTGCGCTCGGCAGCACTTTCAAAGCTGCCATTCCAATTGAAGTATTTTATTCCCTTGGTCCCAAAAGCCGCTTCCATCACTGCAGGATTGTTAACCCCGTCCTCGGCTTCATTGTTAAATGTAACGTCTAGTCGACCTGGACCCCAACTAAGGAGCTGCTTTTTTTTGGCGTTGTCGAGAGCCGGAGAAAGAGCCAGTATTGCACCCACATTCAAACGGGTATTAGGGATGCCGTCCAAGCGCTCGCCATTTTGATTCACAACACTGTGGCAAAACGCGCAGGTGATACCCCAACGTTTCTTGCCGTCATCGCCTGTCACTTCTTGAATGCCAACCACTTTACCAGTATTATCGGTCATCACCCCCAGGGTCTTTTCACGAGTATCTGCCGGGGTGGCCAGCAGGGTTTCAAAAGGTAGTTTCAGGGTATCGGTGAAGTAATATTCATTACCATAGGTATCATATCTAAAGACATCCATTCCCTGCATGACAAGTGTTTGCGTCGATTGAGAAGATTCTTCCTGGGGTTTTTTAGCTACATTGCTATTGCGATCACGGTTTCCAGCAACAGCCTGATACAGCCATATACCTGCAATAACAACCAGCAACGCCACAACACCCCAGATAATACCTGATCGATTCGATATACGCATACCGCCAACCTCCAGAAAAATTTGTATGCATAGGTTGCCCTGATTATCGTTTGGTATTCGGCAATGATTCGACCTTAGATACTTTAACCGCCTTCACCAAAATCGCCGGAATCCTTAAAAAAGATATGTCGGAGAAATTCGGAAATACACGGTGTAACCATTCATATTCAACCCTAACAAGAGATAAATATCAGAGCAGCCTTATCCCTGAATTCAGCTTTAAGAATAGCTATGCATGCCGCTAAATAGATAAGTCACGCCAAAAAATGTGAAGAGAACTATAATGAATCCTGCTACCACCATAAGGTTAGCGGGCTTTCCCCGCCACTTTGACTGCCGGTGCAGGTGAAGATAGACGGCATAAACAATCCATGTGACCAAAGCCCAGGTCTCTTTGGGATCCCATGACCAGTAGCTGCCCCAGGCCTGTTCGGCCCAAACCGCTCCAAAGACAATCGATAATGACAATAAGGCAAAGCTCAAGGACACAACCCTGTAAATCGTTTCCTCTCTGATCTGATTCAACTTGTGGAGCTGCACTGCGGCTAATCCGGCTGCCAACGTGAAGCCACTATAGGAGGCAGCCGCAGTCAAAACATGAACTGTCAGCCAGGGGCTTCTCAATGCGGGCGGGAGCGGCGCTAAACCGCTTGATTTATCAGGCATGATAAAGGCTGCAGCTGAGAGCAATAGTGCGGCAATCATAATTACCGGCCCTCCGGCGTTCCTCACCGGATATTTGGCTGCATATATTAAAAACATCAATACGGTTATGAAAATAAAAGTTAACAGAAAGTCATATCCGCTGGAAAGTGGGAGCCTGCCGCTTATTCTGCCGCGCATCACCAGGATAACCAGGTTGAAGGCAAGACCAGCTGCAGCCAATGAAAAAGCCATTTTTTCCAAACTATTCTTAAAACCGCTCCAGAAAAATGTAATAGAAGAAATCAGGTAAAATACCAGGGCAATATATACAGCCGATGTCAATATTTCAGCCTCCCGTTAACTGAATCACAGCGCTGGTTTTGGTTGAGAACCGCCTCGCTGCCTAGACCGCCCTGCACATCCGAACTGTTCGCATCAACCCCCAAAGGCTTGTAGAGCAAACCAAAACAGATTCCTCCGACAAGCAACAAAGCACCGGCAGCTGCGTAAGGTATGCCCGGGTCTGATTTCAGCCTTAGAACCGTAAATGGTTGCACTCCGGTAAAAGTAATATATGTATCGTCTGCGATCTTGATAGTTTGATTAAAGGAAGCAATTCCGGTGCCGAGCGCTACCCCTCTTTCATAAACAGATATTATTACTTGGGGATTATCTGGCCTGAGGGACGGATCAACCGCTCGGTAAGGATCAAAATTGGGGGCATATCCATTTATACGAATCTGTCGCTCAGTATTGGGTATGGATAATATCTGTCCAATATGCAAAAGCTGATCGGGGCCAAAATTGCTTTGCATTTTGATCTGATAACCCAAGCTTTGCTGATAGGCTTTGATGCCGGCATGAGTCAAGGGGTGGTTGACACTGATGATATAGTGTCCCTGATCGCGAACCCCATCCCCTGCATTTATCACTGAACTATACTGCGCCGGTGAGCCGTCCGCATTATATTCGATTGAAATTTGCTGCAGTTGTACTTGCAGCGGCTCACGGGTTGGCATTAAAGTTGATATGTCAACAGTCCCGCCCTCGGCGATACTAACTTCTAATGCTTTGCCGTAATGCGCATTTAAAGCTCCCCCTACCATTACAAGCAAGATGCCGGCATGAATCAAAACGTTTCCGAATCTCGCAACTTTGTTTTTTGGTTTAGCAGTTCCTCCAGCCCGCTTAAACAACTGTATGATCTGCCTGTTGGTACAAAACATCAGGTTGATAATTAACAACGCCAGCAGCAGCTTAAACTGCATAGTTTTGTAGAAATTATCGGGTGATACCAGGCTTCCTAATGCGGACATAACGCCGATTAAACCCAGCAAAACTATGCCGAATTTCATGGAAGAGATTTTATTAAACAGGGACATAGCAAAAGATGCTCCCCCCGTCCTAAAGTGTATTTATATTCAAATGATTGCCTGGAAGAAGGTTTTTTAACCTGAATATGAAGGTATTTCGCCTTTAGTGCTTTATCAGCACATTATCTGCGAATATTATAGATGTTTGAGAGCTATGATCGCCTTCAACTGCCCGGCCTTAATATCCCCTATTTCAAAAACAGGCGCAACAGTCTCGACTTGCTTGCTGTATAGGGATGATAGCGCATGGACAGATCGATCCAGTTGGATTTCTTCAGAATGCTCTTGTAATGGGTAAAGGTATCGAAGCTGTACTTGCCGTGGTAACAGCCCATTCCGCTGTCCCCTACTCCGCCGAAGCCCAGGTGGGGGGAAGTCAGGTGGATCACGGTATCGTTTATGCAGCCGCCGCCAAAAGACAGGCTGCTCAATATGCGTTTTTCCGCAGCCCGGTCAGAGCTGAACAAATACAGGGCCAGGGGCTGGGGCATGGATCTGACGATGGCTATGACCTCATCCAGGTTTTCAAAGCTCATGACCGGCAGGATGGGGCCCATGATCTCTTCCCGCATCAGCGGGGAGGCGGGCGAGACATCGCCGACTACGGTGGGTTCGATGAATCGGCTTTGAGGATCACTGCGTCCGCCCAGCAGGATGTTCTCATCTTTGATCAGTCCCAACAGGCGGTCAAAATGCCTGTCATTGATTATTGCCGGCAGATTGGCATAATTCCGGTCAGGAAAAAAATCCTCCAGGGCTTCTTTAAGGAAACTGATGAAACGAGTCCTTACGCTGTGGTGAACCAGCAGATAGTCCGGAGCCACACAGGTTTGGCCGGCATTCAGGTATTTGCCGAAAGCCAGCCGCCGGGCCGCGATTTTAAGGTCGGCGGTCTGATCTACTATGCAGGGGCTTTTTCCACCCAGCTCCAGGCTAACCGGGGTAAGATTCCGGGAGGCGGCCTCCATGACTACTTTTCCCACCTCAATGCCCCCGGTGAAGAAGATATAATCCAATTTCTGAGTCAGCAGCTGCTCACTCTGCTCTTGGCCGCCCTCGATCACGGTGATGTACTGAGGGGGAAAGCAAGACGCTATAAGTTCTGCCACCACCCGGCTGGTATGCGGCGCATGCTCGGAAGGCTTGACGATAGCGCAGTTGCCGGCAGCGATGGCTCCTACCAGGGGTTCAAGGCTGAGCTGAAAAGGATAGTTCCAGGGAGAAATTATAAGGGCCACCCCATAGGGCTCTGCTATGATGAAGCTCCGGGCATGAAATTGCGTCAGGGGGGTTGGCGCCTTTTGGGGCTTGGTCCATTTTTTGATATGTTTTAAGGCGAACCGCAGCTCCGATAAGACCAGGCCCACTTCGGTCATGTATCCTTCATAATCCGATTTGTTCAAGTCTTGTTTCAAGGCTGCCAGTAAATTGGCCTCGTGCTGCACAATGCCTCTTTGCAGCCTTTTTAAGGCAGCCGTGCGGAAGGCCACCGGTTTGGTTGCATCAGTAAGAAAATAATCGCGTTGACGGGCAACAATTTCTGCTATAGTCATGAGCGGGCCTCTGCGGAGAGAGTCTGTTCAGCAACATGGAAATACCTGAATTAATACTGCGGTCTTAATAAACATTATAATCTTCGTTAATATACTATACTACTACCTGCATCCGGGCTGGTAGAGGCAATTTCAATAAGGGATACGCCGTCCCGCTCACGCAAGGATTAGAAACAACCATTTCCTATTTCCGTTCCCTTTTTCACCTATAGTTGCGGGTAGATTTCACAATACTGCCGCTAAAAATAAGTAAACTCCCCGGAAGCGAATCCGGGGAGTTTCAGTTCAGCGGTTTACCAGCTGTTTCTACGGGGTTGCGGTTTGTAGCAGTCTCTGCAGTATACCGGTCTGTCCCCACTGGGCTTGAACGGTAAGGTTGTTTCTTTGCCGCAGGTGGCGCAAACTGCCGCATACATCTGACGGTCTGACTGACCATACCCGCCGCCGCGGTTCCCCATTTGGGATTTCCGTGCAGCACGGCATTCCGGGCACCGGCCAGGTTCATTGGTGAACCCTTTCTGTGCATAAAATTCCTGCTCAGAAGCAGTAAAGTCAAAATCACGACCACAATCCTTACAGCTCAACGTTTTGTCAGAATACATACAAAAACCTCCTTGATTATTGCCCTACCAAGGGAAGCGCCTATCATCTGTTACTCCCCTAGAATTGAAGCAATCGAGAAGGTTCGTTCATCCGCATGTTATAGGGCTAAAAACAGTTTAACTGATAATTCCAGGATAATCAAATACTTGTCGCAATTTATTTTTTACAAAATATAGTTTTTTTCATATAAATAGCCATTCAACTAGAATCAGACACACTCGACAACCGCCCCGGTAACAACTTCAAAGGATTCTGAATACAATAACGGTAGAAATGGGAGAATAATGTTTTTGTTCCAATAAAGGTAATAATGATTACTATTTATCAGCCCAATTATTATTAAGGAGGTTATTTGAGTGCCTGATTTGAAAAAGCCTCGCCATGCAATTCCCTGTTCTGCTGATCCTGAATATGATTATCCCATGCCCGATAATGCTGATTTCTGCTGTTCCCGTCCCCAGCCTAAGCCCAAGCATTATCCTCATAAAAAAAAGTCGGTCGAATTTGTCTGCGGAAATGCTGCCGGCCTGTCTTTGCCTGTATCTGACGGTGCCGGTTTAGTTGTCGATAGGGTGGGCGGCGCCATCCCCGGCAACGCACTGGTAGCGGGAACAGTCAATCTGGACACTTCCGGCATGGTCCAGCCTACCGTAAAAGTTGATTTCTCCAGTGTGGTCAATTTCTTGATTAACCTGAATGAGTACGTTGTTGGGCTTTTGTTCTCGATTGATTTCCGTCTCAGCAAGATCTGTGACGGCAACAAAGTGCATCTGGGAACCTGGACTTATAAGAAATCGGTGGGTATAGGCGGAGACCTTGCCGAGGTACAGCCACAACAAAGTTATGGCCTGGGGTTGCAAATCGATTATCGGCAGCCCTTTAATTTCTCGTTCTGCGAATGCGATCCTTGCCCTTCCGAATGCTGCACTTACGTAGTCGAAATCGTAAATATTAATTCTTTCGGCATCACTTCGGCATCGCTCACCAATGTCAGCATCAGCGCCTTGGCAGTGGACTAAAGGGCATGGAGCTTTCATCTCAGCCAATAAAAGCCCCCATCCCGGGGGCTTATAGTTTGGAAGATGCACCTGTGGCCATTTGTCCCCGGTAACAAGCCGGAATCATTATGAATAGAATACGGTATAAATGGCAGAATAATGCTTTTATTCCAGTCAGGGAAAAGCGCCCCGGGTTAATGGTTTTAATTCCTCAATAATTAATAGGAGGTAGATTCAATTGACACCCAAATTTAAAGTCCCGAATGGCGGAGACTGCTATGATAATCCCCCGGAAAAAAAAGACATCGTGCTGGCCTGTGGTACCGGATCCGGCGTGGCTTTGCCATTGATAAGCGGGCCTGTACCGCTGGGTTTTACGCCGGCTAAAGTGGTTGTAGGCACTGTTACCCTGGATACCAGAAAACTGGAGAAACCATCCGTTAAAGTAGATTTCTCCAGTGTGATCAATTTACTGGCAGATGTAGGATTGGGAGGGCTCTCTCTATCTATTCTGTTCACACTCAGCAAGGTCTGTGATGGCGACCGCATTCCGCTGGGAAGCTGGACATATCAGAAAACAGTAGCCTTCGGCCTGCTTTATGGTGCAGCGGGCGAAGAAGGCGCCTCATCTGCACTGTCAAATGGTTGTATAGAGGTCGATTTCCGTGAAAGCTTCGGTTTCAACTGGTGTGAATGTCAGAACTGTCCGGACTGCTGCACCTATGTTGTCGAGGTGGCTGATGTTCAGTCATTCAACATTCAAAGTGTCTCCATCACCAATGTGAGTATTAGTGCCCTGGCAGTGGGCTGTTAAACTCCGGCCAAGGGGTAAAGCGATAGCCTGACGCGGGAATGCCTGGTTAGTCGCTGCTCCTTAAATATCACCCGGCATTTATAAATGAACGACTTAAGCCCCCTTTGAAGGGGGCTTAAGCTTGAGCCGGAAAGTCATGATAAATTCATTCCTGCACTAGACAATGATCACGTTTTTCGCAGGGCGTCAAGCAGGTTTAAGGCCACCTGCAGCACAAACCACTTGGGAGCCGCCTCTTCAGCGTCGTGCTCGGATTTAACCAAACCTTCCTTCATAGCCTGCTCCATGATATCTTGCTTCCACTGCTCAACGGCAGGCGGCCCTGTTTCGATATTGAGGAATTCGCTGATGCCGTCAACTATGGCCCTGGCAATGCGGGTCTGAACCTCGCTGCTTTTAAGCATGAGTTCTTGAGCGGGGTTGCTGATAAAGCCGCATTCGCAAAGGATAGCCGGCATTTGTGTTTCGCGGGTCATGTGCAGGTTTTGAATTCTGACTCCGCCATCGGGCCAACCGGTACTTTGGGCCATTCTGGCCTGCACCCGCATCGCCAAGAGTTCTGCCTCTCCGCCAGCCGCCTGAATATACGTGCTGATATAGTTGGGGCCGGGATTGGCCGAAGAGTTGCAGTGTATGCTTATGGCAAAGTCAACCCTGGCGCCATTGAGTGAGTTGGATCTTGTCATCAGGCTCTTGGAACTGTCATCACTTCGGGTCATCAGGGTTTCGATTCCCATCCTGCTCAACAAAAACTGTACCCTCTGGGCAATGGCCAGGTTTACGTCCTTCTCATATGTCCCCCCCGGACCTACTGCACCCGGATCCTCGCCGCCATGACCGGGATCGATTCCGATTTTCATATTATCCCCCTTCCACGCTAACTTCCACTATTAGCATATTCAGAAGGAAAGCACGGTGCGCCACCTGTTTTCAGAATCCCCGCTCCGCCGGCTACTGGAGTTCAAGCGCATGGCAACCGGCTAGGGCCTTAACCAGTATTGCCAGGGCCGGTTGCCCTTTAAAAGTTATCAACGGGTCAGAGTAAAGCGGTTGGGAAGTTCAATTATGATCCGGTTTTTTTATGAATGAAACCTGGACCGCAAGCTATGGCCCCGCTTACTCGCGAGCCTTCGGGAAGCCCGTACTTTAACGCACCGGACGGGCAGCGGTCAATGGTTTTGATTATGTTCAGCGGGGAATCGCCGTTTATGTCGACCCAGGGGCGCCGGGCCGGATTAAAGACCGTACCCAGGGTATCGAAGCAATTGGTGTCGTGAGTGCACAACTCCGGGTTCCAATAGACGATAATATCTTCGTTCTGATAGATTCGGGGGTACTCCGGGTTGTCTTTGCCATAATGCGGGTTGATCTCAATTTGATAGCTCAAGCCGGTTTGCAGCCTGCTCTCGTCCCCTTTCAGGGCTGCCGCAAAGTCCCGGCCCCAGGCCTGGGCCGCCTCCAGTTGCTCGGGAGCAGGTTTTAAGCGCGCCCTTATCCCGGGCATCAGTTTCATGCGCAGCATCCGCAGGCGGGATTCCACATGGGGAACCCCTTCCCCGCTCCACCCGTATGAGCCGAAGGCGGCGGCGATCATTCCGCCGTGGGTGACCGGGGAGAGATGGGCCAACAGTTGCCAGACCGGCAATACCGCGTCTTTGTTTAATGTGGGCGTACCGATCAGGAGCCCCCGCGCCCCCTCCAGTTCAGCCATCACCTCTTCAGGGGTGCTGTAGATGAGGTCGAACCATTTGACCTCTATGCCGCCGTTCTCAAGCATACCGGCTTCAATATGCTCCCCCAGCATTTTGGTATACCCGTAGGCACTGGCGTAAGCGATCACCACTTTTATTTGCGTTGAAGGCTGAACCGGTTCAGACCACTGGCGGTAATGATTCATATAATCATGGGGATTTTGCCGCAGTATGAGGCCGTGCCCGGGGCAAATCATGCCGATATCCACCCTCTCCAGCCGGTTAAGAGCCTTGATGACATATTTTTTGAAAGGGGACATAATACCGTCATAGTAATATTTGAAAGCCGGGAAAAGCTCAGCTTCAATTTCATCGTTGAAGAGATGGGGGCCGGTGAAATGGCTGCCGAAGCAGTCCCCGCTAAACAAAATCTTATCTTCCTGCAAGTAGGTAAAAATGTTGTCCGGCCAGTGCAAGAGCAGGGCGCTCAAGAAGCTCAAGGTTTTGCCTCCCAGTTCGATTTTGTACCCTTTCACAATAGGCTGGCAATTAAATGGCCTCCGGCACACCTCTTTCAGGAATTCCAGAGCCGTACCGCTGGCCACGATAGTCAGATGCGGCATTACTTCAAGCAGTTTTTGCACCGCTCCAGAGTGGTCTGGTTCGGTATGGTTGATCACCAGATATTTCACCTGCTCCAGATCTGTCACTTCACGCAGGGAACTGAGATATTCTTCAAAAAAGGGCTCCTTAACGGCATCGATAAGGGCCGCTCCGTTCTCACCCTTTACCAGGTAGGCATTATAGGTGGTTCCGGAGTCGGTCTTCATCACGATGTCGAAATAGCGGAGATCCGGATCCTGTACTCCCAACCAGTACACCCCTTCAGTTATCTGAACTGCCACTTTCATTCCTCCCTTTCAAGTTTATGCCATATATACATATTATACCTTGATACCTGGAAATCAGCTAAATCTCGGCAGAAAATAGAAGGGAGGCCGCCAGTACTACTGGCAGCCTCCGCCGATAGCCATATGCCGCAGGGGCTCAAAGCCCGTTAACAGTGCACTAAGCTACGAACATCTGGAGGTATGGTCCTCAGTTGATGACGCCAAAGCCAATCAAGTCCGTCCCGCCTAAACGATCTTATTGGTCCGGTGCCAGATACCCATATCATTAGCCTGTTTGACCAGATCATCCCGGAACTGCGGATGGGCGATATTGATGAGAGCCTCCGCCCTTTCATAGGTGGATTTGCCCTGCAGATTGACGATCCCGTACTCTGTCACCACATAGGTCACAATAGTGCGCGGCACGGTGACGATAGCCCCGGTGGGCAGGGTGGGAACCACCCGGGAGATCAGTTCGCCGTCTTTACCGGTGACGGTGGAACTAAGGCAGATGAAGCCCTTGCCGCCTTTGGATTTGAAGGAGCCCATGATGAAATCCAACTGCCCGCCGGTTCCGGTGATATGCCTGATCCCGGAGGATTCAGAACATACCTGCCCATACAGGTCGATTTCGATGGCGTTGTTGATGGCCATGACATTGTCGTTCTGCGCGATGACCCAAGGGTTGTTGGTGTAGTCAACCGGGTACATGGCGCATTCGGGGTTGTTATCCAGGAAGTTGTAAAGTTTGTTAGTCCCCATGGCGAAAGTGAACACCATCTTTTCCCGGTCGATCTGTTTGCGCTTGCCGGTGATGCGTCCGGCCTCATGCATGTCGACATAGGAGTCCACCAGCATCTCGGTGTGCACCCCCAGATCCTTGATGTCGGACTTGGCAATCATTGAACCGATGGCATTGGGCATGGCGCCGATGCCCAGCTGTATGCAGCCTCCGTCAGGAATCTCATTGACGATGATCTCCGCCACTTTATTATCCACGTCGTTGACGGGGATGGTGGGCAGCTGTATCAGGGGACGGTGGTCGCCTTCCACGATGTAATCCACCTTGGAGATGTGGATGGTTTCGTAATAGCCGCCAAAAGTGCGGGGAACAGCATTGCACACCTCTACGACGATTTTCTTGGCAGCGCGGGTGGTTGCCGAGGTTATGGAGTGTGAAGTCCCCAGGCTGAAATACCCGAATTCATCCATGGGACCCACTTTGATCATGGCCACATCCACATCTACATAGCCGCGATTGTACCATTCCGGGGTGTAGTGGTAGGTCAGGGGGGTGTAGTAGCACAGCCCTTTGTCATGCAGTTTGCGGCTGGCCCCGCTGAAATGCAGGTCCGTAAAGGTGAAGTGCTCCATGGTGGGATCCACCTGGGCGATCTGCACCGGGAAAGGACACACCACGGTGCTCACCTTGACATCGAACAACTCGTCTTTGCGCGCGGCCAGGGCGGCATCCAGCACATGAGAATTCATCATGAATTCCCCATATTGGACCTTGTCTCCGGATTTGACCACTTTCACAGCTTCGTCGGCGCTAACCAGTTTCTTTTGATATTCCTCCGCGTATTTCATTGGGACTCCTCCTCCTCTTTTTCTTATTGCCGGGTGGTTTTGAAACGGGGCGGTCGTCCGGCGCCGGGGCTGCCCCAAATTAACCTCTCAAGAGATCGCCGGCGATGACCAGTCTCTGCACTTCGCCGGTGCCTTCATAGATCTGGAATATCTTGGCGTCACGCATCAGTTTTTCAACCGGGTATTCACGGGTATAGCCATAGCCGCCGAATACCTGCACCGCTTCTATGGCGCAGAACATAGCGGTGTCGCCGGCAAAGGCCTTGGCCAGCGATGCCGATTTGCTGAAACGGGGCACTTCCATGTCCTGCAAAGAAGATGCCTCATAATAGAGCAGGCGTGAGGCCTGGATGCGCATGGCCATGTCGGCCAGCTTGAACTGTATGGCCTGGAAACTGGAGATGGGTTTGCCGAATTGGGTGCGAAGCTGTGAATAGGCCAGGGATTCGTCCAGGCAGCGCTGGGCCACCCCGGTTGCCATAGCGGCTATGCTGGCCCGGGAGATATCCAGGGTCTTCATAATGATATAAAAACCCTGGCCTTCCTTGCCGATCAGGTTTTTGGCCGGAACCCGCACATCCTCAAAAATGACCTCGGTAGTATTGGAGGTTCTGATGCCCAGTTTATCCTCCACCTTGCCCACCGTGATACCGGGGGTATTGCGGTCCACCATGAAACAGCACATGCCTTTGCTGCCCATTTTCTTGTCCAGGGTGGCCAGAACAGTATACATCCCGGCGGTTCCGCCGTTGCTGATAAACTGCTTGGAGCCGTTCAAGATATATTCATCTCCGGATTTTACACAGCGGGTGGAAATGCCGCCGGCGTCAGAACCCGCGCCGGGTTCGGTTAAACAGAAGGCCCCCAGTTCGCCGTCTACGATGCGCCCGAACCACTCTTTCTTCTGTTCCTCATTGGCGGCCACATGTATGGGGTCGGTGGCCAATAGTGAACTGGCGACCATGATGGTGCCTATACCGGCGTCCCCCCAGCAGATCTCTTCAGCCACTATATTTTGAGTCACATGGTCCAACCCGGGGCCGCCGTATTCGGCCGGTACACCTATGGCCATAAATCCTAATTCCTGCATTTTGTCAAGACAATCCTGAGGATATACATGGTTATGATCCCATTCGCTGGCAAAAGGAGCGATTTCATTGGCGGCAAAATCGTGTGCCATGCGTTTCATCATTTCCTGTTCTTCAGTTAATCTAAAATCCACTTTCAAACCTCCTTACTGTTGCCGGCCCGGCCATCAGGGGGCACAGCCGCCCTCAAAACATTTAGATATCCCGAGTCCACAAAGAACACATGGCCGGACCGCCTCCCACACAAAGCGAAGCTCCGCCCAGGGTTGCGCCCATTTTCTCCATCTGATAATAAAGGCTGACAACGATGCGCAGGGCGGTGCATCCCACCGGATG
>DHBS01000015.1:56120-56636 GCA_002398825.1 Syntrophomonas sp. UBA4922 | reverse complement strand
AAGTCTTCTTTCAGCATGCGGCCCACCCCCAGGAATTGAGCGGCAAAGGCTTCATTGATCTCCCAGTACTCGATATCTTCGAATTTTAAACCAGCCAGACCCAAGCCGCGGGGAATCGCCAGGGCCGGTCCCAATCCCATGACTTCAGGGGCAACCCCGGCATGGCAGATATTGACCATTTTCATTAAGGGTTTGAGGCCTAATTCCAGGGCTTTATCTTTGGACATAATAACCACCGCAGCCGCAGCATCGTTTATACCCGAAGCATTAGCAGCCGTAACCACTCCGCCTTTTTTGAATGCCGTCGGCAGTTTGGCCATTTTTTCCAGGCTGGCGTCGGGGATCATGTGCTCGTCGGTGGCATAGAATGTACTTCCCTTGCGGGTTTTTATTTCGAAGGGCACGATTTCGCGCTGGAAGCTGCCGTCGTCCCTGGCCCGGGTGCCCCGCTGATGGCTCATCAAAGCCAGTTGGTCGCATTCTTCCCGGGTGATGCCGTATTTCTCGGCGATATTT
>DHBS01000015.1:55746-55983 GCA_002398825.1 Syntrophomonas sp. UBA4922 | reverse complement strand
GCCGTATTTCTCGGCGATATTTTCGGCGCTGATTCCCATATGCCCGGGAATCATGCTGTCAAAGAGGCCGTCATGGATCATGGCGTCTTCCAGCTTGCCCGGGCCCATGCGGTAGCCCATGCGCCCTTTCAAGGCCATGTATGGGGCATTGGTCATGCTCTCCACCCCTATGACCAGGGCGGCATCATTGGCCCCCACCTGTATGTTGCGGGCTGCGACTTCAAGTGCCCGCATCCC
>DHBS01000015.1:54901-55494 GCA_002398825.1 Syntrophomonas sp. UBA4922 | reverse complement strand
TGCCGGGCGGGCAGAGAACCCTGTCCATGGGGATAAACCTGGCCCATCACCAATTCCTTGATCAGGCCTATGTCGATGCCGGCCCGTTCTATGGCGGCTTTTCCCGCCGCTACAGCCAATTCTTTGGCCTGAACGTCTTTCAAACTGCCCATAAAGGCACCTATGGCGGTTCTGCATGCGCTGACCAGTACAATTTCCTTCAAATGAATAAACCTCCCCTTTTAATAAAGTTAAAACCATGGTGCAGCCAGGAATTTTACCTGTTTTTAAACTGCGGTTTGCGTTTTTCCACAAAGGCCCCCAGGCCTTCATTTTTGTCCTCGGTGGCACAACACATGCCGAACATATCTGATTCGATGCTCATAGCGGTGTCGATGTCCACCTGCATGCCTTTGCCGATGGCGAATTTGGCGTAGCCCACCGCCAGGGGCGCTTTGGCAGCAATCCTGGCGGCCATTTTTCTGGCCTGATCCATTAATTCAGCCGCTGGATAGACATGGTTTACCAGGCCGATCCGGTAAGCCTCCTCAGCTTTGATGTTGTCAGCGGTATAGGTAAGCTCTTTAGCGCGGCCTTCCCCTATCAGACGCGGC
>DHBS01000015.1:53048-54758 GCA_002398825.1 Syntrophomonas sp. UBA4922 | reverse complement strand
GCCTTCCCCTATCAGACGCGGCAAGCGCTGCGTGCCCCCGAATCCCGGGATAATGCCCAGCCCCACTTCAGGCTGGCCGAAAACCGCATTATCCGCAGCCAGACGGACATCGCAGGCCATCGCCAGCTCGCATCCTCCTCCCAGGGCAAAACCATTGACCGCTGCGATCACCGGCTTTTCCATGAGTTCCAATTTGCGGAATACCTTCTCCCCCATGTCGGAAAAATATCTTCCTTGTGCCGGAGAAAGAGGCAGCATGAAATTGATGTCGGCGCCGGCCACGAAGGATTTATCCCCCGCACCGGTTATTATCAGCACCTTGATATCCGGGTCCTGTCTGACCTCATCCACCGCTTGAGAGATCTCCTCCAGTGTCCGGGCATTGAGGGCGTTCAAATATTTAGGCCGGTTGATGTACAGAATGGCGATGTCGTTTTCTCTTTCCAGTACCAGGTTTTCATATGACACGGCTGTCCCCCCTATCACTCGCTGTTAACCCCGCGGCTATTTTTTGCTGTAATCATAGAAGCCTTTGCCGGTCTTCATCCCCAGCCAGCCGGCGCGCACCAGTTGTTTTAAGGGCGGAGCCGGGCGATATTTGGGATCGCCAGTCTCTTTAAAGAGCGTCTCGCATACCGCCAGGGCGATATCCACCCCCACCAGGTCACATAAGGTCAAAGGACCCATCGGCCAGCCGGCGCCCAGTTTCATGGCGGTGTCAATATCCTCGGCGCTGGCCAGACCCTCATTGAGAATGAAAGCGGCTTCATTCATGCCCGGCAGCAGGATGCGGTTGACCACAAATCCCGGCCCTTCTTTGACCAGAACCGGGGTCTTGCCTATGGCCCTGGAGAATTCCACCACGATGTCAATGGTTTCCTGAGAGGTTTGGGCGGCAGGGATCACTTCCACCAATTTCATCACATTGGCGGGATTAAAAAAGTGCATGCCGACGACCTTGTCAGAGCGCTTGGTGATAGCGGCGATCTCGGTGATAGATAGTGAAGATGTATTGGTGGCCACTATGATGTCAGGCTTGAGAATGGCGTCCAGGCGGGTGTAAACTTCTTTTTTGATCTCCATTTTTTCAAAAACGCATTCGATGATGAAATCGGCTTCGGCCAGCTTGTCGAATTCGCCGGTGGGCTCGATTTTAGCGGTAATTGCATCGGCGGCGCCTGCCGGCACTTTGCCCTTTTCTTCTTGTTTGGCCAGGCTTTTGCCGATGGACTTAATCGCCTTGTCACAGTATTCCGGATAAATGTCAAACAGTATTACTTCTTTCCCGGCTGCAGCCAGGGCCCAGGCAATACCCTGTCCCATCGTGCCGGCTCCCATTACCGCTATTTTGTTTAATTCCATCTATTTTTCCCCCTTGCATAAAATCGTAGTAAAATCTAACTCCTGCGTGAGTCTGGACTTCCCCCTCCTATCACCTCCTTTTGAATGGCCAGGGTTGTATCAAGCCTATTCAATAATCGTGCCAGCCCCTCGCCGAATGGCCCAAAATGCCCTAATTGCGGGATTTTTCCGTATTCCCGGCCCCGCAAATCGAGGTACTGTGCAGCGCTGTTTCACCCCTTTCGGGATGGCCGCAAAATGTTTAGATCACAGCACAGGGGGATACATCAGGCTTTGCGGCTTCATCCTAATTTGAGAGGATGTCTCTTAAAAGAGGAGACCCGCAGTCAAAAGGGGAGGCGAGCCAGT
>DHBS01000015.1:52593-52899 GCA_002398825.1 Syntrophomonas sp. UBA4922 | reverse complement strand
CAGTCCGGGCCAACCCCGGACTGGCTCAAACAATGGTTAGGTATAGGGAATGTTGATTTGCCACTTAGTAATCAAAAGACTCACTGGGAATATCTACAGCGGAGGAGTCCTCACTGGCTAATACCTCTGCGGTCAGCCACACATTGGGAACCACATTGAGCAGGTAATACCGGGCCGCATCCACTTTGCCCTGATAAAAGGCCCGGTCGTAATGATCCGCTTCCAGCTCCCCGAGGCGCTTTTGGGCCAGCCAGGCCTGGTCCAGAATAAGGCGTCCCCCGTAAAGCTGGGCGGTAGCGGTCAGAA
>DHBS01000015.1:52188-52430 GCA_002398825.1 Syntrophomonas sp. UBA4922 | reverse complement strand
CCGCCGGGCGTACACCGCCACCAGATCCATGTTTTGCCGGGCGGCAAAACCCAGCAGGGTTTTCTGAATTTGCCGGTAAGCCGATAAGGCTTTGTCGAGATGGGCAAATTCGCGGGCAAGTATCCCCTCGCCGCGGTGGGCGGCGCAGAATTCCTCGATATCCTGTATAAAAGCTGCGAAAACGCTGCCTTTTTTCATGGTCATCTTGCGCCCCACCAGGTCCAGCCCCTGAATATAATTGG
>DHBS01000015.1:51554-52007 GCA_002398825.1 Syntrophomonas sp. UBA4922 | reverse complement strand
GCCTTCCCAGATAGAGTAGATCTTGATGTCGCGCGCGATCTGGGCTACCGGGTATTCCTCGCAATAGCCGTAACCGCCGTAAGCCTGTATGGCCTCTCCGCACAGCCACCAGCCTTCGTCACTGGGATAAGCCTTGCACAGCGGTGTGGCCACCTCGATCAAGTCATTGGCCTGCTGGCGCTTCAGCGGGTCGGGATCATGGGAGCGCACGTCGAAAGCGAAATAAGTTTTATAGAGCATGGCGCGCATTACTTCCACGTGGGCTTTGCCCATCAAAAGGGTGCGTTTGATATCTTCATGCTTTATAATCGGCACCCGGCCGGCCTTGGGATCGGTTAAGAGGCGCCCCTGAATGCGCTCTTTGCAGTAGTCCCTGGCATTGTAAAAGGCGTTGGCGATGCAGGATAAGGCCAAATGCCCGGTTTCCAGACGGGCCATGTTCATCATCTGGAA
>DHBS01000015.1:26477-51412 GCA_002398825.1 Syntrophomonas sp. UBA4922 | reverse complement strand
ACGGGCCATGTTCATCATCTGGAACATCTGCGCCATGCCCTGCCCCCGGCCTTCATTCTCCAGGGGATTTGGCCCCAGGAGCCAGCCCCGGCAGCCATTATTCTCCCCGAAGCTAAGGGCCGCGGTAACTGAACCGGCCTGGCCCAATTTGTGTTCCACCCCGGTGGTCTGCACATCGTTGTCAGTTAAGCTGCCATCTTCGTCAACCCAGTATTTAGGGACGACGAACAGGGATATCCCCGCTGTTCCGGGCCGGGCGCCCTCCACCCGGGCCAGATAGAGATGAACGATATTCTCGGTGAAATCATTGTCCCCACCGGTAATAAATATCTTCTGTCCTTTTATTTTGAAAATCTCCGGATGTTCGGTAGGATAGGCGCGGGATAATATATCGCCCACATCCGAACCGGCACTGGGCTCAGTCAGGCACATGGTTCCCGACCATTCCCCATTCATCATGCGGGGCAGAAACATCTCCTTGACTCTCTGGGTGCCAAAACTCTGAATCAGGCCGGCCGCCCCGCTGGTGAGTATGATGTAGGGCGCAAAGGTGGGGTTGGCGGCGTTAAACATCTCCCATACCATGGCATACAGGATATGCGGCATCACCAAAGCATCTTCGGATGCGTCGATGTTGCTGGTGCCCCAGCCTTCTTGCTGCAGTTTGGCAAACAGAGGCCCGAAACTGGGCGGTGTTTTTACCTGCCCATTTTCAAAACGCACCGGATTTTTTTCTCCATCGGTATTGGTAGGCTCGACGACCTCTTTAGACATCCTGAGGATAGGGGCTAAAAAGGCCTTCACCTCATTTTTGGAATAGTAGCCTGCGAATTTCCGATAATTGAATATCTCCTCGGTTGGCAGCCATTCCTGAAGAATGAATTCGAAGTCGCGGGTATTTTGATAAGCGAAATTTGCCGACATATTTGAATTCCCTCCGTTTCAGGCGGCTGTTCCCGGCCTGGAACAGCCTTCAAATAAGGAAAAATTTGGGCCGGATGATGGCAGCTGACGCGGCCACCACCCGCTGATCTAAAAAAGGAGAGGTATATGGGTTAGGGACAAATTTGATAAGCTGGTAATCAAGGCCTGATCATTTATATATCCCGGGTCCACAGCGAAGCCATGGCAGAGCCTCCGCCCACGCACAGGGAAGCCCCCCCGACGGTGAGGTTTAACCTTTCCATCTCATAATAGAGACTGACGATGATCCTCAGGGCGGTGCATCCCACCGGATGACCCAGGGCGATTCCAGAGCCGTTGTGGTTAGTCTTGTCGAGGTCGATCTTCAGTCCGAACTCCTTGCCGATCATACGATCCACCCCGATAAACTGCGCTGCGAAAGCTTCATTGATCTCCCAATATTCCACCTCGTCGTAGGCCATTTCAGCCTGTTTTAAGCATTTGGGTATGGCCACCGCAGGACCCAGCCCCATGACTTTGGCTTCCACCCCTTCGGTACAAACGTTGATCAGCTTCATCAATGGTTTGATGCCCAGTTCTTGAGCTTTTTGTTTGGTCATGAATACGGCTGCCGCCGAGCCGTCATTAATGCCTGAAGCGTTGGCGGCGGTTACTACGCCTTCCTTTTTGAAGGCTGCGGGCAGCTTGGCCATGGCTTCCATATTCGCTCCGCTAATGGGGTGTTCGTCGTTTTCGAAGCTGGTAGTGCCTTTTTTGGTCTTGATATTGACGGGAACGATTTCCCTTTTAAAACGCCCTTCGGAGATGGCCTGGGCAGCCCGGTTATGGCTTAAGACTGCCAGTTCGTCACATTCAGCCCTGGTAATGCCGTATTTCTCGGCCACATTCTCTGCGGTCAGGCCCATATGGCCGCCCGCCAAAGCGCATATCAGCCCGTCCGACAGCATGGCATCCTGAGCCTTGCTGTCTCCCATGCGGAAGCCGCTGCGTCCCTGTTGCAGGATATAAGGAATGTTGCTCATACTCTCGGTGCCTACCACCAGGGCGATTTCGGTCTTGCCCAGGGCCAGGCTGTTTGCCGCCACCTCCACGGCCCTCATGCCGGAGGCGCAGTTTTGACTGAGCATGGTCGATCCCGAACGGGGATCCATACCCACTGCCATGGCCACCTGCCGGGGCGGCAGGGAACCATTGCCATGATGCAGGCACATTCCCATGACTATCTCATCAATCATCCTGGCTTCGATGCCGGCCCGGTTGATGGCTTCGCTAGCAGTGATAGCCGATAATTCATTGGCTCTGACTGATTTGAGCGATCCCAGAAAGTCTCCAATGGGGGTGCGGCATGCGCTGACCATCACAACTTCATTGATTGCTGACATGCATTATCCTCCTCCTAATCCTTTTGGCTTTTATAGAGCAATAAGCGTGCCAATCAAGTCCGTCCGGGCGCAAATCCCGAAATAGCGGGTTTTATGGGCTGCGGGGCCGGGGCTCCCTACAGCTGTTGAGCCGTGTTTTTATCCTATTCTGGGTTAGGTGAGCTATAAAAGGCAGTATTGGATGATTGCGATACTCGGTATTGCAGGCCTTGAAGGAAAGGAAACGGGTCTTCCAAAACAGGAGAGTAGAGACGCGCTGATTTATCCTGAATGATCTCTTCAGCGCGCCCGCTTTATAAATAGAAGTGTCTGGCGATGGGACTGTTACCGGTTAAGACCATATTTTTCAAGTTTGCGATACAAGGCAGAACTGTGAATGCCCAGAATTTTGGCGGTTTTGGAACGATTGCCCCCGGTTTTGATCAGGGTGCGGGAGATGATCTCCTTTTCTATCATCTCCACGGTTTCGGTGAGCCCCTGTTCCAGTTGCTGCGGAAGGACAAAGGGAATTACAGCAGGCGGGGATAGAGAAGGAAAATGCGCCGGCAGCAAGCAGTCGCAGGCCTCCATCTCGGCCAGATTGACCGCTCTCTCCAACAGGTTCTCCAGCTCACGGACATTTCCCGGCCAGGAATAACCCTGCAGGAGTTGCAAAGCCTGCGGGGATACATTGGGAACATTGGTCTCCAAATTACGGTTTATGCGGGTGAGCAGGTATTTTACCAGCAGCGGAAGGTCGTCGAGACGCTTGCGCAGGGGCGGTATTCTAAGCCGCACCACATTCAAACGATAATAGAGGTCCTCGCGGAACTCGCGCCTGGCCACCAATTCTTCCAGATCACGATTGGTGGCCGCTATGACCCGGGCATTGATTACGATGGGAGTAGTGCCGCCCACCCTTTCCACCACCCTCTCCTGCAGAACCGAAAGCAATTTGGTCTGCATGGTGATGGGCATATCGCCGATTTCGTCCAGGAACAGGGTGCCGCCCTTGGCCAGTTCGAATTTGCCGGGCTTGCCGCCTTTTTTGGCCCCGGTGAAGGCTCCTTCTTCATAGCCGAAAAGCTCGGATTCCAACAGGTTTTCAGGCAAAGCGGCGCAGTTGATGCGAATAAACGGGCCGGAAGAGCGGCTGCTGGCGTTGTGGATGGACTGGGCGAACAGTTCCTTCCCGGTGCCGCTTTCACCGGTTATCAACAGAGTCGATGAAGTGGCCGCAAACTGCCGGGCCATATCCTTGGTCATGGAAAACTCGGCACTGTCGCCGACCAGGTCGGAAAATTTCCAGCGGGTGCGGTAAATCGACCATACTTCATCTTTATAAATGTTTAATTCTTTTTCGATCTGCTCCAGCTTGCGGGTCAGTATTTTCACACCCGACATATCCAGAACTACACTGTGCCCAATGGCACCGATGATTTCTCCGTTCTCAACAATGGGCTGCCGGTTGACGACGAACTCACGGCCATTTACCAGCCAGTAATCCGCCTGATAGACTTTTCCGGTTTTCAAGACCTCGGGCAGTTTGGAATGGGGGGTGATTTCCAAAATATTCTTTCCGATGACCTCGGAGCGTTTCTTTTCCAGAATATCAAGATAGGTCTGGTTAATAAAGGTGATGGCGGCGTTTTTGTCCACAATCACATAGGCCAGATAGGGGCTTTCGATCAAACCGTTTATAACGGTTACGAATCGCTGCTCACTCTCCTCAAGCATATCCATCAACACCTGGGCGCCGGACATGTCCAGCATGAAATAGTGGCCGATGGCGCCAACTACTTCACCTTCCATTTTGATGGGCATACGGGTCACCAGGGTCTCCTGCCCGTTTATATACCAGAGCTTGGCTTTGTCAATGCGCCCGGTTCGAAGGACTTCGGGCAATTCGGAATTGGGTATGACATCGAGGATGTAGCGGTTTATGACCGATTCTTTGGGCAGGTCGCCCAGACATTGAAGAAAAGGGGTATTGATGTGGGTTATGATGCCGTCCCTATCCACCATGACAAAACCCAGGTGGGGGTTTTCAAAAAGTGTGTCCAGGATCACCGAGAATTCTTGCTCGGTTTGCTGGAGGCGCTTCATTATAGCCTGGGCGCCGGACATATCGAGGAACAGGCTGCGGGATAATGCCCCGATCACCTCTCCCTTATGTACAATGGGCAAAGCGGTGACGATGGTCTCTTTGCCGTTTATGCAACATATGTCGGCGCTTACCGATCGCCCGGTTTTTAATACCCGGGGCAACTGGCAATCAGGGATAACTTCCAGAATGTATTTTCCCACTACGTCTTCTTTGCGGAGCTCCATAGCTTGCAGCAGGGTCTGGTTCATGTTTTTAATATAACCCTCTTTATCGACGATCACATAGAACATGTACCAGCTTTCAATAAGCCCCTCCAGTACTTCGGCAATCTCTTCAAAGTCATAGCGCCATTCTGACAAAACAAGATCACCTCCACCTTATATTCTCTACAATGATTGCCTTTCAACTTTAAGCCCGATAGTATTACTTCTGGTGCGAAATGATGTTATCAGGTATCCTTTGCAGAGCTTAAAAGATGATTAGCATTATTATAACTGAATAACCTAACAAGGTCATTGGGAATATAGTGGTTGTGAAAATTTTACTATTGCGGAAAATTGTTATACCATGTTGTTTTTTTATAGCATGTGATTGCGGTACTGATTTTCCTGGAACATAGTAGTAATATCCCACCAGCCATAGGCCCGTTCCAGAGTTTTAAAACCCTCGATATCCAGGGTTCTGGTATACACTATGGTGCCTCCCAGAGTCTGATAAAACCGTTGGTAGGGATTGTCGTGCAAAGCCCAAACCATAAAAGAGTGTATGCCCTTTTCCAAAAGCTTTTTTCTCACCGCCGCCAACAGCCGGCTGCCTATGCCTTTGCGTTGGAAAGATTTTAAAACATAAATCACGTATAATTCGCCTTTAAAGGGCAAACCGCCTGCGCGCTCGGGGCCAAAGGCGGCAAAACCCACTATTTTGCCGCTCTCTATTTCCGCCACCACGATGTCTTTATCCGCAGACTTAATGATTTCCCGGGCGTAATGCTTGCGGTCAGGAAATGTGACCAGGGCCAGCTGTGGCGGAGGCAGTATTCCCTGGTAGGTGCTTTTCCAGGTATCCACATTTACTCGGGCAATTTTGGCTGCGTCGGACAGTTTGGCTTCTCTTATTAACACGACAACCTCCTATGAAATCAGCTATGAGCAACATATTATATCACCGGCGGTTTTAAGCGATTAAATGCCTGGCCTAAAAAAGGGGTACGCAAAATAACTGCGCCTTCGGGGCATAGCTCCTGACAACAGTAGCAGCGGATACAGCGGTCATAATCGTAATACGGCGGCTTGCCGCCGCCGGGCTTTCCGTCCTCATCCTCATCTGTCCATTGTATAGCTTTGGGAGCGGCCGGACAAACCTGTATGCAGATCCCGCAGCGAATGCATTTTTCTTCTTGTATCTCAGGCCGCTCTACTATGGCGTTGCGAACACGGTTATTGGTCAATCTGGCCATGGTCCGGGCATGAGCCAGCTGAAAATCCGTGATTACCAGCGGGGCCAGGGCATCTCCCAAAAGGGTGAGGGCCTCTTTATCCATCCTGCCCAGGCCGTATTGCTGGCCGATTCGTATCATCTCCAGGCTGTCCGGAAGCAACCCGACCATTCTGGCTGCGGTAGCGTCGATCGCTACCGGATCAGAGCTGAATAATAATGCCCCTATTTTTCTGGGTTTGCCATTGCGGGGGCCATTGCCTTCCATAGCCATAATCGCGTCCATAACGTAAAGCCGCGGTTTTAAGCAGCCGGTCAGATCCACCAGCATAGTCGCGAATTGCTTCATTTCGGTCAGCTTGGCATGATACTCCCCTTTGAGGAGTCCGGGGATGCAGCCGAACTGGTTTTTGATGGCGCCGGTCAAAGTGGTCAAAGCGTGAGACTTGAGTTTGGGGAGGCTGATTATTCCCTGGGCACGGGCGGCAGCTTGAGCAATCACGAAACTTTTATTCTGGATGCCTTCATTAAAAATGAGGCGCTCGCCCACTTCGAAATTACCGGTTTCAATGCCCATTTTAGCGGCAATCATAGCCAGGCCTGATTTCTGAGCAGCTTTGTTCAGACCTCCAAAACCCGGAGAGTCACCGTACGACAGCTGTACTCCATGCTGCAAAAACGCCCCCGCCACTGCCTCAAAGACGGCGGGATGAGTTGTCACGCATCTTTCCGGGGGATCTGCAGCCAGCAGATTGGGCTTAATGAGTATTCTTTCCCCGGGGCGGGCAAATTGCCGCACCCCGCCCAGAAGTTCCAGGCCTCGGTTTACTGCGGATCTCACTTTATCATATTCATAATCATCGCAATGAATAATCGCAACTTTTGACATCGCAACCCCCTGTCAATTTAAAAGTCTAGGGCTATTAAAACATTATAGATCCTGGAGACAAATTTGGGTATCAATAATATTATGCAGGCTGAAGTTTTCTTTCATCCCCACCGGAAGAAAGCCAGCCTCATTGATCAAATCAATTGGGCTGGCCTTCATTTTGGTTGGGTTTCGCTTTATTTCAAATCCATGAGGATATTGATGAGGGTAATAATAGCGAGACTGACAGCCACTCCGCCACGGTCTCCTCCTTTGGTGGCCGCACTCTGCTTGTACTTGTGTCCGCAAAAGGTCGGCAGTAAAAGCCATCTATCATATAAAAGGGCTTGCCGGAGAGTCTGATTCCAACCTGGCGTACCCTGTATACGAGATTAACCTTTCAAAAGGTCATTGGCTATGACTATCCGCTGGACTTCAGCGGTGCCCTCATATATCTGGAATATCTTGGCGTCGCGCATCAATTTCTCCACCGGATAATCCCGGGTATAACCGTATCCCCCGAAAATCTGCACTGCTTCTAAGGCGCAGTACATAGCGGTGTCGCCGCCAAATCCCTTGGATAGGGAAGCAGCTTTGCTGAAACGGGGCACATTCATATCCTGCAGTGAAGAGGCTTCATAATAGAGTAAACGCGAAGCCTGAACACGCATGGCCATATCAGCCAGCTTGAACTGAATAGCCTGGAAGCTGGAGATCGGTTTGCCGAATTGGGTGCGCATCTGCGCATAAGCCAGGGCCTCATCCAGGCAGCGCTGGGCTAAACCGGTTGCACATGCCCCGATGCTGGCCCGGGAGAGATCCAGGGTTTTCATTACGATGTAAAAGCCCTGTCCTTCTTTGCCTAGCAGGTTTTTGGCCGGAACTTTAACATCCTCAAATATGACCTCGGTGGTATTCGAAGTCCTGATTCCCAGCTTATCTTCAACTTTGCCCACCGAGATCCCGGGGGTATCGCGGTCAACCATAAAAGCGCACATTCCCTTGGAACCCAGCTTCTTGTCCATAGTGGCTATAACCAGGTACATTCCCGCAGTACCGCCGTTGGTTATAAACTGCTTGGTGCCGTTCAAGATATATTCATCGCCGACCTTTTTGCAGCGGGTGGAAATACCGCCGGCATCCGAGCCGGCGCCCGGTTCGGTCAGGCAGAAGGCGGCCAGTTCGCCGTTGACCATGCGGCCAAACCATTCCTTTTTCTGTTCTTCATTAGCGGCAGCATGAATGGGATCGGTAGCCAATAAGGTGCTTCCCACCAGAATGGTCGCAATTCCGGCATCACCCCAGCCAATTTGCTCTGCAACTATATTCTGAGTCAGGTGATCCAGTCCAGGTCCGCCGTATTCGGCGGGTACGCCAATGGCCAGGAAACCGAGTTCGTGCATTTTATCAAGGCACGCCTGAGGATAGACGTGGTTGTGATCCCAGTCGCTGGCATAAGGTGCAATTTCATTGGCAGCGAACTCATGAGCCATTCGTTTCATCATTTCCTGCTCTTCGTTAAGTATGAAGTCCATTACATTGCCTCCTTTGGTACTGCATGTGTTGCTGAAAATTTATTTTGTTTAATGATTAAACAAGCAATTTCTATGCCACTTTCCAGTAAATTGTGAAAAAAATAATTTGCACCATCATAAATCCCCGCCATATCGGGGTTATTGTTAATTAATTCACAAATCGTTCCGGGGAGGAGATCAATGGAAGGCCTTAAAAAATATATGTGACTTCCGCGAGTGCCGGGGGCGCTGCTGATGCTGGAATTCCTCACAGCCTGGCTGGAAGCTATCCAAGTTCAACAAATTGTTTTCTCTTTTTTGAACCGCTGGTTTATGGCCTAAAAACGTCAGGCCATCTGCGGCTAACGCAGATGGCCTGACGGAGGCAAGTGGGGAAGGTTCTTGACTTGCGGGCAATTCAAGAATCTTCCACCCTAGTAATTTTCAAACAGTAGCCCGGCCTGGTCAATGGATCATCAAATTCATGGACGAAGTTCGCAGCAGAGCCCGGGCTTATTTATTGTCCCGGACCCTGCTCGGGCTACTGGCTTTGTTGTGCTGAGCTCTGACCGCCATTCTGGCCCCCTCCTTTATTATCAGTGAGCTTTTTCCTCAAATCCTCCAGGTTTTGCATGGCGATCTCGGTTTTTATCAACACCAGCTGTTTTTGTTTCAGTTCAACCGCACGCTTTACATCTGTCAGAGCATACTCAGTTTTGGTGAAAGTTTCGCTATTCTTGCCTTCATCCTTCATCTTCAGCATCTCCCATTGCTGGGTCAGGCTGCTGGCATGCGGCTGGGCCGCATCCCATTGCAATCCATTGGCAAGGGCTGCGGTCATCATAACTTCATATTTCACGCGATAATACGGCGGAGGTAATTTGGATTTAAGCACCGCAGCCATATCTGAATAGGAGTGGTATAACTCTATTGCGCCCAGCAGACTTTCTTTCGCCTTCCGGTCGCTGATATTCATGGTGAGTTCTTCCATGGTTTTTTCAAACTTATCTCTGATTTCCGGATTCAATCCCGCTCTTATAGCTTCCGGCTCCAGGCTGTTCCACTGTTGATTGATTTTTTTGATGCTTTCTTGTTCTTTTGTCCAATTATTCGTACTCTGTTGGTTGGCCTGAACAGTTGATTGTTGGCGGTTGTTTTGCTGTCCTTGCTGCTGTTGGTCTTGCTGCTGTCCCTGTTGACCCTGTTGTTGCTGCTGCTGTTGCTGGCCGTTTTGTTGCTGCTGTTCCTGATTTTGCTGACCGCTCTGCTGGGTGCCCTGCTCTTGTCCCTGTTGCCCTGCCTGCTGCTGATCCTGCTGGCCTTGCTGTTGCATCGGCTGCGAACCGGCGGCAGTCTGCCCGCCCTGCTGTTGTTGCTGGGCCGGCATCTCGACAAAATTTACTTTTTGGCCAATGGTCATGATCAGAGCATCGGTCTCGTTCACAATCTGGGCGAAGCTTTCAGGCTCTTTAGTTTCAGTTTGAGTGTTTTCCCCCTGCGGCTTCTGTTCCGCCCCCTTTTTAGAACAACCGGCCATAGCAGTCATGAATAGCAATAACAACAGCAGGATTGCAGGTTTATAATAACGGCAGGTTCTCATAAGGTCACCTCATTATACAGGTTTTCCAATAAAATCAGCTTGATTATAAATTTAGATTATCCAGAACCGCGGTCATTCATTCTGAGCGCAAAAAAAGGGGAGAGTACTCTCTCCCCTCGGATTATTCTGTTGCTAATCCACAACTTTTTTCCAATCCACCGCTTTTGACCTCATGGGTCAGGCTGCTGCTAGCGGTGAACCCAGATTTGTTTAAGAAACTACCGCCCTACCAAGCGGCTGTGCTGCAGGTCATTATGTAATAGCCTGCAATACCTAATTGGCTTTAGCCATCTGATTCATGCTCTCTATCTTGCGACATATCTTTTTTATAGTGCGGGGGTATATTACCACACTCCCCTGCCGGTAATTCTTGATATAGTCCACCAGTTGATGCCGGCCTAGAATCGGGACTTCTAGCTTCTTTTTCTGATTCTGCCGTAAAGTGATATTGTCGCAGGATAGGACGATGATACCCTGAGTGGGTAGATTCTTAACTCCTACTACCTTCATTAAAAATCCGCGCAGTCTGTATTCGTGTGAATCAACCTGGCCTATCGGATTAGTTATCATTTTTGAATAGCCACTCTTCTTGTGAAGAATCCAGTTGTCTTTGCTGTCGATGTCGATAATTCCGCCCCGTTCGCCACCATAGTTTTTGGTCTCGATATGAAATATTCCATTAGGGCCGACAACTACTGTGTCATATTCATTCGTGTGTTCCGAATCAGGACCCAGTCTGATGTTGTGAAAAACCTGATACCTAGATTTTGGGCTTTCCAGGCTGCCCATAACCGCGCGAACCTTGTGCTCGCCTCTGTCTCCGCTGGCCATGATCTGCTTCTTGATCTCGTTCTTCTTATCACGCTTGCGAACCGCATAAAAGAAGTAGATGGCTGCGATCAAAACCACCACAATGGGAGACAGCGTAATCCAAATATTCACTTTTCTCTCCTTTCCTTTTATTATTCCTGGAAACTATATCACTTTTAATTATAGACATATCCTGGCTTAATGCAAATGCCCCGGCAAAAAATATCTTGACAAAATGCCAATCAGCATTATATGTTAGCACTTTAATATCCGCGGCCGAATTGGAAGAGGTCCGAGCGTTTTGGAGCCGGTCGCCATTATATGACCGCCTTAAAGGGCTTCAGTTGAAATAAATGCACAATCAAGGTATAATACTCAGGTACAAATTAATCTGCGGATGTGGCGGAATTGGCAGACGCACCAGACTTAGGATCTGGCGGGTAACACCGTGGGGGTTCGAGTCCCTTCATCCGCACCATGGAAATAGAAAGGAGGAGAGCCTCCTTTTTTTGATTCTAATGATAAATGCAGCAAGACGGCCCGCTTTTTCTTCAGGGCCGGCTTTTTGATATTCATTATATAGATAGCCGGGATTGAAGCACCGGTTGTTTAGGCCCAGCTCTTATCGCGAGCCGGAGCGGTTATGTTCAGACCGTGAAAAACCAGCATTCCTGCACACAGTATGCACAGGTTCATTGACGCGATAAAGACCGCTATGCTAAGATTAATTGAGTTTAAAATAAGCACATAATTATTCTTATCCAGAGCGGCCGAGGGACAGGCCCTATGACGCCCGGCAACCAGCCAATTAATGGCAATGGTGCTAACTCCTGCAGATGAAATGTCTGGCAGATAAGCATGAGAATTAGTCATCTTGCCTCTTTGCATTAGACAAAGAGGCCTTTTGTTTGTTGGGAGGACGTCTTTTTGATTGAGATCAAGAATCTAGCCAAGATATATCATACCGCTCATCAAGACATAGTGGCTTTAGATGATGTGAGCTTATCTATAAATCGGGGAGAAATTTTCGGTATCATCGGCTTGAGCGGTGCTGGAAAAAGCACTTTGATCAGGTGCATAAACATGCTGGAAAAGCCTACTCAGGGTTCAATAATAGTGGACGGCCAGGATATCACCGCTTTAAAACAGAAAGAACTGCGGGCAGCCCGGCAGAAGATCGGCATCATTTTTCAGCAGTTTAATTTGCTCTCTTCCCGGACTGTTTTCGACAATATCATGTTCCCTCTGGAGATTGCCCAGGTTCCCGCCAAAGCAGCCCGGGACAGAGTCAACCAGCTTTTGGAGATGGTGGGTCTTGTCGATAAGGCTAAGGTTTATCCGGATCAGCTTAGCGGCGGTCAGAAACAGCGGGTCGGCATAGCCCGGGCCTTAGCCAATGACCCCAAAATTCTATTGTCCGATGAGGCTACCTCGGCACTGGACCCGCAAACCACCCGTTCCATATTGAAGCTCTTGAAGGATATAAACCAACAGCTTAACCTCACCATCCTGTTGATCACCCATGATATGAACGTAATCAAGCAGATCTGCGACCGGGTAGCGGTGATCAATAATTCCAGGATCGAGGAAGTGGGCGACGTGCTGTCCATTTTCTCCAATCCCGGCACCCCGACCTCGCAAAGCTTTATCAAGGCCATCATTAATAAAGATGACCCTGAAGAATATAAACATGATCTCTTGAAAGAGCACGGCAGCAAGTTTTCCAAACTGATCAGGGTTTCTTTTATCGGGGCTTCCGCCGGTGATCCCATTATTTCAGCCATGATTAAGAGGTTTGATGTGGATGCCAACATATTGCACGGCAATATCGACCGGGTCAAGGATGTTCCCTTTGGGCACCTGACCCTGGAATTGATAGGATCCCGGGAAGGGGTACATCAATCCATGCAGTTCCTGCAAAATAACGGTCTGGATATAGAGGTGTTATAAATGATGATGTATGCATTCGGTTTAACTGCCAATACGGTGTTAAACACCTTTTGGGCTGAAAACTCCTGGATCGCGGAAAAACTGCTGACAGCCACCTGGGAAACGATGTATATGGTGTTGATATCCACCGCTCTCAGCTATCTGCTGGGTTTGCCCCTGGGAGTGATTCTGGTTACCACTGAGGCGGGCCATGTTCTGGAGAATAAATGGGTCAATTATATTCTGGGCGTTATTGTTAATGCTACTCGTTCTATACCCTTCATCATTTTCTTAATCCTGGTAATCCCCTTTACCCGCCTGGTGGTGGGAACCCCTATAGGTACGGTCGCCTCCATGGTGCCGCTGACCCTGGCCGCAATACCTTTTGTAGCACGCATGGTGGAAACCTCCTTGAAGGAGATTCATTGGGGATTGATTGAGGCGGCTGTGTCAATGGGAGCCAATGCCTGGCAGGTCATCAGCAAGGTGTTGATCCCTGAAGCCATGCCCTCTATTATTCTAGGAGTCGCCATAACCACCATCAACCTGGTAGGTTATTCGGCAATGGCTGGCATAGTGGGAGGAGGTGGATTGGGAACGCTGGCTTATTACTACGGCTATCAGCGTTATGAGGATTTAATCATGTGGGCTACCGTCATTGTACTTATTCTATTTGTTCAGTGTATTCAAATCGCGGGTGACGGAATGGCAGCCCGGATCATTAACAAGAGGAGGTAATAACTACATGAAGAGAGGCTTAATACTTATTGCATGCCTTTTATTGCTGCTCACCAGTGTGGTAGGATGCAGCAATCAACAGCCTGCAGCAGAGGGTGACAAAAACGCGCAGCCAGCCGCAACCAAGCTGGTGGTCGGGGCTACTGCAAAACCCCATGCCGAGATTCTGGAAGTGGTCAAGCCCCTGTTGGCCAAGGAAAATGTTGACCTGGAAATCAAGGTGTTTACAGATTATGTATTATTGAATCCATCCTTGAAAGACGGACAAATTGACGCCAACTTTTTTCAGCACATTCCTTATCTGGACGATTACAATGCCAAGAATAATGCTGATTTAGTGTGGACAGTCAAGGTGCACAATGAGCCCATGGGAGTCTATTCCAAGAAAATAAAGAATCTGGATGAACTGACCACTGGCGCCAAAGTAGGCATTCCTAATGATGCCACTAATGGCGGCCGGGCTTTGATGGTGCTGGAGCAGGCTAAATTGATCACTCTTAAAGAGGGAGCAGGGGTAACCGCAACTGAAAATGATATTATTGAGAATCCCAAGAAAATAGCCATCATCGCCATGGATGCGGCTATGCTGCCCAGAACCCTTGAAGATGCTGATATCTGCGTCATCAATAGCAACTATGCCCTGGAAGGCAATCTCAATCCGGTGACCGACGCCATTTTCTCAGAGCCCAAGGATTCACCGTTCGCCAATGTTCTGGCGGTGAGACCGGCGGATAAAGACAAAGAAGCCATCGTAAAACTTGGCAAAGCCCTGCAATCTCCAGAAGTCAAGAAATTCCTGGAGGATAACTATGCAGGCAGTTGTGTGCCTTCCTTCTAAAACTTTGCCCCATTACAATTAATTCTTAAGACTTTTCGCGTGACTGCTGGGTGTCAAACACTCAGCAGTTATTTTATTGCCAGATATAGTCACTATTGTTCCATAACTGTATCATGCTTGTTCCGGCCGGATATATCCGCAACACTTTTACTACACCATCGATGATTCTGTATGGCATCTGCTTGTTACAGGTTTCACAGACAAATGCCTAAATCTGGGACTTTACACCTCGTTTTAATTATTTCTTTCACAAAGAATGTCAAGGTGGCACGCAAATTGCTTAATTGATTGGCAAATAACAAATCAGTCGGTAGTAACCCGGAATTCTAACTCGTCATGATGTGATGTTGCAACGAAATTGGACATACCAGGCAGGAATAAACCTGAAAGGAGGGAGATCAGTGAAAGCCATGGAACAAGCAGCCGCGAAAACAGCTGACAAGCCGAAACAGGTAGCGGTTAAAAAGGAGCCGGGCCTTGATGTCAAAGTCTTCGGCACACTGGGCAAGATAGGCCAATGCCCCCGAAATGTTAACGATGTTTATTCATTAGGCACTACACTGCAGCATTACATTGAATCCAGATACCTCGAATTGGCTAGTTTAAATCAGTGGCCGGACAAGGATCTTTGTAAAGATCTAGCTGAGAAACAGCTTGAAGGCAAGCGCCAGGTTGATGTGCTGAGACTGGCCAACCTTAATCAATTACTGATCTATTTTTATGATAATGGCGGACCGATTATTGAGGATCCTGTGCCAGAGCAGGAAACCCGCATGATTATGCCGTTTTTTAACAGGATAATGATCAATTTCGAAAAGCACATCCACGCTGTATTAATGTCGGCGATTAAAGGCAAAACCCCTTCCGGAAATCTGGAAGCTTGTGTTAACGGGGTGCTGATTTCCACTTATAGCGCTATAAGTGACCTGTATCAGGATACAACCATGCAAAATGCCTTTATGGAACTGGCAGATGTCACGCGCCAGTTTGCATAAAGATTATGTTTCTTTTAGTTTCGACCTGAATAAGAAAGCGGGTGAACCACGTTATGTTAAATCGGAAAGAAGTAATCATGCGCTATGCGGCTTGCTTAATCCTATACTTTCTGTCCGGCAGTCAAATTGTAACCGGATGGGCAGGAACCATGTGCGGGGTATTAGGCACAATTGAACTGGCTACCGCCTTACTGCGCTACTCTCCTCTGCATGAGGCTCTTAGCATGTTGCGTCCCATCAAACAGAGGGAAATTACTTTCGCTAACAACTTGAGCGTTCCCGGACATAGAGCACCATAACCCTTCATTTTGCTATAAACAGTTAAAGCGGGCGGCTCCCCTCAAGCCGTCCGCTTTGACTGTTTATAGCTGCATGTAATGTTCGGGCCCCGCACTGTGCCGAGCCCTGAGCGATCATCTTCACAGAACTGAATAAAATAAGCTTCCGGGTTGTTGCTGTCCGAATGAGATAACTTATTCTGATACACATAACCCGATCGGCATAACAGGCAATAGAAAGGCCAGCATATGCACTCTCGTGCCCGCCGGCCTTCCTACGTTGTGTAGTTGTACAAGAGAGGTGATCCTCCTTTGTTTTGTCACCCCGGTCCCAGGATACGCATTGTCTGGCAACAACTGCGGCCTGCTTCTGATTGCTAACAGTGCTCTTGACAGCAATGTCAGTCAAGCATACTGTTTACCTCGATGAGGTTTACCCGATCCTCCCACACATTCATAGTATCTCCCGGTCTAAACCGGTTACACCTCGCCTACATTGCAGTTATCTATCGGCACTTGCCTTTCCAAAAACTACATTGCGACCTCTGTGTGGAGATTTTATCCGGGCCTATTTTCTCAGTGCCATCAGAACTTCCAGGGTGTTCCAGGCTACAACTTCCTGGTAATTTTATAATAATGTAGTAATCGGATCAAAGTCAATAAAACAAGTACGTTGTGAATGCTTTCTTTTTCTTAATAGGTGATCCCTTACTGCAGCTGTTTATGCCATTCAGAGGCAAATTCGTCCTTCAACTGGCGCAAGGCCGCTTCAATGAGGCCTTTTATTTCGGTTTCACTAACGTTGAACCCGTACTGGTCTACTTGTTCGGCCAACCATGACGCCGCTTTATTAAACTTTTCTTCTCCATGCAGATCCTGGTAAGTCTGTTCTGCAAAACGGACCGCTATTAAAGCCAATGCTTTCTTATTGGTGATAGCTTCGTTAACCTGAGCCATTTTCTGCAGCCCCAGATACCTTCTAATGAGCTCCACCACCATAACAGCTATCACCGGTATCACCAGGGATAGAAAACTATAGGCCAGATTAATTAAAGCTGTGTCCATTTTACTCCCTCCTTATAATAAGTCCGTTTAAAAAACAGCTAAAGGTAGCCCTATGGCCTTGTATCGTTCTTTGGCGAAGATACTGCCTTACGCTGCGCCATGAGCTTTTCCTTTACCAGTGTACTGGTTATTTCCTGGCCAAAATATCCACCCAGGATTACTGCCATCAGATAACCGACTGCTTTTACCAGTTCCAATGCCTGGGGGTCGCCCAGAGCCTGATAACAGATATAGAAAAATCCACTGGAGAAAAATATCGCCAGGAGATCCTTAAAACTGAATTCATCTGCTCGTGAATAGAAGCTGGGAACGCAGACTTTATCGTTTAACCCGGGTTCTGCTCCGTTATTGTTCATAACCGTTTCTCCCGTCGCGCGTAGGCCACCAACTCATCCAACTTGGCTTCCTGCCGGGTCAAAGTTACTCCGATCATATTCTCCAGTCGGTTTAAGGCCTCGGTATTATTTTCGATCACCTCTGTTATCGCGACGACCGTTTTGGCCATATCGGCCTTTTCTCCTCTCTGAACCCACAAACCGATCATCTGGGCAAACAGATAAACCAAGCCCGCCACTGCGAAAAAGGCGATACCGTATTCTGCTAATGACTCACCCGGCACGTTCTGCCACCACCTTTCATAATTACCAGCTATCCATCTTCTTTAATAAAATATTCTTTGTTTTAGTTATTGGTGCCAATAATGGATTAATTGGAGGTTTTATCCTTTATAATGGTATTAAGTCATCTGTTTCCAATTAAAGAAGCGATGATTTGCTTTAAACAGGCCGGACGATGGGCATGAGGTCCTTATTGAAGGCACATATTAAATATGAGGCTTAAAAGCGAGGTATTATTATTTGATAGACACTGCAATGATTTACGCTATTCTGAAAATTGCACTGGCTCTGTTGCTGGTTGTTCTCAACGGTATTTTTGTGGCTGCCGAGTTTGCCTTTGTCAAAGTGCGTCCCACCAGGCTGGCTCAGCTGGCTGAGGAGGGCAACCGCCAGGCCAGGCTGGCCAAGGATTGTATCGACAAACTGGATGCTTATCTGTCAGTCAGCCAGCTGGGAATCACTCTGGCCAGTCTGGGTTTGGGCTGGTTGGGAGAACCGGCGGTGGCCGCCCTGCTGACCCCGGTATTATATAAATGGGGGCTTATTTCACCGGCTCTGGCTCACACGATCAGTTTTGTGGTCTCTTTCGGATTTATAACCTTTTTACATGTGGTGTTCGGGGAATTGGCCCCCAAATCACTGGCGATACAAAGGGCCGAGTCCCTTTCTTTATGGCTGGCTTTACCGATGCGGGTGTTTTACACCCTTTTCTACCCGGCGGTGTTGCTGCTCAATGGAACCGCCAACCAGACCTTGCGCCTGATGGGTATTCAGTTGAGCAGCGAGGCCGAAATGACCCACAGCGGTGAAGAATTGCGCATGATCATCGCCGAGAGTTTCAGAGGCGGGCAGATCAACGAGAATGAACAGGAGCTTTTACAGAATGTATTTCTGTTTGAGGAGACTACTGCTGAGGAAATCATGGTACCCCGGACTGAAGTGGTATTTCTGGACACCCGCCTGGAGTTGAAAGAGAATATTGAGATAGCACGGCAGACTCAGCATACCCGTTATCCCCTTTGCGAAGGCAGTCCCGACCGGGTGATCGGTCTGGTCCACATCAAGGACCTGCTCTATATGGATCCGGACACAGCCAGCATTCAGGATATATCCCGGCCGATTATGTATGTTCCGGAATTTATGCCCCTGGATCGCTTGCTGACTGACTTCCAGAAAAATCACCAGCATCTCGCCGCGGTGATTGACGAATATGGAGGCACCTCTGGTATCGTGACCATGGATAATGTTCTGGAGGTTCTGGTGGGGGATATTCAGGATGAGTTCGATGCTGAAGAGCCTGAGGTGGTCAAGCAGGCCGACGGCACCTACCTGGTCAGCGGGCGTATGCATATTGATGATGCCGCTGGTAGGTTTCACCTCGGGGTGACCGATGATGAATCCTACAATACCCTGGCCGGCTTCATACTGGAACGCCTGGGCCGCTACCCACAGGTAGGCGACTGCATCGGGTTGGAGAACGTAAGTCTGGAAGTTGTAGAAATGCTGGATAACAGCATTAGAAAAGTAAAGATTTATCCACACAAAAAAAACCAGCCTAAACCGGATAGAGCCAAACAGACTGGTTAACGCCGTGACCTCAGTTCGGCAAAAACGTCGCTCAATTCTACTCCCTGCTCCACCAGCAGGACCAGGAGATGGTATATTAAATCTGCGGCTTCGTATACTACTTCGGTTTTTTCCCGGTTTTTGGCGGCGATGATGACCTCGGCGCTTTCCTCGCCGATCTTTTTGAGGATTTTATCCAGACCTTTACTGAACAGATAGCTGGTATAGGAGTTTTCCGGCATGGTAAGCTGCCGTTCGCGAATCACGTCAATTAATTCAAAAAGCACCCCGGGGCCTTCCAAACCAGGGCGAAACCATTCCTCCACATTGAAAACCTGGGATAACACTTCTTCTCCCTCAATATTGCGGTAGAAGCAGCTATAATGCCCGGTATGGCAAGCCGCGCCGATCTGACGGACTGTTATCAACAGGCAATCCTGATCGCAGTCAAAGAGGATTTCTTCGACCTCCTGTACATGGCCGGAAGTCTCGCCCTTCATCCATAAACGCTGCCGGCTGCGGGAGAAGAACCAGGTTTTTCCCGTATCCAAGGTCTTCTGCAGGGCGGTTTCGTTCATATAGGCCACCATTAACACCTGACCGGTTGTGGCGTCCTGAATCACGGCCGGCACCAGGCCGCCTTGTTTTTCAAAGTTGATCTGCTCAATCATTTCGTACTGCAACTCCTTTGTCCCTCAAGAATTGTTTGGCCTCTCTTATGGTATATTCACGATAGTGAAAAATGGAAGCGCATAACACCGCATCGGCGTGTCCGTCATGCACGGCCTCGTAAAGGTGCTCCAGATTGCCGGCGCCCCCCGAAGCGATGACCGGTATCCCGGCATGGTCGCTGATGGCGGCTGTCAATTCCAGGTCATAACCGTCCTTGGTGCCGTCTTTATCCATGCTGGTCAGGAGGATCTCTCCAGCGCCAAGGGCTTCAACCTGTCTGGCCCATTGCAGCGCATCCATCCCGGTCGGTATTTTACCGCCGTTGATGAAGACCTCCCAGCCTTCCGCCTCGCTGCGGCGGCGGGCATCGATGGCCACCACTATGCACTGGCTGCCAAAACGCCGCGCCCCATCTGAAATCAGACCCGGATCGCGTACTGCGGCCGAATTGATCGACACCTTATCAGCTCCGGCCGTCAGCAGGCTGCGTATATCATCGATACTGCTGATGCCGCCGCCCACGGCAAAGGGGATAAACACCTCCCGGGCGGTATTCCTGACCACTTCAATCATGGTTTTGCGCTGTTCATGGGAAGCACTGATGTCCAGGAAAACCAGTTCATCGGCGCCTTCCTTATCATAGAAGGCGGCTAACTTGACCGGATCACCGGCATCCCGCAGGTCAACGAAGTTTATGCCTTTAACCACCCTGCCCTGGTGAACATCAAGACAGGGGATAATCCTTTTTGCCAGCATCTCCAATCCCCCTCTAAGCGCCTGCCCTGGCCAGAGCCAGCGCCTGGCCCAGATCCAGTTTGCCGTCATATAAAGCCTTGCCTACTATGGCGCCATCCATTCCCCAAGGGGTCAGGGCCTGCAGGGCCTTGATATTTTCCAGACTGGAAACGCCCCCGGAAGCGATGATACGCAGCCCGGTCTGTTCCAGCATGATTCTGATGGCCTCTACATTAGGGCCGTTAAGCTTTCCGTCCCGGCTGATGTCGGTATAGACCGCAGTGCGAATACCCAGGGCATGCATGCTTTGACCGAATTCCACCGCATCGAGATCAGAGACTTGAACCCAGCCCTGCACCGCCACCTTGCCATCCCGGGCGTCTATTCCCAGGACGATGCGTTCCGGACCGAACCTATCCAATAATTCCTTAACGAAATCGGGACTGGTCACAGCCCTGGTTCCAATAATAACCCGCGCTGCCCCCAGACTCAGGGTCTGCTCCACATCCTTTATGCCGCGCAGGCCGCCGCCCACCTGAAAAGGGATTTCAACCCCTGCAGCAACAGCCCGGATGGCAGCCCGGTTCTTAGGCAGGCCTTCAAAAGCCCCATCCAGGTCGACTATATGCAGATAGCCTGCTCCAGCCGCCTGAAAATCCCGGGCTACCTGCCCGGGGTCGCTGGAATAAACTGTTTTTTGATCGGCTCGCCCCTCAACCAAGCGAACACAGTGGCCATCTTTCAAGTCGATGGCCGGATATATCATCATCACTCTAAACCTCCGCTGCCAGTCATTATTATATCTGAACAGCCCTGCCGGCCTTCCCTTAATCCGCAATAAGAAGACCTCCGGCCGGGGTTGTTTATTACCGCTACAGCCGGGCGAAATTATGTAAAAGCCTCAAGCCCAATTCCCCGGATTTCTCGGGATGAAACTGGGTTGCGAACAGGTTATGGTGCTCCAGGGCGCATACAAAATCGTAGCCGTACTGACAGTAGGCTCCCACCCATTTGGGCTCCCCGGGATTAACATGGTAAGAGTGCACAAAATAGAAATGGCTATCGGCGTCGATACCCGCAAACAACCTGCTGTCAGCAACCGGTTCGACTTGATTCCACCCCATATGCGGCACCTTGTAACTGGAGGGCAATTGAAAGCGCGTAACCCGCCCGGGAACCAGGTTCAAACCCTGATGCACCCCATTTTCTTCGCTTACTTCGCAAAACAGCTGCATCCCCAAACAGATGCCCAGCAATGGCACCTCCCGGGCTGCCACCTCTTTGAGCGCATCAGCCAGCCCTTTGCCGGTGAGGTTTGCCATGGCATCCTCAAAAGCCCCTACACCGGGCAGGATCACTTTGGAAGCCCCCATCACCTTGCCGGGTTCGCTGCTGATTTCCGAGTTGTAGCCCAACTTGTGCAGGGCATTCTGCACACTGCCCAGATTGCCCATGCCGTAATCGATTATCGTTATCAAAGTCTCATCCCCTGTAGAATATACGCCGATTATTACAGTTTGCCTTTAGTAGACCAGACCCCTTCTATTCGGGGTTCGCGGGTTATAGCGGCTTTAAATGCACGGGCAAAAGCCTTGAAAACCGCTTCGATTATATGATGGCTGTTGGACCCGCGGATAAGGTCAATATGTATATTCATGCCGGCGTGGTTGGCTACCGCGCGAAAGAACTCGGCCACGTTTTCAGTGGCAAAAGGTCCAATCTGGGACCGGTTCAGGCTTACATCATAGACCAGGCAGGCCCGCCCCGAAAGATCCAGAACCACCCTCACCAGGGCTTCATCCATAGGCACGGTCGCTTCCCCGTAACGGTTGATGCCCTGTTTGGCGCCGATAGCCTGGGCGATGGCCTGCCCCAGACAAATTCCTATATCCTCCACCGAGTGATGATCGTCCACTTCCAGATCGCCACGGGCTGCCACCTTCAGGTCGCACAGGCTGTGGGCTGCAAAAAGGGTCAGCATATGGCTGAAAAAGGGAATTTCTGTATCCACCTGATGCTTGCCGGTTCCATCCAGCTCCAATTGCAGCAAAATCTCGGTTTCGCTGGTTTTTCTCAACACTTCGGCCGACCTGACAGTTTCCATAATCAATCACTCCCTTTCCTCACCCTTACCGAATTGGCATGTGCCGTCAGTCCCTCAACTGTGGCCAGTTTAATAATGTGGTCGGCATCTTCTTGGATACCCTGGCGGGAGTAGTATATCAAGCTGGAAGTCTTGGTAAATGTATCGACTGTCACCGGGGAGTAAAAGCGCGCTGTACCTCCGGTGGGCAGTATGTGGTTGGGCCCGGCAAAATAATCGCCTACCGGCTCCGGGGTATACTTGCCCATAAATATTGCTCCCGCATGATGTATCAGGCTGATCAGATCAAAAGGAGCCTCAACCATCAATTCCAGATGCTCGGGAGCGATGAGATTGGCGACTTCACAGGCTTCCTGGATATCGTGGGTGATGATAAACGCCCCGTTTCTCTCCAGCGCCTCCAGTATCATGTCACGCCGCGACAGTTTCATCACCTGCCGCTCCAACTCTGATTCCACTTTATCCAGCAGGGCGGCATCCGGTGTGACCAGAATGCTGCGAGCCAGAACATCATGCTCGGCTTGCGACATGAGGTCGGCGGCCACATAGGCCGGGTCGGCCTGCTGGTCAGCTATGATGAGAATCTCACTGGGTCCGGCCAGCATGTCTATATTTACATCCCCATAGACCATCTTCTTGGCCAGGGTTACATAGATGTTGCCGGGGCCGCTGATGAGATCGACCTTGGGCACCTTCCCGGTTCCCCAGGCCAGAGCGAAAATAGCCTGAGCGCCCCCCATTTTGTAGACTTCTTCCAGACCCAGCTCATAGGCCGCCACCAGGGTATAGGGGTTCATTTTCCCCTTGCTGTCCGGAGGACTGACCATGGCAATTTGGGGCACACCGGCCACCTGGGCCGGAATGGCGTTCATTAACACCGAGGAAGGGTAGGCGGCGGTTCCGCCTGGAACATATATACCAACCCGCTGCAGAGGGCGGTGCAATTGTCCCAAAATATTGCCGCGTTCATCCGGTTCCATCCAGGAGTTCTTCAACTGGCGATTGTGGAAGGCGGTGATATTATCGATGGCATTGCGGATCGCATTAAGATATTCATCATCTACCAGATCATAGGCCTCATCGAATTCATCTTCACTGACCAGCATATTGGACTCGTCTACCGGGCCGTCGAAGCGGCAAGTATACTCTAATACGGCCTGATCCCCCCGAGCCTTGATCTGCTCTGCAATGGCCCTGACCTGTTCTTCGTAACCCTGCAGACTTTCTTCGCCGGCTGCCAAAAATTGCCGCAGGGTTTCGTCTTGCGCTGTGATCCGTTTAATTTTCATTAATTATTACCACCTTTCACCAGGGTTTGCAGTTTATCAATCAAGGGTTGAATCAGCTCATATTTGGTGCGATAACTGACCCGGTTGCAGATTAAACGGGTAGTTGAATCCATTATCTTTACCAGTTCAATTAGGTTGTTCTCACGCAGGGTGCGGCCCGTGGAAACGATGTCCACGATCATATCCGAGAGCCCCATCAGAGGGGCCAGTTCTATGTTGCCGTGCAATTCAATAATCTCTACCTGCAGCCCCTGCTGGCGGAAAAACCGTTCCGCTGTCACCGGGAATTTGGTGGCTACCCGTTTGTAATTGAGGTCGGCGAGTTTGGCTGAGCGCATGGCTTCCGGCACCGCCACCACAAAGCGGCAGTAACCGTACTGCAGATCAACCATCTCGAAAATATCTTTACCCTGCTCCACGATTACGTCTTTTCCCACGATACCAAGGTCCGCAGCCCCTTGTTCCACATAAGTGGGCACATCGGTGGGACGGCACATAATATATCTGATCATGGGCTCTTCAAAGTCGAACACCATGCTGCGGCTGTCTTCGTTTACACCCTCGGCGGGCAGCCCGGCTTTTCCAAAAAGGGCCACCGTAGGTTTCAACAAAGTGCCCTTTGATAAAGCAATCGTTAGGTACTGCTGTTCCAAGTTAATCCCCCCGTCCTGATGTCACTTCTAAACGGTCCTGGTCATGGAGGTACTCCAGGCTCCAGTTTTCCCTGGACTCGACCACCTCGCGGAGGGTTTCCCGGCTGCGCCCCAGTACATCCATCTCAACCACAAACCCGGCCTGGCGCAGTTCTCCGCAACGTTTCAAGACCTGCCCCGGATCAGTTCCACCCACCAGATAATGATGGGGCTCCGGCTCACGGCATTTCAAGACCAGGGCCAAACGGTCAATTCCCACCGCAAAACCGGTAGCCGGGCAGGAAAAGCCGAATTGCTCCAATAAACGGTCATAGCGGCCCCCTCCCAGGAGACCATAGCCTAAATCCGGAGAATAACCCTCAAAAACCAATCCGGTATAATAGTCCAGGCGGCGCAGCACACCGAGATCGATCACAATATCATCCAGCACCCCGTAGTGTCCCAGGGCATCATAGACCTGCAGCAATTCTTGAACCGCAGCTGAAGCCGCCCGGTTCCGTTCTATATAGGGAATGCGTTTTATGACCTCCAGCCCGCCATGAAGAACAGGCAGGCTGGCGATGGCCTCTTTCAATCCGTCCTCTACCCGCATATTTTCCAGGATCCGGTTCAGCTCCACCAGGTCTTTGCTCTCTACCAGGGTACGGATCTGTTCGCGCTCTGCGCTTGATAAGGCTTTATCATCCAGCAAGGCATTAAAAATCCCTATCTGGTTTATACTGATTTTAAACCGGGTCAGACCCAGGTCGCGCAAGAGGCGGACCGCGATATTGATGATCTCGGCGTCCGCCCAGGGTCCGGGCGCCCCTAACAGTTCAAGCCCGGCCTGCCAGTACTC
>DHBS01000015.1:15926-26343 GCA_002398825.1 Syntrophomonas sp. UBA4922 | reverse complement strand
CAACCCCGGCCTGCCAGTACTCGCGGTACTGGGCCAGGTGGGGCTTTACGTGGCGAAATACATTGCTGATATAAAACAGGCGCTGGGGCAGCTGCACTTCCCGAAGATGGGTTGAGGCCAGTCTGGCGATAGAACCCGTCACCTCAGGCCGAAGTGAGAGAATGCCCCCTTCGCGATCCATGAAAAGGAACAATTCCCCGCGTATATTTTTACCGGCGCCGCTTTCAATCACCTCCAGGAATTCAAAGGTGGGAGTGATAACCTCTTGATAGCCGTAACTGCTAAATAAGCGGGCCGCTTTCTTTTCAATATTTCTTTTTACCTTGACCTCGTCGGGCAGCATGTCACGCAAACCCTTGGGAACGTCTCTGTTTTTCATAGCTGTCTCCTCGTGTTGCGGATGTATATGCAATATCCTGTTTTATCTATAATAATTTGGCGTCATTTATCATCAGCTCAAACTCACATCCCAGATATTCCGCCGCCCTTCTGCTCATTAACATTTTGGTCAGAAAGATCTCGAAGTACTCCATTACTGATGTAACTTCGATGTCGATGCTTATTTTCAGACTGATAATCTTTTTTTGCGCATCAACTTCGAGATGTGAGTCGGTAACCGCGTAATTGACCCGGTCCCGGGGTGTGAAAGCGGCAAAGTCGCGTTTTCTCACCCGGGAGCGTTTTACGTCGGACTTGTCAGCCAGAATCAATGCTGCGGCGATATTGTTTACGCTCCTGCCTCCGGCGTGTTCTTCATGATTGCCGATGGCTCCCATGATGATGGCGATCTCTTCAGGGTCCATGCCCATATCCAGGAGAATGCGAAAGGCCATCAAAGCCCCCGACATGCCATGTCCATATCGATTGATAAGATTGCCTATATCATGCAGATAACCGGCAATTGCCGCCAATTCCGCCTGGCGCTGCGGAAAACCCAGTTTGGTCAGAATATCATGACTCAGTTGAGAAACCAACTCGGCATGATTGACACTATGTTCAATGGCGCCGATGGCGCCGATATAATCATTGCCCACCAGCATATAACGCTGTACGGCCTGATTGTTTTTGACGTCTTCCAGGGTGATCACTACGGGCTAGCCTCCCCATTCTTTTTTTAGCTTTTCAGCCTGGGCCGCAGCCTTGGTGCCTTCAGGGATACTGTTTAATAACTCCAGGGCCTGTTGGCGCTGTCCGGCCTGGTTGAGCTGCTCTGCCTGCGACAGCGTCTGGGCGGCATGGGCCTCTTTCTCGGCCTGGGCGATACGTTTATTCATATCCTGGGTTCGGCCCAGGGCCTCCAAATCCCGGTAGCGCTGTATAGCTTCCTCATACCGCCCCTGGCCCTGCAGGTCGCTGCCCTCTATTACGATACGGCGCACTTCTATGCGCTGCGGCAGGGTGTACAGCATAACAATATATCCGCAGCCGATAACCGCCAGCAGCAAGAGGGCCGCCAGGTGCGGCAGAGAACCACGGCGCTGCTTGACCATGTACCCCAGAACAAATACAAAAGGTACACCCAGCATAAAGGTAGTCTTGAGAAACTCGCGGGTGGGAAGAAAGAACAGCATCCCCACCCCGATTAGCAATACGGCCCAGCGTAATGCGATCTGTCTGGACCAGACCACGGCTTAGTCCTCCTTCAATAATGCTTTACGCCCGATGTCGCGCCGGTAATGCATATGATCAAAGCGGATTTTGCCCGCTTCCTTATAGACCTTTTCCACAGCTTCGCGGATTGTGGCCCCGCTGCTGACCACATTCAAAACCCGCCCCCCGTTGGTTACTATCCGCCCGTACTTTTGGGCGGTGCCGGCATGAAATACCAGGGTATCCTGATCTACTTCCTCCAGTCCTTCAATAGGGAATCCTTTTTGATAGCTTTCCGGATAGCCTCCTGAGGCCAATACCAAACACACACAGTTTCCCGGCTTCAACTCTATCTCCATATCCTTGATGTTTCCCTGCGCGGAGGCCTCCAGCAAAGGCAGCAGATCGCCGGCCAGCATGGGCATAATAGCCTGGGTCTCAGGATCACCAAAACGGCAGTTAAACTCCAGAACTTTGGGTCCGTCAGCGGTAATCATCAAACCGGCGTACAATACCCCCTGATAAGGGCAGCCCTCGGCCTGCATAGCGGCGATTACCGGTTCGATGATCTTATTTACGACCTCTTGACAAAGTTCTTCCGTAAAAACCGGAGGGTTGACATAAGCCCCCATGCCGCCGGTATTGGGGCCTTGATCATTATCATATACCTGTTTGTGATCCTGGGCGGCTATGAGGGGTATGTAGTTTTGGCCGTCACTGATGGCAAAAAAGCTGACCTCTTCGCCTTCCAAAAATTCTTCAATAACCACCTTGTCACCGGCAGCCCCGAATTGGTGTTCTTGCATCATGCCTATCAGGGCGGCTTCAGCCTCCGCTTCGGTTGATGTTATGATAACCCCTTTGCCGGCGGCCAGCCCGTCAGCCTTCAGGACTACCCGCCGGCCTTTTCTTATGAAGCCCCGCGCATATTCCAGAGCCGGTTCCAGGCTGTCGAAAGCCTCATATGCGGCGGTAGGGATGTTGTATTTGCGCAAGAGGTTTTTGGCGAATACCTTGCTGCCCTCCAATTGAGCGGCCGCAGAGGTGGGTCCAAAGATCTGCAGATCATGGTCATGGAATAATTCCACTATGCCCGCCATCAGTGGCACTTCCGGGCCCACCACGGTCAGGTCAATCTGTTTGCTCCAGGCGAAATACAGGATCTCGCTGAGGTCGTCAATCTCGATATCCTCACACTCGGCCAGCCCAGCCATCCCTGGATTACCCGGGGCGGCATAGATCTTTTCGACCTCTGCGCTCTGTGCCAGCTTCCATACCAGGGCGTGCTCCCTACCGCCCTGACCGATGACCAGTATCTTCTTACCCATACGTACCCCCCTTATCAGCTATTCCAAATGATCGGTTGACATAAATCTGTGCAGGGTATTTCCCTTTGCTGTCTGGTATAGATTAATAGGATACCATAAAATCCGGCGGTGTAAATAGGTCTTAGTGTTTAAAATGCCTGACCCCGGTAAAAACCATGGCAATGCCGTGCTTGTCGCACTCCGCAATGCTCTCTTCATCACGGATGGATCCGCCCGGTTGGATAATAGCTTTAACTCCGCCTGCAGCCGCGATTTCTACCGTGTCTTTAAACGGGAAAAAAGCGTCTGAAGCCAAGACCGAATTTATTGCCTTGTCACCGGCCATCTCCACGGCGATGCGAGCCGAACCCACACGGTTCATCTGCCCTGCCCCCACTCCTATGGCCTGCTTTGCTTTGGCCAGAACGATGGCATTTGATTTAACATGCTTGCATACCTTCCAGGCAAAAAGCAGATCCTCGATTTGTTCGGGACTGGGTTGGGCCGTGGTCACTACCTTAAGGTCGCTGGCCTGTATATTATCCTCATCAGATTCTTGAATGATAAAGCCTCCATCCACGCTCTTGACCTGCCAGGACGCAGGGGGGTTTATCTCCAAACGCAATATGCGCAGGTTGGTTTTTTTCTTCAAGATTTCCAGGGCCTGATGATCATAATCCGGCGCGATGATGACCTCCATGAAGAGGGCTGCGGCCTTCTGGGCGGTTTCCTGGTCAACCCGGCCGTTGAAGGCAACGATGCCCCCGTAAGCCGATACCGGATCCGCGGCAAAAGCGCGCTCATAAGCCTCGGCTAAACTGCTGCCCAGGGCGGTGCCGCATGGGTTGTTATGTTTGATGATGACACAGGCCGGCTGCTGGAATTCTCTGACCAAATCCCAGGCGGCCTGGGTATCGATGATATTATTATAGGATAATTCTTTGCCGTTAAGCTGTTCCGCATCGGGGAGGCCGCAGCTGCCGGGCAGCATGTCCCGGTAGAAAGCCGCTTGTTGGTGGGGATTTTCTCCATAGCGCAGCCCGTAGACCTTCTCGCCGGCACAAACGTAGGTGTCGGCCAGATCGCTCCCCACCAGCTTGGCCAGGTAGGCGCTGATCACAGCGTCGTAACCGGCAGTGTGCTGAAAGGCCTCCAGGGCCAGCTTTAAGCGGGTGTCTTCATCCACTCCGCCGTTCTGCAATTGCTGCAATACAACCGGATAAAGGTCAGGTTTGGTCACGATCACCACATCGCGGTAATTCTTGGCAGCGGCACGAACCATGCTGGGGCCGCCAATATCAATGTTTTCGATGGCCTCCTCCAGGGTGACTCCGGGTTTGCTTATGGTAGCCTTAAACGGATAGAGATTCACAGCTACGATATCTATCGGTGTAATCTGATTCTGCTCCAGCTCGGCCAGGTGGCGGCTGTTTCTCATGGCCAGTATGCCGCCGTGTATTTTGGGATGCAGAGTTTTAACCCGCCCGTCCAATATCTCCGGGAAACCGGTAACCTCTGCCACTTTAACGACCTTCACCCCCGCATCCTGCAGAGCCTTGAAAGTCCCGCCGGTGCTGATAATTTCGTAACCCAGTTTTTCAAGCCCCTGAGCGAATTCAATCAACCCGCTTTTATCAGAGACGCTGATCAATGCCCTTTTTGTCACCAATAAGCCCCCTTTAAGGTTATCAATATTTTACGCTCCCCATACTGTAGCCATGTTTGTAATTTATGTTCCCACTTTTAGGCTGCGGCCTTTTTCCGGGCTCAGCGTATAAAAACGCGGCGCCCCTCCAGCCACACCCGTCCTTCGGCGATCATCTGCAGACAGCGCCAGTAAAGTTTGTGTTCTTCAACTAATATCCTGGTAGCCAGGCTGTTTTCATCATCGTCCTGGGTTACCGGCACCACCGCCTGCATGAGGATCGGGCCGGTATCCATGCCTTCATCGACCAGGTGCACCGTGCAGCCGCTGTATTTCACACCGTAATCTATGGCCTGACGCTGGGCATTGAGCCCTGCAAAAGCAGGCAGCAGTGCAGGATGAATATTGACCACCCGATTCTTAAAAGCACTCAGAAATTCCTTGCCAACCATACGCATATAGCCGGCTAATACCACCAGGTTAACCGCTTCAGATTGCAGTAGTTCCACCAGATGCCTTTCATAATCGCTTTTATCTTTGAATTGACGCGGATTGATGCAGCAGTTGTGTACATTGCGGACCGAAGCCTTCTGCAAGACGGCCGAATCGGGGCTGTCGCTGATTACCACAGCCATAGTGGCGTTTAGGTCCTGGCGGATAATAGCCGCCATGATGGCGTCAAAATTACTTCCCCGCCCTGAGGCCAGAAGCCCCAGGCGCAGTTTTCCGGCTTCCATCAAGCGTCTCATAACAACCGAACCCCTCCCGTTTCACGGCTCACCTCACCGATGATCCGGGGCTTTTCGCCTTGTTCGCGCATACTTTCCAGGGTGCGGTCGGCGTCGGTATGACTCACAACCAGAATAAAACCGATGCCCATGTTAAAGGTACGATACATCTCATCCCTCTCCACTCTGCCCGAAGAAGCTATCAGGCTGAATACAGCCGGTATTTCCATGGCACTGGTGTTAATAGAAGCGCCCAGACCGTCAGGCAAAACCCGCGCCAGGTTTTCCACGATCCCTCCCCCGGTAATATGGGCCATGCCATGTATATCCACTTTTTTTAACAGTTCCAAAACCGGTTTCACATAAATACGGGTAGGCGCCAACAGGGTCTCCCCCAGGGTCTGCCGCAGATCCTGGGGCCGCTCGGCAAGCTTTAAACCCGCATGCTCCAAAAGGACTTTGCGCGCCAGGGAAAAACCGTTGGAATGAAGACCGGATGAGGGCAAACCGATGAGAATATCCCCGTCTTCGATCCTGCTGCCCTGGATCAAGCGATGTCTGTCCGCCACCCCAACCGCGAAACCGGCCAGGTCATATTCATCTTCGCTGTAGAAACCGGGCATTTCTGCAGTCTCGCCGCCTATTAGGGCACAGCCCGCCTGAACGCATCCCAGACTGACCCCTTTGACCAGCATTTCAATCATCTGGGGTTGCAGCTTCCCAACTCCGATATAATCCAGAAAAAACAGAGGTTCAGCTCCGTGTACCAGAATGTCGTTGACACACATTGCCACCAGATCTATTCCTACTGTATCATGTATACCCATCATCTGAGCAATTTTTAGTTTGGTTCCCACCCCGTCTGTGCCTGATACCAGAACCGGTTCCCGGTATTTGGCCGCATCAAGGGCAAAAAAACCTGCAAAAGCGCCGATATCATTTATCACTTCAGGGCGCCGGGTCATTCCCACCCATTTCTTTATCATCTCCACCGAGGTGCTGGCAGCGTCAATATCCACCCCGGCCTGCTTGTAATCCCAGCCCGGTTTATCCATGGATTTCTCCCCCAATCGTCATCTCAATAAAAAATCTATCCGCAACTAGAGTCAGGATGGTACCCATTTACGGGCACCGGGTAAGCACCGCTAAAACAGGCCGCGCAGAAGCTGGCCGAACCGCCCTCCAGGGCATTGAACATCCCTTCCATGCTCAGGTAATGCAGGCTGTCAGCCCCGATAAAGGCTTCGATTTGGGGCACTGCCATGGTGCTGGCAATCAATTCTTCCCTCCGGGAAGTGTCTATTCCATAAAAACACGAATACCGGGTAGGCGGTGAGGCCACTGCCATGTGAACTTCTGCTGCTCCGGCATCGCGAAGCATCTGCACGATCTGCTTGCTGGTGGTGCCCCGCACGATGGAATCATCGACCATGATCACCCGTTTGCCCTTGACCACCTCTTCCACCGCATTTAATTTCATGCGCACGCTGTTCTCCCTCATATTCTGAGTGGGCTGTATAAAAGTGCGCCCCACATAGCGGTTTTTTATAAGCCCTTCATGGAAGGGCAGCCCTGATTCTTCGGCATAACCCAGGGCCGCTGACGTCCCGGAATCAGGAACCGATATCACCATGTCGGCTTCCACATTGCTTTCTCGGGCCAGCTGGCGCCCCATAGCCCGGCGCGCCTGATAAACATTAATACTGTCAATAGTGCTGTCCGGGCGGGCAAAGTAAATATATTCGAATATGCATATGGCCTTGCGCGGTGAAGGCATATACTGAATGGAGTGCAGGCCGCTATGATCTATCGCCACTATTTCTCCGGGCTTAACGTCGCGTATCAGTTTAGCCCCTATGGTATCGAAAGCCACCGATTCAGAAGCCAGAATATAATTGCCATTGAGTTCTCCCAGGCATAGCGGCCTGATTCCCATAGGATCCCGGGCTCCCACCAGGCGGTCGTCAGTGGCGATTACCAGGGCATAGCCTCCCTTGAGATCGATCATGCACTTGGATAAAGCCTGCTCCATGCGGTCATGGGAGTAACGCGCCAGGAGGTTGGCTATAACCTCGGTATCGGTGGTAGTCTGAAAAACCGAGCCATAAGTCGCCAGCTGCCGGCGCAGAACGGCTGCGTTTACCAGATTGCCGTTGTAAGTCAAGCCTACCATGCCCTGCAGATAATGGAAAACCATAGGCTGGGCATTCACTATGCTGCTGGCTCCGCTGGTGGAATAGCGCACATGGCCGACCGCTATGTGGCCCGTCAAGGACGCTATGTGCTCCGCCTTGATCACATCCGGCACCAGTCCCATGCCTTTTTGCAAATGGATCTCACTGCCGTCAGACACCGCTATGCCGGCGCTCTCCTGGCCGCGGTGCTGCAGGGAATATAAGCCGTAAAAAGCGGTGCGGGCCGCATCGGTATCGTTTTCAGGCTTGTTCATATAGATCCCGAATACACCGCATTCATCTTTAAAGTGATCGTTTAACTCATGTGGCATGCTATAGCTTCCCCCCAACTATGGGCAGCTTGTTCCAAGGCAACAGAAATATCGGCTTTCCCTTCCAGCTTATACTGCAAGAGCCCTCCTCCGGTTGTTCCCAGGCGGTGCAGTTCAATACCGAAACTGCGGGCCAATGCCTCCACTTCCGCCAGGCTGCTCTCCGGCAGGCTGGCCACGATCCGCCCCGGGGCTTCTGAAAACATGACTTCATCCGCACGCTGTCCGTTAATAGGCGGACTTACTGCGAAGCCCATGGAGCCCGCAATGGCCATCTCAGCCAGAGTAACGGCCAGACCGCCGTCAGCCACATCATGACAGGAGGACAGAAGTTTCCGGGCGGAAAGTTCTAAAAGCAGATCGATCAAGACCTTTTCCTTTTCCAGGTGCGGCGCCGGAACCTCCCCGCTTTCCTCGTCATGTATCAAGGCGAGGTACTCGGATCCGCCCAGTTCGGTGCGCAGGCCCCCCAAGATCACAATAATCTCGCCGCTGTTCTTGAAGGCCATATCCATCCGGTTTTCCAGGTTCTCTATTAAACCTACCATGCCCACCACCGGGGTGGGGAAAATAGCCCCGGCTTCAGTCTCATTGTATAGACTCACATTGCCGCTCACCACCGGGGTGTTCAAGGTTCTGGCGGCCAGGCTCATCCCTTGAATGGCCTGCTGCATCTGCCAGTAAATGTTTGGATTCTCGGGGCTTCCGAAATTGAGGCAATTGGTCAGGGCCAGCGGTCTGGCGCCGACACAGGCCAAATTGCGGGCCGCCTCGCAGACCGCCATAACGCCCCCGCGGAACGGGTCGAGATAGACCATCCTGCCGTTGCAGTCCGTAACCAGGCCGATACCTTTGTCATGGCCCTTGATTCTCAAAACCGCTGCATCGCCTTGTCCTGGCAATACCACCGTATTCAGCATCACCTGATGGTCATACTGGCTGTAGACCCACTTCTTGCTGGCAATGCTGGGTGAAGCCAGGAGGGCCAGAATTGTCTGGGAATCGCATTCATCAGGCAATTCAGCCCAGCTGAAGGCCTGCTTCTTTTTATAATAAACGGGTTCCTGGCCCTCGCGGGTGTATACCGGGCAGGATTCGGTCAGGGCTGCTACTGGAACCGAGCCCCTCAATTCCTGGCCTTCATACACCTTGAACAAGCCGTCGCCGGTTACCTCACCGATGACGACCGCATCCAGGCCCCACTTTTCAAAAATCTCCGTAATACGGTTATGTTTGCCCTTCCGCGGCACGATCAGCATTCGTTCCTGGGATTCTGACAGCATAACCTCATAGGGGGTCATACCCGGTTCGCGGCGCGGCACTTTGAGCACATCCACCGCCACGCCCAGGCCTTTTTTGCTTGCGGTTTCAGCTATGGAACTGGTCAGGCCGGCCGCGCCTAAATCCTGCATACCGGCTACCAGGTCTTCTTTGATCAATTCCAGGCAGGCCTCAATGAGCAGCTTCTCCATAAAGGGGTCGCCCACCTGCACAGAGGGGCGCTTTTCTGCGGAACTCTCCGATAATTCCTCGGATGCGAAGGTGGCGCCATGAATCCCATCACGGCCGGTTCTGGCTCCTACCAGCATAATGGGGCTCCCCACCTCATTGGCTACCGCCAGTGCGATCTCATCCTGTCTCACCAGGCCGACGCACATGGCATTGACCAGGGGGTTGCCGCGATAAGAGGCGTTAAAATATACTTCCCCTCCGACCGTTGGGATTCCCAGACAGTTGCCGTAATCGCCGATGCCTTTGACAACCCCTGAAAACAGGGCCTTCACCCGGGTTTCATCCAGAGGGCCAAAGCGCAGGGAATTCAGCATCGCGATAGGCCTGGCTCCCATGGTGAATATGTCTCTCACAATTCCGCCCACGCCGGTGGCGGCGCCCTGGTAAGGCTCAATCGCCGAGGGATGGTTGTGGCTCTCGATTTTGAAGACCAGGGCCTGGTTGTCACCGATATCGACCACGCCGGCATTCTCCCCCGGGCCCTGTATCACCTGCGGCCCCTGTGTAGGGAACTGTTTCAAGAGCGGGCGGGAGTTTTTATAGCCGCAGTGCTCCGACCACATTACCGCAAACATGCCCAATTCCAGGTAATTGGGGGTGCGTCCCAGGAGTTCCGCAGCCTGCCGGTATTCTTCATCAGTCAAGCCCATTTCCCGGTAAGATAGTTCTTTCATTATCTGCCCACCTCCTGAAGCCAGCTGATCATGGCAGCGAAAATCGGATATCCGTCAACGCCTCCCATAACACTCTCCGAGCAGCGTTCGGGATGAGGCATCATTCCCAGTACATTGCCGGCTTTATTGGTGATCCCGGCGATATTGGCCAGGGAGCCGTTGGGGTTTGCAGCATCGTTTTCTATGCCCTCCGGGGTGCAGTAGGTGAAAACAATCTGTCTGTTATTTTCCAATTCCTTCAGCGTTTTATCATCACAATAGTAATTGCCCTCGCCATGAGCGATGGGCACCCGCAGGACTTGATGCTCCTGCAGGGTGCGGGTGAAAGGTATTTCGGTATTCTTGACCTTAAGGTGTACCGGCTTGCAGATAAACCGCAGGGTGCGGTTGCGCAGCATGGCTCCCGGCAGGAGGCCCGCTTCCAGCAGGATTTGGAACCCGTTGCATATGCCCAC
>DHBS01000015.1:304-15797 GCA_002398825.1 Syntrophomonas sp. UBA4922 | reverse complement strand
TTGGAACCCGTTGCATATGCCCAATACCAGACCGCCTTGAGCGGCGAAATCCACTACCCGGGACATGACCGGCGAAAAACGCGCGATTGCGCCGGTGCGCAGGTAGTCTCCATAAGAAAAACCCCCGGGAAGAATGAGGGCGTCACAAGCGGTTACATCGGGTTCTTTATGCCATATATACCGGGCCTCTTGCCCCATCACCTGCTCTATAACGTGGAAGCAGTCCGCATCGCAGTTCGAACCCGGAAAAACGATAATACCGAATTTCATGGTTCATCGACCTCCGCTATTTCCACCCGATAGTCTTCGATAACCGGATTGGCCAAGAGTTTGTCGCTCATCTCCTCCAATTCGCGCCGGGCTTTTTCCCGGTCTTCACCTTGCAGCCATACTTGTATATACTTGCCGATGCGCACTTCATCAACATAAGGATAGTCTAAAACATGCAGGGAGTTCTTTACCGCCTCGCCCTGAGGATCCAGTACCCCGGGTTTCAACGTTACATAAATATTGGCCTTAAACACCTTCTACCTCCTGTCCTGGCCTACGGCCGGTCGCCTTGTCATCATTTTATTGCACAGATCCTGCTCAAGGCTCTAGCCTGGCAGGGCTGCTTCAATGCGCCTTACCACTTCCTGATAGGCTTCCTCTTCACCGCCCAGATCCCTCCGGAAACGGTCTTTGTCCATCTTTTCAAGACTGATTTTATCCCATAAGCGGCAACCGTCCGGGGTGATTTCATCTCCCAGGATAAGCCGGCCTTGATAGAGGCCGAATTCCAGCTTGAAATCTACCAGAATGATACCGATGCCGTCAAAGAAGCTCTGCAAAACCTGGTTTATTCTGAGAGCCTGCGCCTTCATATCCTGCAGTTGCTCCTCGCTGGCCCAACCCATGGCCACAGCCAGGGATTCGCTTATCATCGGATCGTGCAGGGCGTCGCTCTTGTAATACAACTCCACCACCGGCGAGGACAGCGCTTCTCCCTCTTCCCGGCCCAGCCTTTTGGCCAGTCCCCCGGCGATGAGGTTGCGGACCACCACTTCCACAGGTATCATCTCCAGCCTCTTGACCACTACATTGCGCTCATCCAGGGTTTTGACCAGGTGAGTGGGAATGCCGTGCCGGGCTAGAAAAGTATAGATCAAAGCGGATATGCGGTTGTTGATGACTCCCTTGTCTTTAATAATACCTTTTTTGGCGCCGTCAAATGCAGTGGCTTCGTCTTTGTAGGACATGATGACTTCATCATCGCGCTCCGTGCTGAATATCCGCTTGCCTTTGCCTTCGTAGATTAGCTCTCCGCTGTTCATACTTTCTTCCCCTCTCATCTATTCGAGCCCGCATCGTTGGAATATGTAATCCACGTTTTTGTAGTAAATCGACATGTCGAAAACCGCTTCGACGTCCTCAGGGCTTAAGACCTTCATGATCTCCGGGTCGTCTGAGACCAGCTGCTTAAAACTGCACCGCTCCGACCAGCTTTTCATGGCATTGTCCTGTACCAGGCGGTAAGCGGTTTCCCGCAGCATTCCTTTATCTATCAGGTGCAGCATCAGCTCCTGGGAGAATATCAGCCCCCCGGTCAGGTTGATGTTGCGGGTCATATTATCCTCATATACCACCAGGCCTTGGATCACCCCGGTCAGTTTTTCCAGCATGTAATCCAGGATGATGCAGCTGTCAGGTATGATCACCCTCTCCACCGAAGAATGGGTCAGGTCGCGCTCATGCCACAGGGCCACATTCTCCAGGGCTGCTACCGCATTGCCGCGTAAGACCCGGGAAAGACCGGCTACCCGCTCGCTCATCATGGGGTTGCGCTTATGGGGCATAGCCGAAGACCCTTTTTGCCCTTTGCGGAACGGTTCTTCCACTTCTAAAATCTCGGTGCGCTGCAGATTTCTGATCTCAGTGGCGATCTTTTCCAGAGAAGCCCCGATCACGGCAATCGTGGTCAGGAACTGGGCGTGACGATCGCGTTGAATCACTTGTGTGGATACCGGGCAGGGCTTTAAGCCCACATCCTGACAGACAGATTCCTCAACCCGCGGGTCGAGGTGGGCGAAATTGCCCATAGCTCCGGAGACAGCCCCATAGGCTATATGATCCCGGGCCTGAGACCACCTGATCAGATCCCGTTCCAGGTCGGTGTACCACAGGGCCATTTTGAGTCCGAAAGTGCTGGGCTCGCCATGCACCCCGTGACTGCGCCCCATGTTCAAAGTATATTTATATTTCGCCGCCTGCTGGGCTACAATCTGGCGCAGCCGCTGCAGTTTGTCCGTGATGATGTCGGCGGCGTCGCGCATCTGCATAGCCAGTCCGGTATCCAGAATATCCGAGGAGGTCATACCCAGGTGAATATATTTGGAGGGTTCGCCAACATATTCAGCCACATTGGTGAGGAAGGCGATGACATCGTGATGCACTTCAGCTTCAATTTGTTCAATGCGCTCGACATTAAAAGCAGCGCGCTCTTTAATGATCTCAACCGCTTCTGCAGGAATATTCCCCAGCCTGGCCTGGGCTTCACAAGCGGCTATTTCGATCTTCAGCCAGTTCTGCAGTTTATTGTCCTGCGACCATATCCGGCCCATCTCGGGCAGAGTATATCGTTCAATCATATCCTATCTCCTTAACGATTCAAGGTAACTCTTGATGCCCAATTGCTGCAGCTTCTTGTCTTTGTCCAGTACAGACCCCGCCATTTTAAGGCGGTAATCCTGCAAGGCCCGGCGCAGTCCGGGATCGCTCAAGGCCAGCATCTGCACCGCCAAAAGAGCTGCATTGGCACTGCCGTTGATGGCCACCGTCGCCACCGGGATGCCCCGCGGCATCTGCACAATGGCGTAGAGGGCGTCTACTCCGGCCAGAGCGCCGCTTTGGACGGGCACCCCGATGACCGGAAGCAGGGTAGAAGCGGCTATCACCCCGGGCAGATGAGCTGCGCCTCCAGCCCCGGCGATGATCACCGCCAGGCCTCTTTCCACAGCTGTGGCCGCATAACGCGCGGTTTCCTCGGGCAGCCGGTGCGCCGAGCAGATGGTGATGTCGTAATCGACCCCGAACTCCCGTAAAATATCAGCCGCGTCTTTCATCACTGCCAGATCGGAATCACTTCCCATTATAATACCTACTTTAGGCATCAACCGGCCTCCTTCTCTGCAAACAAATGGTATAAAAAATAGATTACCCAGACGGGTCGTTTCGTAACCGAAACCTGTCCGCCTGGGCTTTTATCCCTATACGGTGTAGTGCTCAGCACCTGTGCCACTCGGACCTGTCCATCCTGCATGCGGAACCCTAGGCACACTTTCGCGTTGTTTCGCTATGTATTTTTACAATTTGATATTATCAGAGCCTATTAACAGTGTCAACCAAACACCTCACGGATATATCAACGATTTTTGCGATCCCACCCAACCTTTGATTTAGGCCAGACCGTCAACTTCCAAAAGGCGTTCTTTGAGTTCATTGATCTGCTGCTGCAGATAACGGGCCTCCGCACCGATTTCCACACTGCTCTGCATCCGCAGAGCATCGAAATCCACCTCTTTTTCGATATCCTCCAGTTGAGTAACCAGACTCCGCACCAATTCTTTGACCAGATCTTTCATGCCAACCCCTCGATTCCGTACAAAATCAGTTTTGCTTTTGTTGGATAATTATTCCCAGGCCGAAGATGGCGCTATACGCAAAATGCGAATTATTATTTTTTGAAGCCGGTGAAAGCTATACCGCCAAAGAAATGTATAAAATAGCATAATGGATGTTGAATGAGGCTTTATAATTTTTATAATTAAGGAAACGAAAATATAAAAATTTGAGGTGAAACACATGAGAGCTATCAGGCCTATATTAGTTGTATTGATCCTGACCCTTGCGGCGATGCTGGCGGTAGGATGCTCCCCCAACAACAACCCGGGAGACAATCAGCCCAACCAGAATGACCCTCAGGCTGCTGAGATAGATAAAGAAATCACTCTGTATTTCTCAGACCAACAGGCTCAGTTCCTGGCGGCGGAAAAACGCACCGTAAAGGTGGCCTCCGATGAACTACAGGCAGTCGCTGAAGCGGTGGTCAATGAACTTATAGCAGGACCCAAGGGGGCCGGTCTGGTCAAAACCATTCCCCCGGAAACGAAGCTACTTGCAGTGAGCATTCAGGATGCGATGGCCACAGTTGATTTCTCTAAAGAGTTGAAAACCAAACATTGGGGAGGCAGTACCGGCGAGAGCATGACCATTATGTCCATAGTCAACAGTCTTACGGAGCTGCCGGGTATTGAAAAAGTGCAGATTCTGATTGAGGGCCAGAAAGAAGACACTCTGGCAGGCCACTGGGATCTCAGCTCTCCCATATCCCGCGATGAGAGTATCATCGGTAAGGAAATACGTTAAATGTGCCTTCTTTCCAAGTAGCAGCGGTATTCATCTTGCCCGGCATCTGCGTACATGCCATAATCATGGCCAAGGTCTGACCGGTATATCGGGGTTGAAATGTGCAGATGCTGGCATATTACGGACATCCCAAGATCATACTCTAGCCGAAGGGTTTGGCGCATTTTTTTGTGCGCCCTATCCCTTCAAACTATCATGAAAAGATTACTGAAGAAGAGTACGCTAGATGCAGCCTGCTTCCATATGATTGTCTGATTGGCAACAGGTATGTCTATCAATCCACATACTCCTCGGTCTAATCCGCATAGTTGGCGCGACTGTTTATTAGCAAAGAACTCTACCCTGTAAAGCCCTGTCTTTCAGCAGCTTTATGTACCCAATTCAAAACAATGACCCTGTTTGGGGCCACTCTTATCCCCCATGTCTCAGTGTATTGGCGGTGCTTTTGGGAAACTCTTTCAGCGGTTCCTTATTGGCAGAGGCATAGGTTAATAACCCCCCTTTGTCCCGGCCATCATAGGGGTAAGTGGCATAGCTCATCTCCAGGATGCTGAAAGGATAATCAGCTTCCTGCCGGCTGAGATGATCGATGATTTTGCGCATTACCACCCTGGTTCCGGTCTGGTCGGAAAACGGGCACAACACCACCAGACGGTTCTCGGCGCCTATGAGTATATCGGTTTCCCGCAGCTGCCGGTGCAAGGTATCGTAGCACAGATTCATCAATTCCTGCACATCATGCTCCGGTCTGCGTTTGGCCTCATCGACATCGAGGGAGAGCTGAATGATGGAAAACGGGTAATTGCCCCGGCTGGCCCGGGCGATCTCAAAATTGATAAGCTGGTTTAAATCAAATTCTATGGTGTCTGGATAATGTGGTTCAGCCGGAACGGGTAAAAGGTCTAATAAACGCTTGACCCGGCTATATAGAATCCCGGCATCAAGGGGTTTCAAATAGTAGTCATCTATTCCCAGGTTGAACAGCCTGAGCACATCTTCTGAGCGCGGGGATGCTGAAATGACCATGATAGGGATGCGATAATGAGTAGATAACCGGCGGATATCCGCAATGATATTTATCACCCGTTCATCACCCAGACTATGGTCAAGCAGGAAAAGGGCCTGATTTTCGATTTTCATGGGCGCGAAGTCCAGCTCCTGCCAGGAAGTCATGCAATTGACCTGATGCCCTTTGGTTCTCAGTACATCCGCCATCAACTGCCGGCTGGAGGCAGAAGGGCTTACAATGGCTATGTTTGCCATCCATATCCATCCTCACAGAATTGCTACTAATAGTTATCGTCAGTTGAACCAATAAGGTTTAAGGTCAATTGGAGAAGCTGCCAGCTGTTGGCGCCGGGCATTAAAGTTTTTTGTGATAAACCTGAAATCAGATCAGCAAACTTGCGCTGCTTTCGCTCAAGCGTTTTCCGGAGAAAATAAAATGCAACCAGCCCTTTTAATTTAGTTTGTCTGCTATGATTAAATAGACTAAGAAAAAATTGGATAAGGAAGGTGACAGTAATGTGGCGGGAATTCAAAGAATTTGCCATGAAAGGCAATGTGCTCGACTTAGCCGTAGCGGTGATCATTGGCGGCGCTTTCGGGAAGATAGTGACCTCGCTGGTTAACGACATCATTATGCCTCTGGTAGGCTTGTTGATGGGCGGTTTAGATTTTTCCGGCCTGCAGCTGCAGGCAGGCAGTGAAGCGGTCAAGTATGGGGCTTTTATTCAGAGCGTCGTGGACTTCCTTATCATAGCCTTCAGTATTTTCCTGGTGGTCAAAGCCGCCAACAGACGCAAGCAGAAGGAGGGGGCAGCTCCGGAAGAAGCACCCCTCCCCAGCGATGAAGTGATTTTGTTGTCAGAAATCCGTGATCTCCTAAAATCACGGCAATAGAATTTTTAGTTCATTTTTCCTGTAAGGCATTACAATTAACTAAACAATCTATCCTGCTAAATAACCTATTAACCGGAAGGAAGCCTGCGGATAACGCTTATTCGCAGGTTTTTCCGTCTTAAAGTTCGGCGGGGAGCGGCCGTTGAACAGAACCGCCCGGGCAATCATGCTATATTATGGCAATGTCCCGGATCCGGCATACAATCAATGGATGTGGAAAAACTAACTTATGTATATTGTTAAAGGAGGTAAGCCAGATGGATAGAGTCATCATCAGCGCTGCGATAACACATATCCGCAATGCCAAAGAGGAGATTGAAAAGCTCCCCAGAGACCGCATGAACCGGCAGACCAGGAGCGAGATAGACCATGTTTGCCACGCCCTCGATGACAGTATAAGCCACTGTCAGGATCTTTTTGGCTCTGCCGGCACGCAAAACAAATAAAATTGCCCGGGCAGTTGGAGTTCAGGCTTCAGCTGCTTCTTTTTGAGCATTGCGTCACGGGGACGGGATTGCTGATAATCTCAAAGATTGTCAACAATCCCGTCCCCGCTACACAGGCATCGCTTCGTCACTCTTTACTCCCTAAACATACTTAAAAATGATTTTGACATTGCTTTTACCCGGTGCTGCCTTTCTAACTTCTTCCACTTTGGAGGCTTCTGCTTCCTCAACAACTTCTGCTTCTTCAACAACCGGAAGTTCGTCTTCAAAGTAAATGATCTCCACAGCCGGATCGCCTTCAACCAGACCAACCGCATAGACGATATAACCGCTGCCGCCTCTAAATAACAGGTTTTTTCTTGCCAGAATTATATCACTGTTATTGGTGGGCCTTAACTGAACGCTATAGGTATCCGGGGATACACTGGAATATCCCGTAACCTGTCTATACGCTACATCGCTGATCACCCTGTTGTCGTTCAAAAATAAATCCAACTCGGGAGCATCCGGAGACAGATTGGCAAAGCGGATCCTTACTTCCTGGGGAGCGATATCACCAAATGGCTGTAATATCGGCAGAGTTTCAACATCTGATATTTCTCCTATCAACGCCAGAGTGATGGCTTCGCTGGGAGGAAGATTTACTTCAGTGTCAAGGATGGGGTTGGTCCTATTACCTTCCAGAAAGACCTGAATTCTGTTATTGCCCGGTCCTATAGGCAGGTATCGGCTTACATTTTTGTAGGTCAGGTTTTCGTCCAATAATTCTTCATTAATAAAGACATCAACTGCACCGACTCCGGGCAATGCATGTAAGGCCCTAATAAATGAGTTTATCGTGGGAATATGAATCACATCCTATAATTACTTTTGTTAAAGAGTATTCATAAAGGGTTACAAAATTGCTTCTTTTGCTTAAAAATAAAAATGGTGGTCTAGAAGTTTATTCTAAACCACCCCAGTCTATGAGCTTAATTGCCTTTTAAACCCCAACCCATTTATTACCTCGCGCCATTACCGCCCCCACCCGGCAATATCAAGTCAAAGCAAAGCGGGAAAACTTTAATGATTACGGTGAACGTGGAAAAGACGCCTGGGCGTCCATGCACTGCTTGATTCTCTCTTTGCAAAAGGGATTGAGCCGAAAACAGTCGTTGTGGCATGGAACGGGAGCGATCAGCTTTCCTCCCAAGCCAGTCGCGCGGCGGGGAAGGGGCGTAAGGCCCTGGAAAGAATGCCCATGGCATAGGCGATCAGGATCCCGTAATTGGTGATAGAAACGCACTGTTCCCGGGCTTTTTCCATACGGTACTGCATCTCCCTGCGGTTCAGCATGCAGCCGCCGCAATGCACGATCATGGCATATCCGGAGAGATCCTTGGGATAACAGGCTCCGCTGGCCCATTCAAATTCAATATCCCCGCCCACGATTTGACGGATCCAGCGCGGGATTTTTACTTTGCCGATGTCGTCCGACTGCCGGTGATGGGTGCAGCCCTCGACGATCAGGATCCTGTCGCCGGGCGAAAGCGTTTCAATAGGTTTGACGCCCCGCACCATTTCCGCCAGATCCCCCTTCTGCCGCGCGAACAGAATGGAGAACGAGGTCATGGGAATCTCGGCAGGGGTGTCCGCGGACACTTTGAGAAAAGCCTGCGAGTCGGTGATCACGATGGCGGGTGGCGTGTTCAGGCGCTCCAGCGTCAGCTTGAGCTCATGCTCCTTTGTAATGACGGCGCTGGCGTCGCTTTCAATGATATCGCGGATGGCCTGCTGCTGCGGGAGGATCAGCCTGCCCTTGGGGGCCCCTTTGTCGATGGGCGTCACTAGCACAGCGATATCGCCCGCCCGGATCAGTCCGTCCATCAGCGCCGGCTCGACATCCTCAAAATTGGAATTTGCGATGATCTGCTGTTTTATCTCCTCCAGCCCGAAGCCGCTGCGGGCGCTTGCGCAGACCAGGGGAATCCCGGCAAGCTCTCTCAACTGTCCGAGCACGCCGGCGTCGGGCAGGCCCTGGTCGCATTTGTTGAAGACCAGGACGACCGGGATCTTCCTCCGCTTCAATTGTTCGATAAATTCCGTCTCAAGCTCCGATATGCCGGACTCTCTATCGGCAACGACAACTGCGAGGTTGCATCTGCGCAGCACCTCGTAGGTCTTCTCGACGCGGAGCTTTTCCAGCTCTCCCCTGTCGTCCAGCCCCGCCGTGTCGATCAACACAATCGGCCCGACCGGCAGGAGCTCCATGGCCTTGCGGACGGGGTCCGTCGTCGTCCCCGGAACGTCAGAGGTGACGGCGATGTTCTGCCCCGTGAGTGCGTTGATAAGCGAGGATTTTCCGGCATTGCGCCGGCCAAAAATTCCGATAGTGAACCGGCTGGCCATCGGCGTCGCGTTCATATTTTCCATTGTGACTACTCCTTTGCTCCCCCGGGCGACGTTAGCCGTTCCGGCCTTAAAATTTTATCCAAATCCTTTTCCTCCATGAATCGTTGTTCCGTAATAAGCCTCGTCCGCTATCGGAATTTCGCCCATCATATCGTGTTCTATCCGCATGAGGGAGCTCCCCTCCTCTGCAGATCCGCGTGGTCCCCACGGGAAAAATCGGGTATAAAGCCCGCCGACGCGATGCGGCCCGAAAGGCAATACAGGCATTCCGCAGCCTCCTCGCCGGTGCAGATTTTATCATCGTACAGGGCATAGTCCCTGCGGTGTGCGACGGGGGAGAGATTGGGCATCACAACGTTGGCGCCGGCTTTTAAACCCTTTTCGCGCCCCAGGGGATCGACGGTACCGAGGGCCGTCGTGGCCGGCAGCAAGGCTTTGGGCAGCATGATCCGGAGCAGCGACAGCAATATCAGGGTGCGTTCGGAGGACGGCGTGGGGCAGCCGCGGAACCTGGTGTCCTTTTGCGGGATAAAGGGGCCGATGCCGATCATATGGGGCTCCAGCTCCCTGAGAAACAAAAAGTCCTCCGCCAGTGTGTCGTAGCTCTGGAAGGGGGACTGCACCATGAATCCGGCCCCGGCCTGATAACCGATTTCCTTTAAATCATACAGGCATCTTTTCCGGTTTTTCAGGCTGAGCCCCGGAGGGTGCAGCTTCCGGTAATGCTCTTCTTCCGCCGTCTCGTGGCGCAGAAGGTAACGGTCGGCGCCTGCGTCGAACAGCCGCTGGTAGGAATCGAAGCTTCGCTCCCCGATGGAGAGGGTCACCGCGCAGTCGGGGAAGCGCTCCTTGATTCCGGACACGATACCGCACAGCCGGGCGTCAGTAAAGTACATGTCCTCGCCGCTCTGCAGCACGAAGGTACGAAAGCCCAGCTCATGGCCCATCCGGCAGCAATCGAGGATCTCCGCCTCCGTCAGGCGGTAGCGCTTGGCGTTGGCATTGCTTTTGCGCAGGCCGCAATAGTAGCAGTCGTTTTTGCAGTAGCTGGAAAATTCGATCAGGCCCCGGAAATACACCTTTTTCTCGTAATGCTTTTCACGCAGCTCCCCGGCGAAAAGGCGCAAAGCCGATTGTTCCTCCGCCGTGGCATCCTCGCAGAAGTGCTTGATTACGCCGGCAAGCTCCTTTTTACCGGCAGTATTCATCCAATTTGAAAAAACTTGGGCGTCCTTGGGTAAATCCATCACAACGCTCCTATAAGCGCAGGTCGCGCTCGCCATTTTCAATCCGTTCCAGAGTTCCTAGGATAGTGCCGTAAACAGGATCACCCTGAAACTGTTCGACATGCTGCCTGAGGATCTTTTCGCCCTTGGTCCGGGTCTCATCCGACGCGTAATCGAGCAGGTATTCTTTAAGCGTAAAGATGGCGTTGGGGATACAAAAATTGTGCACAAACCGGGACTTGGCGACCTTCATGAAATGCTCGCCGGTACGGCCCGCCCGGTAGCACGCCGTACAGAAGGAGGGAATACACTGCATGTCGCAAATTTGCTTTACCACGCCGTCCAAAGAGCGGTCGTCGCCGATGGAGAACTGCTCCTGTTCCGGCATGGCGTTGGCGCTTTTGGATTTCGCATAGGCCCCCACGCCGATGCGGGTACCGGCGTCAATCTGCGAAACTCCGAAGGGGATCACCTGCCGCCTCACCGCTTCAGGTTCCCGCGCGGTGCAGATCATGCCTGTGTACGGTACGGAAAGACGCAGAACGGCCACCAGCTTTTTAAAATCCCGGTCGCTCACCGCATACTCCGGATGCTCGGAATAGGGCGTGCCGATGGCGGGTGTGATGCGGGGGAAGGAGATGGTATGCGGCCCCACGCCGTTAAAGGTTTCCTCCAGATGGATGGTGTGGTATAAAAGGCCCATCACCTCAAAGCGCCAGTCATACAGCCCGAACAAAACGCCGATGCCGTTGTCGTCGACGCCCGCCTGCTGCGCCCTGTCCATGCAGTACAACCGCCAGCGGTAATGGCCCTTGATCGTCCCCTGCGCATGCACCCTGCGGTATGTGTCGTGGTGATAGGTCTCCTGGAAAACCTGGAACGTTCCGATTCCGACCTCCTTGAGCTTTTTCAGCTCTTCCACCGTGAGCGGCGCACAGTTGATGTTGGCGCGCCGGATCTCGCCGTGTTCGGTCTTTACGCTGTACACCTTTTTCACCGTCTCGCACATAAAATCAATATTGGTCTTGGGGGATTCGCCGTAGACGAGCACGGTGCGTTTTTGGCCCTCCTCGATCATGATCCGGACTTCCTGCTCAATCTCGCCCAAACTGAGGGTTTTGCGGCGGATGGCTTTGTTGCTGGAGCGAAAACCGCAATAGAGGCAGTTATTGGCACATTCGTCGCTGATATACAGCGGCGCGAAAAATACGATGCGGTCCCCGTAGACCTCCTCTTTGAGCTGGCGGGCCAGCTCGTACATCTCCTGTATAGTGCCCTCATCCTGGTTCTGGAGCAGAATCGCGGTTTCTTCCGGCTCAAGCCGCACGCATTCTTCGGCTTTTTTCAACACCAGCCGAACATCCGCTTGGGACGGGTTGTGCCATTTATTCAGTTGCGACCAGATTTTATCGTCGTCGATAAAATCATGGTCGAGCCGGTCGTACGCCTCAAATTCCTTTTGGTATTTTTTAAGAAAATTCATGGTGTGAGTTCCCCTCCCACTATTGATTTGTTTTGGCGATCATCGACTTCACTGTGGCGCCGGAAATCCTGCCCAGCTTGCCGGTCAGGGCGCTGATCTCGTCGTTGCTGCCGTCCACGATCAGCGATATGACCGACACGCCCCGCTCCCGGTAGGGAAGCCCCATCCTTCCCACGATCAGGCTGGAATATTCGTGCAGAACCGCGTTGACCCGTTCCACGCAGGCAAGGTCCTCCACCACAATGCCGACGATTCCAATTCTTTTGCTCAAAGCTCCACGCCCCCTTTTGAAAATCAAAAACTCCCCTTCCGAACGCACGGAGAGGGAGCATAACGGCAAAAAAATAACCCACACATGCCGGATGCGCGCCTTCCCGCTCGGAAGCACCTTGCGGTCGGGTAAAAATACGGACCCTGTATCTCCGGACACATCCGTGCGCGAAGATACATTGACTTCAATTTAGTTTCAGTTTATCACGTGGTTTTCTGTTGTCAAGAACGCTGGGGAATCATCTGTTTAGTAAGAAATTATCTGTTTCTTATAGCGACAGATACCGTTCCTCTAAATGCTGTTGCATACTCATTTTGTTTCAGGCTATATCCTTTACAGGATGCTCCCATGATCACCTTAAAAAGGCAACTATAATAGAAATCAACCGAGTTAAGCAGTCGTGGAGCCTATATCACCAACATCAATCGCATTTACCTTTTCAGCGATATCTGTCAACAATCCAGTAAAAAACTCCAATACTTGATTATCGACACCCGATTCGTTTTCTGACAATACGGTGTAATGATCTCCAATGGCAAAGCCAATAATTTCATAGATTTTATCAGCACTAATATTTCTATTTTGTGCGTCAATCAGGTATTTCTCCTCGTCGTTAACAAAAATTTTCAAGGCTTTAGTTTCGCACATGACGAGCTTAATAGTTTTTTCCATAGACCTTCAACCTCTTTTCAATAGTTTCCTTTCCTCCGTCCATATTCTGAGCAATGATCTCAAGAATGTCGGTTTGTCCATCTTCATATTCCAAACATCCGTTGCTGGCTGATAGGTCTCCATTATTGTTCTTAATAAAAATCACATTATCGACATCCAAATTTACAACCAGCAGTGGATTATGGGTCACAAATATAATTTGCTTTTCATCACGAATGACATCGAAGTAGACAATTAGTTTTTGGCTGATATTATTGTTTGAAATATTATCTTCCGGCTGATCTACTATTAGTACTCTCCAATCCTGATCATCCTGTGTAAAAAATTTATAATATGATAATGACATTTCGCCAAGAGTGTTTCCGATCTGTTGATCTGCTCCATCCATAATGTAATCATTTGTTTTTATCGCATCACTGATAAATTTCTCGAAATTTTCCGTCCACTTATTATTAATATCAGAAGTAGAAGTACAATTTCTTAATGCGTGAGCATATTGATCAAAAGAATTGATAGTCTGCAATTTTTCGACGTTCTTGTATTCTTTCACGAACATTTTTGAGAAAAAGCTATCCAGCATAGAAATCCCATTATATGTAGTTTCTCTGTTGAAATAGAACCCCTGTTTAGGATTCTTGGTTACCCCTTCCAAAATAGGCGGCACATCAGGCCATGCAATTTCTTCAACAGAAGCTTTGATGGCTGTGACAACCGAATCGATTACTTGTCGTTTTTTCTTGTTGTACTCCTTGATTTCCCTATCTTTTGCAGATGAGTTTTCTTTTACTTTTCTTAAATAATCATTTATGCAGCCGTGCATTATATTCTTAACGTTGGCCTCATAGTTGACCATACGCCACTTGCGTTCAATATCATCATTTATCGATGATAATTCCTTGACAACTTGTTCTAATTGGTTTTTATATGATTTAAAGTAATCATTACCCAACAGAGATTTAACTTTTTTCAGCAAACTCTTAATATCTTTACGCGCACTTTCATGTGGATTATCCATACTTTCAAAATTTCCATTCCCTGTAATGTCAACGTAGTAATTTTTTACTATCATCCCTTCTTCAAATGTAATTGAACGTTTAGACAAAGAGTTTAACGTTTCTTGTTTTTTTATAAGAGCTTCTATCCCTTTCTTTAAAGCATCAGAATAAGTAGAATAGGCTTCTCTAAACGGCGTACTATCCAACTCTTTAAAATTGCTCTCATCGCCAGCCGCAAACAGCGTTCGTTCATTGAACTTCTTGATAATCTGCCCTTGTTCAATATACCTGACTTTTTGAGGATCAACAGAACTATCCACTTTAAGAACATTATCGCGCACAAGTTTTTTGACATGCGCCTCTGACATTTTTCCGTTAATTAATTTTAACAGCGTAGTTTTGCCAGACCCATTTTCGCCGATAATCGCATTGATACCATTAATAAGTGGTAGTTTTTGATCTTTTAACACGAAGCCATCAATAACGCTTGGATTGTTATTTTCACTACGATTAAACCTCGTTTCCGGGGAAGTGACCGCCATCAATAGTCCTTTGAAGGTTGGTAGGATTTTTGCCTTTGAATGATGGAACTCTTTGTTTTGGTTTTGTTGATCATGATACGGATAACAAGTCCAATCATGGCAATCGCTTCCAGAAAAAAGCGGCACGGGCAACAAGAACTCCTTTAGATTGTTGAGCAAAATTCCTTCAACTTTTGGCTTTTGAAATTCAAGCGCGTTAATGTAGCCAAGCCTAATAATTTGTTCAACATCAACAGCAGAATCGCTTAGCGAATTATGTTTCCCACTCTGATTATGAATATCCTTTCTCTGCGATGCTATTAAAATCGTGTTTAACCCAATCGCCTTTAAAATATCTTCAAACTCTTTTCTCGTATACGCCCCTTGAATGTCCGTCAAAAGATTAGTTCGTAAACCAGTCTTAATTTGTCGCAGTTTATCAGTTTCATTTTTTGTGTCAAATATCGTAATAATATGACATTTTTCCATTCCTTCATCAAGTCTTACGTCAAATTCTATTCCCGCTAAAACAGCTTTGACATTTGGATAGGGGTGGCTTTTTTGTGCCAGTATGGTGTTGATTTCAATATATAGCTCCGGATCAAAGCGATTATGGTCTGTTATCGAAAACAAAGCAACATTGTGTTGGTTGAGTTGAGACAAAAGTACGCCTATGTTTTCTTTCGTAGATTGATCTACAATTCCCGCGCTTTCCTTGTATTCACTTGCCTTCGAGTGAATGTGTAAATCAAATTTTATAACGGTGTTAAGCACTTCTCCCACCTACATTCCCTCCTTTTGGCTCCAACAGTCTGATTCCTTATTACGCCACCATTGCATTCCGGTTGATTCCCTCGATCACCGCCCGCAGATCCATAAACATAGCCGCATCCTCAAACAGCTCGCTGATGCTGCCCATGTCGGTGAAGGGGCTTTCCTGCAACACCGACAAATCCTTCATCATGCCATTTCTAACGATGTAATTGACAATCTGCCGCACAAGATACATCTGTCGGCTGTCCATTTCCACATCGTTGAGGAAACGGGAAAAAGCTTCGTTGGCGGCCTTCTGGCTGAGCCCTACAATGGAACGCACCAACTCGCCCAGGGGGGTTTTGCCGTACTGCGCATAATATTGTTCTTTTGTTCCCAGCTCGTTCCACAAAATGCTTTCCAGCGCAG
>DHBS01000015.1:0-136 GCA_002398825.1 Syntrophomonas sp. UBA4922 | reverse complement strand
GCTTCGGCGTCAGCGGCTGATTCCCTTTCAGCTTGGCGATTGCCGGGGTATCCTGATGCTGGAGGATGTAGTAGTTGACTTTCTTCTTATAATTGGCCAGATCGTCGTTGTCCAGCTGGGATTCTCTCCATTCCAT
>DHBS01000014.1:118779-119724 GCA_002398825.1 Syntrophomonas sp. UBA4922 | reverse complement strand
GGGGCGGCATCCCGTAGCGAGGCCGCTGCCTTTGAACGCAAGTTCAATGAACTGGGTATTCAAACCCGGCCGGCTACCATGGACGGCAGCCTGGGCTATAAAGGCACAGTGGTGGGACTACTGCAAGAACAGCCGCAATTTGCCGGGGTAGACATGATATATACCTGCGGTCCGGAAATGATGATGGAAGCCGTGACCGTTTTTGCCCGCCGGCACAGCATCAGGGGGGAAGTGTCGCTTGAAGAAGCCATGGCCTGCGGCGTAGGCGCCTGTTTGGGCTGTGCCCGCAAACTCAAACCCGAGGATGATGATTATGTGAAGGTTTGCAAAGACGGGCCGGTTTTTGACATGGATTTGCTGTTTCAGCATTAATGACCGGATAACCGGTCATTAATCTGTGAGGACTTAAAGGGGACGTATAGTTTTTGCCAACACCGTGATTATATTGTATTGCAACTATTTTAAGCTGTGGTTAGGCCTTTGTTAAATTTGGGTTAAAAAAACTTGATGGGAGGGCCGGCTTTGAAGAAGGATTTGGCCGTATCGGCGCCATCCCTGGATCTATCAGTCAACCTGGGGGGCCTGATGATGAAAAACCCTGTAGCGGTGGCATCGGGAACCTTTGGCTACGGCTTTGAATACCAGGATTATGTTGATCCCGCCTCGATCGGGGCGGTGATTGTAAAAGGAACTACCCTGGAGAAGCGCATTGGCAATCCTCCGCCGCGTATATGTGAGACTCCGGCCGGCATGCTCAATGCCATCGGGCTGGAAAACCCCGGGGTGGAGGCTTTTGTGTCTTTCCATCTGCCCAGGCTGCGGCAGGGAGGAGTGACGGTGGTAGCCAACATCGCCGGCAACACCGTGGAGGATTATGAACAAGCCGCCGCCATCATAGGCAGGCAGCCGGGAGTGGCCGCAATTGAACTGAATATTTCCTGCCCC
>DHBS01000014.1:114555-118635 GCA_002398825.1 Syntrophomonas sp. UBA4922 | reverse complement strand
ATTGAACTGAATATTTCCTGCCCCAATGTCAAACAGGGCGGCTTGCAGTTCGGTACCGATCCCGCTATGGTGGAAGCGGTGGTAAGGGCAGTAAAAGCACAGACTGCGCTGCCGGTGATTCCCAAGCTGTCGCCCAACGTCACCGATATTGTGGCTATTGCCAGAGCTGCCGAGCGGGGCGGCGCTGATGCCCTGTCGATGATCAACACCCTGCTGGGCATGGCTGTGGATGTGAAGACTCGCCGGCCGGTTCTGGGCAATGTGTTTGGCGGTTTGTCCGGACCGGCCATCAAGCCGGTGGCATTAAGGATGATCTACCAGGTTTACCGGGAAGTGGCCTTGCCTATCCTGGGCGGCGGCGGTATTGTCAATACCAGTGATGCCCTGGAGTTTATCATGGTTGGGGCCCGGGCCGTGTCGGTAGGCACCGGGTTGTTCGTCAATCCGGCACTGCCGTTGGAGATCAGCGAAGGAATCAAGCAGTATTTGCTGGAACAAGGTCTGAACAGCATAGATGAACTGGTGGGAGCGGCCCATCGTATCTGACCTTCAGAACTGCGGGCGCCGCCCCTTTGTGCAGTAAAACGCAATTCCTGTGGATTACTGTGAAATGAGAAAAGCTTATAGGATTAAACAGGCTGGTTAAAACCGTAAGAGAGATTTTCTCAACATCTATCGAGCTGATTCATACTTAGATTAATGCAAGAGGAGGAAAAGCTTTGCAGGCTAAAGACCGCATTATTCTGGCCCTGGATGTGGATACCAGGCGCCAAGCCCTGACCCTGGTGAAAGAGTTGGCTCCGTATGTAGGAGTTTTTAAAGTGGGTATGCAGCTTTATAACAGCACCGGACCCTCCATTGTCTCAGAAATCAACGACTGCGGAGGTCAGGTTTTTGTAGATCTAAAGTTCCATGATATACCCAATACCGTAGCCGCCGCGGGGCGAGTCATGACCAGACTGAACTGTGCCATGTTCAATATTCATGCCGCCGGGGGGCGGGCCATGATGAGCGAACTGAGCCGTGAGGTTAAGCAGGAAGCAGCGCGGCTGGGGTTTCCGCTCCCATTAACACTGGCGGTGACGGTTTTGACCAGTATTGCCCAGCCAGATCTGGAAAGTGATATGCTTATCTCCGGTTTGACCGTGGAACAGGTGGTGGTTAAGTGGGCCCTGGCGGCCAGGGACTGCGGCATCGGAGGCGTAGTCTGCTCACCGCGGGAGATCGCCGCCATCCGTACCGCCTGCGGAGCGGATTTTAAGATTGTGACCCCGGGGATCAGACCGGCCTGGTCGGAGGCCAATGATCAGAAGCGCATCACCACACCGGCACAGGCGGTTGAGCTGGGAGCTGACTACATAGTCATCGGGCGGCCCATCACCGCAGCGGCGGATAAGGTGGCGGCAGCCCAGAAGATTATAGAGGAATTGGAGGCAGCAAAATGCTAGAAAAAACACAGGCTATAGAGATATTCAGCCAGGCCGGAGCCTTATTAGAAGGGCATTTCCGGCTCACCTCGGGACGGCACAGCAATCAATACATGCAGTGCGCCCAGGTCTTAAAATATCCGGCATTCACAGAACAACTGGCCCGGCACCTGGCCGAGGTCTTCAAAGATGACGGAGTGGAATTGGTAATTGGACCGGCTATGGGAGGCATCGTGGTAGCATATGAGGTGGCCCGCCAGTTAGGGGTTTTAGGCATGTTTACCGAAAGAGAGAATGGCCAGATGGCCTTGAGGCGCGGTTTTAGCATCGAGCCTGGTCAGCGCATTCTGGTTGTGGAAGATGTGGTGACTACCGGAGGTTCAGTTAAAGAGGCTATAGAAGTTGTCGAGAAACTGGGAGGACAGGTGGCAGGTGTCGGGGTTCTGGTGGACCGCAGCAATGGTTCGGTGGACTTCGGGGTGAAACAGGCCGCGGTCTTGTCTCTGGACATAACCTCCTGGGAGGCCGAGGACTGCCCGCTGTGCCGGGAAGGCAAACTGCCGCTAGTAAAGCCTGGCAGCCGGGCTTAGGCTGACATGCTGTAAGGTGGATAAAGATGAAGGTATATCTAAACGGAAACGAGATGCAGTATAAAGAAGGCGGCTATGAATACGTTTTCATGAAAACTTATCAGCGCAGCCAGACCGAAGTGGTGAAAAAGGATTACGGCCAGCTGACCCTGCAGCTGTATGACAACGGGGTGCAGATTCGCACCCTGGCCACCGCTAACGAGGTTTCCACCCTCGTCAATCGGGACGTGGCGGTCGATGAAGTCAAAAAAAAGATCTATATTCTGGAACCCGGCAATAAAGTAACTACCAATCCAGACGGCTCACTTAATATAGAATAATTTGGAAGGCGTGGATGACTGGAAAACACGGAGGAAAGTCTTCCAGGCGACCAGGAGCGGCCAGGTCTAGGTCACGGGTGTTTTGACTTCGGACTGAAGCAGCTTGGCCAGGCGGTTTTCCTGGGGATTGATGACTATGGTCCAGTAGTTGTCGTAGATGACCATACCCGGTTTGGCGCCGCCGGGCTTGCGCACCTGGGAACGAAAGGTGTAGTCCACCTCAACCTTTTCCGATTGGCGGGCTTTGCTAAAATAGGCGGCCAGGAGTGCGGCTTCCTCCAGGGTGGCGTCGGGCAGCTCCTGAATGGATTTTATTTTTCGGGGCAGGCGCACAATCACATGCGAACCGGGTATGTTTTTGGTATGCAGCCACAAATCGTGGGGATCGGATTGTTTCAAGGTCAGGTTGTCATTCTGGCGGTTATTGCGTCCTACCAGGATGTCCAGCCCGTCGCTGGAGAGATACCGGCGCGGCATGGTGCGCGGTCCGGACGACTTTCTTCCTTTTACTTTGTTCCTGCCGTTCTTATCCCTTTCCAGCTCTTCGCTGATCTCCTCCATATCATCTGTACTTTCAGCTTGCTGAATAGACAACAGGACTGATTCCAGATAATCTATCTCCAACTGATTGGCAGCCATGAGGCCTTCCAGGTGGGCGATAGTTTTGCGGCTCTTGTTGTACAGCTTAAAATAGCGCTGAGCATTCGTAATCGGGCTGAAGCGGGCATCCAAAGGAATCACTATTTTTTCACCGGAAGTATAATCCTCCAACACGGTTTCTGTCATGCCTTTCTCCAGTTGATAGGAATATGCGGTTATCAATTCACCCCAGATCTTGTATTGCTCCTGGTTGCGGGCCGCGGTCAGGTCGCCTTCCTGGTAAAAACGCTTCTTGCAAGCCTTATCCAGAATCAGTTTGATGTGGCGCGACAGGTTGGTCTTCCATGATTCCAGCCGCAATGCGTCTAATTTGGCGGTATAATATTGGTCGCAGGCAGTATTGATAGAATCAAAGGCCCGGGTGGGGGCGGCACTGATGGGATATGCGGCGAACTCAACCGGGTGGCCGTCCTGATATGAAAGAGTAGGCTGTGCCGCTCCGCTCCGCACCGTTTCCAGCAATACCTTCACCTGATGGTATAGTTTGCCCAGCTCATATTCTCCGCATTGCGCTGCCGGCAAAGTGGGGTTAATGCCTGTCATCAGGCAAATCTCGCGGGCCGTAAAAGGGCTCACCCCGGAAAACAGGCTGAACAAGGCCTGTGATACGGCGGTTTCATCCTGAGCCCAGATGCCGCGGCAAAAGCTCTCGTACTCTGTTTCCAGGGGATTGAGTTTGTTCTGGCCGGGAGGTGCTATATAGGGCTTTCCCGGCAGCACTTCCCGGTAAGAACTCACATCGCTGCCGAATTTCTTAATGGCGTCGATTATAATCCCGGTTTCGGGGTTAATGAGGATAATATTGGAGTGCCGGCCCATGAACTCGCAGATTAAACGCCTGATAGTCCATTCGCGGAAATCATCCAGAGCCTCGATATCGACCATCACCATGCGTTCAAAGCCCAGCTGTTTTACGGCTCTGATTTTCCCGCCCTCAAGATGTTTGCGCAGCAGCATGCAAAACGCGCTGGGACGGGGCGGATTGGCCTTGCGGCTGGCAGTCAGATGCATCCGTGCCCAGCGCGGATTGGCTGAAAGCAACAGCCGGTGGTTGCCCCCTTGCAGCATGCGGATGGAAAAAAA
>DHBS01000014.1:99080-114400 GCA_002398825.1 Syntrophomonas sp. UBA4922 | reverse complement strand
TGCAGCATGCGGATGGAAAAAACCAGCTCGTCTTTTTCCGGCTGGTGGATTTTGTCAATACGGGCTCCGGCCAGGGCCAGGTTTAATTCTGCGGTTATGGCTGCGATGGTGAATCCGTCAAAAGGCATTTTAAAACCCTCACAATCTGTTTGGTAAATAACGGCAAAGCGGTTGATTGTCGATTTTCTCTGACCAGAATATTTAAATAATAAGAGGAATACCACAAGGAACAGAGAACTAAAAATATAACTAAATGGCCGGGAGGTGATCACTACGTCTCAGTTGGTAGTCAGTCTATACAACAATATTTTGGAACAGGTAATGCAACTGGAGAGTTCCAAAAAAGAAATCAGCACCGAGATACTGCTTGCGCGCGAAGAACGCAAGCGTCTGGCCTTGATATATAATTTTCTCAGTTATGACTTGAGCAAACATGAGCTTTTGGAACAAGCCGCGGTCATTGCACTCACCAACCGCGAGAAACTGGTACTAGACCACCTGAATCGGCTTTACTACACGGTTGAGGAACAGGAAACCGTAGAAAAGATCAGGCATGAGATTAAATGCACCCAACGCTTCATGAAAGTGGTCAACCGTGCCAAAGACGAAAAGGCTGCCCTGACTTTTTCCGAACGGCGCATGGTACAGGAAATCATAAAATTTGTAGTGGCCCAGGCCAGGCTTTATAATCAGGTCTAAAATACCATAGCCATACAATAATCAGCCCGGGAGCCTAGCCCGGGTTTTTTATTTTTTCGTGAAAATAGGCCGGCGCAACTGTCGATCGGGCCAGGGCGTCATCTCCTCATTCCTGCCGGGACGGGGAAGCAACCGGCCAGCCCCGTTGTTCATGTTGATATAGCAGATTATAACAAATCTTGACTGCGGTAACAAAATATATAAAACTAAATGCTAGGAAATAATGGGAGGTTGAAGTATGTCAACACCGATAAAGGTTATTATTGTCGGCGCTCTGGGCAAAATGGGGCGGGAAACCGTCAAAGCCCTGGAGAACAGACTCGACATGGCAATTGCGGGCCTGGTGGATGTAATGCATCCCGGGGTTTCTTTTGCCGAACTTACCGGCATAGACTGCGGTCTGGATCTGGAGAATGACCTGGAAGGCTTGATCGCAAAGGTTAAGCCCGATGTTATGATTGACTTTACCAACCCTCAGGCGGTTTTCAATAACACCCGCCGGGCTTTAGCCTGCGGGGTGAACTGTGTGGTAGGCACCACCGGTCTTAACGAAGCGGAACTTTCCCAATTGGAGCAATTGGCCCAGGCCAACGGAACCGGGGTGGCAGTAATCCCCAACTTCGCTATCGGGGCGGTCTTAATGATGAAATTCGCCCAGGAAGCAGCCCGCTACCTCCCCGATGTAGAGATTATAGAAACCCATCATGATCAAAAAATGGACGCCCCCTCGGGTACGGCCTTAAAGACTGCAGAGATGATCAATGCCAACCGGGGCATACAACCTCCCAGGAACTCCCGCGAATTTGAGAAAATACCCGGCAGTCGAGGCGGCAAGGCGGGAGATATCCGCATTCACAGCGTGCGTCTGCCCGGTTTTGTGGCTCACCAGGAAGTGATTTTTGGCGGGCCCGGACAGAGCTTGACCATTCGCCACGACTCCTACGACCGGGTTGGTTTCATGCCCGGGGTAGTGATGGCAGTGCAAAAAATCGTAGGGATAAAAGGACTGGTTTACGGCATGGACGCCCTGATGTAAGTATGAGTTGCTGGCATTTCTGGCTATATTTAAAAAATAAACCCACCATGTCGCTGGAATTGCACCAGCGACATTTTTTATCCAGCCAGCCTTAAACGGCTTTATTGCCTGCTTTAAGGCCATCCAGGGCCGGTTCCAGACAGGCACCAGTTCTGATAAGTACACATATAATGCTAATAATTGTAGCCACTACATCTATAAAGGAGGAAGACAGTGAGTTCAGTGTTGTCTGGAATAAAAATTGCCGTATTGGGCGGAGATGACCGGGAAGCGATTCTGGTGCACGAATTGGTGAAAATGGGGGCTACGGTTACAGTAGCCGGTTTTCCCCGCGATATGGTCTGCCATGGCGCCCTGCCGGTGAACACTGTCGAGGACGCATGTAAGGAAGCGGAAGTCGTTATCATGCCTCTTCCCGGAACCAACCCCGAGGGGGTCATCCGCGCGGTATATACCGAGGAGCCGCTGCTTTTAACCTATTCGGCTTTGCAGATGCTGCCTGCCCATGCCCTGGTCATTATTGGTTCCGCTCGTCCCTACCTCAAGGAATGGTGTGAGACCCTAAACCTCAGTCTTCTGGAAATCGCTGAAATAGATGAAATCGCCATACCCAACTCAATTCCCACTGCTGAAGGTGCTCTGCAGATAGCCATAATGGAGAGCCGCATAACCATTCATGGCAGTAAGTCTTGTGTCATAGGATTTGGACGCGTCGGCATCACCCTGGCCAGATGCTTAAAGGCGCTTGGCGCAGAAGTAACCGTAGTGGCGCGCAATCAGGGGCAGCTAGCCAGAGCCCAGGAGATGGGATGCCGCCGGGCTGAGTATGATCAGCTCAAGCAGATCATGAAGGACAGTGATCTGGTGTTTAATACGGTTCCGGCCCTTGTTCTCACTGCCGAATCTTTAAAACATGCCAACCCCAATATGGTTGTTATCGACCTGGCCACACAACCCGGCGGAACTGATTTTGAAGCCGCCAATAATTTTGGTCTTAAAGCCATTTTGGCTCCGGGGCTTCCCGGCAAGGTGGCTCCGGTCACCTCAGGCAAGATCCTGGCCGAGGTTGTACCTAGATTGATTGTGCAAGAAATGTCCAGGTTGGGCGAACCCCTGCTCCTGGATTGAACGGAGGTGAAAAATGTGAACACTGTACTGGAAAAGCGGCTGGACAATATCAGAATCGGAGTGGTTGTAACCGGGTCGCATTGCACCGTTGGGGAAATCATGCTCCAGCTCAAGAGACTACGGGAGGCAGGGGCAGAACTTTATACCATTTTTTCATATACCGCCGACCAAACCGACAACCGTTTTTACCGGGTGGATGATTTAAAACAGGAAATCCATGATATCACTGGACGCGGCGTTATTAACAGCATAGTCGGGGCAGAACCGATCGGACCCCAGAAGTTGCTGGATGTTGTCGCGGTTATGCCGGCTACCGGCAATAGTATTGCCAAATTTGCCAACGGTATTGTTGACACGCCCGCCTTAATGGCCATGAAAGCTCAGCTCAGGAATCAGCGTCCGGTAGTTATTGCCATCTCTACCAATGACGGCTTGGGGCTGAACGCTAAAAACATCGGCCTGTTGCTCAATACAAAAAATATTTATTTTGTACCCTTCAGACAGGATAATCCCATGGAAAAAAGCAATTCCCTGCAAGCTGATATGGACCTGGTCTACGATACTATCGTCTCTGCTTTAGAAGGCAAACAACTGCAGCCGGTCTTGCTCGGCCCCCGCTAATTCATTGAGTCGGTCAAAACGGTGTGCTATATTATATAAATAGTATTTTCTTAGTATTATTTGCAGGAGGTAACGAATCCGATGGCCGTAGGAATTAAGTTGGCAATAGTGGGTGCGACAGGCGCGGTAGGGCAGGAAATGCTCAAGGTCTTGGAAGAGAGGAATTTTCCGGTGCGGGAATTGATATGCTTGGCAGATCCCCGCGAAGCCGGAACCCGCTTGAAATTCAAGGGCGAAGAGTATACTGTGGCCGGAGCAAGCCCGGAAGCCTTTAAGCGTGCCGATATAGCGCTTTTAGCAGTCGGATCCGATGTCAGCAAAATGATGGCTCCGGGTATTGTAGCCCAGAACTGCGTGGTGATAGACAACAGCTATGCGTTTCGCATGGACCCCGAGGTGCCTCTGGTGGTTCCAGAGGTGAATGGCGACGATATTGCCATGCATAAAGGCATCATCGCCAATCCCAATTGCTCCACAATTATTATGGTGGTAGCCATTAATCCTTTGCATAAGGCAGCCGTTATCAAAAGGATCCTGGTTTCTACCTACCAGGCGGTGTCCGGTGCGGGCAAAGCCGGTTTGGATGAACTGGATCAGCACATCCAGGCCGCTATGCAGGGTATAGATCCGGAACTGAACGTATTTGTTCACCCCATAGCATTTAACGTGATTCCGCATATCGATGTTTTCGAAGATAACGCCTATACCAGAGAAGAAATGAAAATGGTCTTAGAGACCCAGAAGATAATGCACGCCCCTGAGTTGCGGATTGCGGCAACCGCGGTACGAATTCCGGTATACCGCAGTCATTCCGAATCGATATATATAGAAACCGAAAAAACCTTATCCCCCGATGAAGCCCGACAGATTTTGGCCGCTGCCCCCGGGGTGGTAGTGCAGGATAGCCCCGAGCAGAACATATATCCGATGCCGCTTTTTAGCTCCGACCGCGACGAGGTTTTTGTGGGCCGTATTCGCAGGGATCTGTCCTGTGAAAATGGTCTGGCTCTGTGGGTAGCTGCCGATCAGATCAGGAAAGGCGCGGCGACCAACGCGATTCAGATTGCTGAGATCGTCGCGGAGAAAAACCTCTATTAGGAAGGTGTTTAAACTGAGGATAGTTGTTCAGAAATATGGTGGTACCTCTCTGGCCACCTCGCAGGCCAGAGCCCAGGTTTGCCAAATTGTCAGCCAGACTCTAGCTGAAGGTTATAGAGTAGCGGTGGTGGTTTCGGCTATAGGCAGGACCGGAGATCCTTATGCTACCGACACCTTCATCAATATGATGCGGGCGGTAAATCCTTCACCCAACCCGCGGGAGCTGGATCTTTTGATGTCCTGTGGCGAAATGATCTCGGGCTTGATTTTATCATCGCATTTGAACGCCATGGGGATCGCGGCCCGCTTCTTTAACGGAGCCCAGGCCGGGTTGGTCACCGATGGAAACTACGGCAACGCACATATTCTATATGTCAATCCCAAGAATGTAATGGAATGTCTGGAACAGGGGATTGTTCCGGTTATTGCCGGTTTTCAGGGCACTGCCGAAGAGGGAGAATTAACCACTCTGGGACGGGGCGGCAGCGACACCACCGCCAGTGCTTTGGGTGTGGCTTTGAATGCTGAATTTATTGATATTTTTACCGATGTGGAAGGCATTATGACCGCTGATCCGCGCATTGTAACCAATGCCAGACTTTTAAACGCCATTACTTACAATGAAATCTGCCAGTTGGCCCGGGATGGAGCCAAGGTGATCCATCCCCGTGCGGTGGAAATTGCCATGCAGCGAGGGATACCGTTGCGGGTGCGTTCCACTTTTTCCAATTCAACCGGCACCCTGGTCACTCATCATTCCATGGGGTATGACGACATAAGCATCATCCGCGATGCGCTGATTACCGGAGTCACTTACACCTCGAATATAGCGCAGCTGAAGATAGGCATCACAGAGCCTGACCGGCAGAGGGATGTGCCTTTAAAAGTTTTTAAGTGCCTGGCTGAAGCTTCCATCAGTGTGGACTTCATCAGCGTGCAGCCCGAACTGATTCTGTTTACGGTAGGAGAAGACATGGCTGAGCAGGCCGAACAAACCTTGCGGGGTATCGGCTTTGAACCCGGAGTGGAAGTTAATTGTGCCAAAGTTGCCATAGTTGGCGCTGCCATGACCGGGATCCCCGGGGTGATGGCCCAGGTTGTGGAGGCTTTGACAGAATATGATATTCCCATTTTGCAATCAGGGGACTCATATACCAATATATGGTGCCTGGTGAATAGAGAACATATGGAACAGGCGGTCAGAGCGCTCCATGACAAGTTTGAACTGGGGAAAAATAATTAAATGGTGGTGATCGTAGGATGGCAGTACCCAGACTGATGACGGCGATGGTGACCCCTTATAACGAAGACTTGAGTGTGAATTACGCCAAAGCAGCTGAATTAGCCGAGTACCTCTGCAAGAACGGCAGCGAGGGACTGGTGGTTTGCGGCACAACCGGTGAGTCGCCGGTGTTGAATGACGAGGAGAAACTAAAACTTTACCAGACGGTACAGGATCAAGTAGGGGATCGTGTACCGGTGTGGGCAGGAACCGGTTGCAATGATACCGCAGCGGTGGTGGAACTGAGCCAGGCTGCGGTTAAAACGGGTGTGGCCGGCGTCATGGTGGTAACCCCTTATTATAATAAACCTACTCAAGAAGGCTTATACCAGCATTTTCGTAAAATCGCAGAGAGTGTGCCGGTGCCGGTGATGCTTTATAATGTACCGGGCCGCACCAGTTCTAATCTCTTGCCCGAGACCATAGCCCGCCTGGCTGAAGTGGAAAACATCACTGCGGTAAAAGAGGCCAGCGGCTCAATGGATCAGGTTTCTCAGCTCTTGACCATGATCCCGGAAAGAATCACGGTATATTCTGGTGACGACTCTCTGACCCTGCCTTTAATGGCTCTGGGGGCCCATGGCGTGGTCAGCATCGCCTCCCATGTGATCGGCAAACCTATTGCGGAAATGATTGCGGCCTTTGCGGCCGGAGAGGTGAACCGGGCCAGCCAGCTGCACCGGGAGTTGTTCGCCATGTTTAAGGGCCTGTTTATTACCACTAATCCCATTCCGGTGAAAACCGCTTTGAATATGCTCGGTCATGACATGGGCGGATTTCGTCTGCCCCTGACACCTCCGGGTGAAAACGAACAAGCATTTATAAAAGCCTTGCTGGCGCGATATCAGCTATTATAACCATTAGCTTCTAAAGGGGGCCTCACGGCTAGTCATTGTGTTAAGAAATGACTAACCGTGAGGCCCCCTTTTGGTCTGTTGGCTTAATTATAGGCAGGGTTTGCTTGGAGTTGTTAATACCCTTATTATCGGCTATAATAAGCCAAGTGGAAGTGTGCGGTGGTATCTTTCATTTTTAAAAAATTAAATAAGGAGGTGCTCAAGTGTCAGGACTTGATTCCCGCTTACAGATCATTCCCCTGGGCGGTTTGGGGGAAGTAGGGAAAAATATGGCGGCAATCAGATACGGTGACACCATTCTGGTTATTGACGCAGGGCTGATGTTCCCAGAGGACGAGTTGCTGGGCATAGATATAGTGTTGCCAGATATTACCTATTTGATCGAAAATAAGGACAAAGTGAAAGGCGTTTTGCTAACCCATGGCCATGAGGACCACGTAGGCGGGCTTCCCTATATGCTTAAGGAAGTTAACGCGCCGGTCTATGGCAGCAGGTTAACCATAGGGATCGCCGCCAACAAGCTGCGCGAGCACGACATCGACTATGCATCCTTGCAGGTGGTCAAACCCCGCGACAGCATCGATTTCGGCGATATGCAGGTGGAGTTTATTCGCGTCTGCCACAGTATTCCCGACTGTTTAGCTATCGCCATCCATACCCCCCTGGGAATAATTCTGCATACCGGGGATTTCAAACTGGATCAAACTCCGGTGGACGGGGAAACCGTTGATTTTCGCAAACTGGCGGAAATCGCAGAAAAAGGCGTTTTGGTAATGCTTTCAGACAGTACCAATGCTGAGCGCCCCGGGTTTACCATGTCGGAGAAAGTGGTGGGGAACACCTTTGACAGCCTCTTCGGCCAATGCGATGGCCGTATAATCGTCACTACTTTTGCCTCCAATGTACATCGCATTCAACAGGTGATCCGCACCGCTGAGAAATTTAACCGCAAGGTAGCCGTCTCAGGACGCAGCATGGTTAATAACGTACAGGTGTCCAGCGAGCTTGGTTATATAGATATCCCCCCCGGAATACTGGTGGATATCGAAGACATCAGCCAATACCCGCCCGAGCAAATGGTGATAGTGACTACCGGCTCGCAGGGCGAGCCGATGTCGGCCTTGACCCGTATGGCTACCGCCGATCATCGCTGGGTGGTGATTGAGCCCGGGGACACAGTTATTATATCGGCCACCCCCATCCCAGGGAATGAAAAACTGGTGGCCCGCACCGTGGACCTGCTCTATCGGCAGGGTGCAGAGGTTATTTACGAGAAGCGCATGGGGGTTCACGTTTCCGGTCATGCCTCCCAGGAAGAATTAAAGATATTGATAAACCTTATTAAGCCTAAATATTTCATGCCGGTGCATGGAGAGTACCGGCACCTGATGACTCATGCCAAATTGGCGGAGAGCCTCGGCTTGCCGCGTTCCTCCATTTTTGTGATGGAGAACGGTCAGGTCTTGGAAGTCGACAAGGAAAAAGCCCAGGTTTCGGGGAAAGTAGCTTCCGGCAAGATCCTGGTGGACGGCCTGGGGGTGGGGGACGTCGGCAATATCGTGCTGCGGGACCGCAGGCAGCTAGCCCAGGACGGTATAATAATAGTTGTGGTGACCATTGACAAAGAAATCATAGAAATTGTAGCCGGACCCGATCTGGTCAGCCGCGGCTTTGTCTATGTGCGCGAGTCGGAGGAATTGATGGAAGACGCCCGCGAAAAAGTACGGGAAGCCCTGGAAGTATGCATGAAGAAAGGACTGACCGAGTGGGCCATGATTAAAGCCCAGGTACGGGAGAAACTTAGCCGTCACCTCTACGAAAAAACCGGCCGCAAGCCGATGATTCTCCCTATCATCATGGAAATCTAGCAAGACAGCGTCTGATGCCAGAGGAGAAGGTGACAATTGGGGACGGCCCTTTTTGTCATTTTTCCCTCTGGCGTCAGAAAACATCTTGGTCAAACACTAGAAAAACGCCCCTTTGGGGACAGTTTCGTAATTTTTATTCCAAACGGCCGGTACTGGGATCCAGGCTCAGGATGTTGCCGGGCTGATAGCGCAAATCCAGGAAGTCCATGGGATCGGTGCTGCAGACCGAGACAATGCGAATACGGTTGCTTTCGGCACTTTCCGCCAGTATATGGCCGCCCGAAGCCAGGGGTATCTTTATGCTGTTGGGCGTCTCCCAGGAAACCAGGCTCATGGGATCAGGCGAGTACATTATCATTGCAAAAGCCCCTTCTGTTCTTTCAGTTGATTGATTTTGGCGATGGCATCGCGAATACCCCCAACTGCGTCGATCAAACCGCATCTTACCGCATCTTCGCCCACCAGAACCGTTCCGATGTCCCTGGCCAGGCTGCCGGTCCTAAACATCAGCTCACGAAAAGTCTCCTCGCTTATATGGGAATGCTCCACCACGAAACGCACCACCCGGTCCTGCATCTTATCCAGGTACTCGTAGGTCTGAGGAACCCCGATGACCAGGCCGGTAAGGCGTATAGGATGTATGGTCATGGTGGCTGTGGGCGCTATCAGAGAATAGTCGGAGCTTACCGCAATAGCGGCCCCGATAGAATGTCCTCCGCCCATTACGATAGAAACAGTCGGCTTGGATAGGGAGGCTATCATTTCAGATAAGGCTAAGCCTGCTTCAACATCCCCCCCCACCGTATTCATTACGATCAACAGCCCTTTGATGTTAGGATTTTCTTCCACAGCTACCAGCTGGGGAATAAAGTGTTCGTACTTGGTGGTTTTGTTTTGCGGCGGCAATACCATATGCCCCTCGATTTGACCGCTGATGGTCAGGCAATGGATGTCGCTCTTGAACCCGGGGACTTCGGGAGTACCCAGTTCTTTGATGGCACTGATTTTATCTTCTTGTTTCGGTTCTTCCTGATTGGGGAGGTTTGGCTCTGTCAACAAAATTACCCCTTCCTTGATGAATTCTTTAATTAGCATGCCCCGGGCCGATAAAACCTACACCATGAGATGCTGCGATTAAAGAGCGCTCATCGCCAGGAAATGGGTATGTTTTGCAGCAGCTGTGCTATAATTTACTAAGTAGTTTTCTGGGAGGTATATGATTTTGACAGTGATACAAGCCCTAATCCTGGGCGCAGTACAAGGATTGACCGAGTTTTTGCCGGTCAGCAGTTCCGGGCATCTGATTATTTTTCAACATCTCTTGGGCCTGCAGAATACCCCGCTGGCATTTGATGTTCTGGTGCATATTGGGACCCTGGTGGCGGTTTTTATTGCCTTTTGGAGCGATATCGCAGAACTGTTGAGAAAGCCCTGGAGCAAACTGACGCTTTTGATAGTAGTGGGCTGCATTCCGGCCGCACTGGCCGGGTTTTTACTGGAACCCATTTTCGAGCAGACCTTTAAATCACTACTGGTGGTCGGCATAGGTTTGCTGATAACCGGGGCAGTCTTGATGGTATCCGAGAAATGGGCCCTGGCCAAGCCTGGTTTGAAAGAAATCAGGGAGACCAGTTACAAAGATGTGCTTTGGGTCGGCCTTCTGCAGGCCATTGCCATAATACCGGGGATTTCCAGATCGGGCTCCACCATTTCGGCCGGGCTTTTGGTTGGAATGGAACGGCCTTTTGCGGCGCGTTTTTCCTTTCTGCTCTCCATTCCGGTTATTCTGGGAGCAGGTTTATTAGAATTAAAGGATTTAGGAACAGAGGCCATGGCCTCCATACCGGGATCAGCTATTGCCGCCGGTTTGTTTTCCGCAGCCTTTTTCGGCTATGTTGCCATTAAAGTGGTGCTGCGACTGGTGAATCAAGGCCGCTTATCGGTGTTTTCCTGGTATGTGTGGGCACTGGGAATAGTTACTCTGGTGATTTACTTTACATAATAAATATGTTGTGGGTTTGGCCTCTGGAGAGGCAGGAATTCACGTAATACAGGAGAAATTTACCATTAAATCCATCCGCCCATTCAGGCGGCAGTATGGGGAGGCCGTGATGGCAGCCAAGAAAAAGAGCACCCCCAGGACCCGGACGGTAAAGGTAACGGCGCCAGCTGAGCCTAAGTCGCCCGGTCCCATTGAACATCTAAAATATGATATTTTGTCACTGGTAGCCTTTACCCTGGCGGTCTTTGCCTATGTCAGTCTGCGCAAAGCCCAGGGCCTTCCCGATGACAGCCGTATCATCGGCTGGCTGGGGACCGGCATCAAGGCGGCTTTGGAATATGCCTTCGGGGATGGGGCTGTATTAGGGCCCTTGTTCATTCTGGGATGGTCGGCCCACCTGGGGATAAACAAGAAGACCTGGTCAACGCAAATGTGGGGCTTAAGCATGCTCGGGCTAGTTGGTATAACATTATTTGCGGTTTATAAAACCCCGTCGGGCATGAATGCCTGGGAAGCCGGGCAAGCCAGTCTGGGCGGCGGTTATCTGGGCGGCAGTATGGCTTACCTCTTGATCCAGCTGGTGGGAAATGTGGGATTGGGCATACTGGCATTATTCGGCACCTTGCTGGGGCTGCTCCTGCTCATCGACCAGCCGGCGGCGACAGTTTTTAAAAGACTGCAGCAGGGCGCCCTGCAGGCCAAATCCCGGCTTGATGAGGTCATGTTTTATCAGGCCGCAGCCGAAGAAAGCGGCTCTAAAACAGTCACTGCAGCCCCTTTGATTATTGACAGCGCCGAGGCATCGTCCCCCCGGGAAGAACGCCCCCCGGTTCCTATTGTGGACATACAGCAACCGTTGCCGGTGGCGGCCGCCCTGGCCGATATCGAACCGGTGCCGCCCCTGCAGCTGATCAAAACCCGGCCGCGTCAGGAAGAGCATTATTGTCTGCCCCCCCTGGAATTGTTAAACGATGTTAGCAATGAGCGTCTGATCGATAAGAAGAATATAAAAGAAAGCATCACCGTTTTGGAGGATACTTTTGCCAGCTTCGGGGTAGCGGTTAAGGTCAATCAGGTCAGCTGCGGCCCGGCTGTAACCCGCTATGAGCTGACCCCGGGGGCCGGGGTGAAAATCAGCCGCATCATCAGCCTGACCGATGACCTGCAATTAAACCTGGCCGCCCCCGGCATACGCATTGAAGCTCCTATACCGGGTAAGGCCGCCATAGGCATTGAAGTACCGAACCGCAAAATACTAAGTGTGGGCCTGCGCAGTTTGATTTCCGCCCCGGCCTTCAAGAAGTTGAAAAGCCCGCTGGCTTTCGCCCTGGGGGAAGATATCAGCGGCAATGCGGTAGTGGCCCGTTTGCATGATATGCCCCATCTATTAATCGCTGGCTCCACCGGCTCGGGCAAAAGTGTATGCTTGAACTGTATTATTATGAGCATGTTATATCACAGCACCCCCTCCGAGTTGAAAATGGTTTTCATCGACCCGAAAATGGTGGAACTGACGATTTATAACGGCATTCCGCACCTGATGACCCCGGTGGTCACTGATCCTAAAAAGGCCTCTTTAATCCTGCGCTGGATGGTTCGAGAGATGGAAAAGCGCTATCAGCTCTTTGCCAGCAGCGGGGCTCGGGATATTCAACGTTATAATCAGATAAGCACTGACAAACTGCCCTATATAGTTATTGTCATTGATGAGCTGGCAGATCTGATGATGGTGGCTCCGGTAGATGTGGAAGATGCTATCTGCCGGCTGGCTCAAATGGCCCGTGCCGCCGGAATGCATTTGATCGTAGCTACTCAGAGGCCTTCAGTAGACGTGGTCACTGGGATCATCAAAGCCAATATCCCTTCCCGGATAGCCTTCGCAGTCTCATCCCAGACCGATTCCCGCACCATATTGGACGCCGGTGGGGCAGAGAAACTGCTGGGTAAAGGGGATATGCTGTTCCTGCCGGTAGGAGCGGCGAAACCGTTCAGGATTCAGGGAGCTTTTGTCTCCGACCGGGATATTGAAAAAACCGTGGACTTTATTAAAGCACAGTTTAATCTTGATGAACCTGTTAATGAGATTGAAGAATTGGAGCTCGCCGACAACGAAGAGGCTGACGGAACCGATGACGAACTCTTCTGGGACGCTTTGAAAATTTTTGTGGACGGTAAAAAAGCCTCGGTTTCACTCTTGCAGCGGCGTTTACGGGTGGGTTATGCCCGAGCCGCCCGGCTGGTGGATATCATGGAAGAAAGAGGCCTGATATCCGAGCAGGACAGCAATAAACGGCGTGAAGTTTTGATCGATGAAGAGCAATTTGAAAAGCTATACGCCAGGAATAAACTATGTTAGTATGAAAATTAGAGATCAACGTTCAGTAAGGGGATTAGTATGCGGTTGACCTTCCGGGAAAAGGAAATCCTTGATTTACTCAAGAAGGAACCCCTTATTTCCCAGGAGGAAATAGCCCGAAGGTTTGGAATTACCCGCTCTTCGGTGGCGGTGCACATCTCCAACCTGATGAAAAAGGGAGTAATTCTTGGTAAAGGCTATGTGCTCAATGAGGTGGTTTCGGTTGTAGTCCTGGGAAACTGCCTGCTGGTAGTGGATGTCGAAGATGAGGGCGGAGTACCGTCAATTGATATCAGTTGGGGCGGATTTGCTTTTAAAGCCAGTCAGTCCCTGGCGGATTTTGGCTCAAATGTAAAAATAGTATCGGTTATCGGCAATGATGAACAGGGAGAACTGATTTTGAGTCAGTTAGCCCGAAAAAAAGTCGACATATCCAATATATACCGTCATAATAACAAGCGCACCACCCGTCAGGTAAGGTGTAATGGGGAAATACTATTTAAGGAAGGCTTTTTCCCCGATGATTATGAAAAGGCGTTAAATTTACGGGAATGGGTTATATTTAATTGCGAGTGGCTGGTGGTTGAACCGGTTTGGCAGGAATATGTGTACCGCAAGGCGATTCACAAGGACGGTGAAAAACTGCCCTGCCTGTGTACTTGTTTGAGCCTGGAAGCTGACCAGCTCATTCCCCGATATCTGGAAGGTTATCATCTGTTAGTACTTGGTTTGGCGGATATAGTACAGTTCGATTTTCATCGCAGCCGTATTCAGGAGTTGATTGAAGCGGGAATGGACCACTGTATCATCACAGACGGTCATTCCGCAGTGATGCATATGAACCATCGTGGTATTCAGGAATATCCCTTGTTACCCAATCAATCGTTTCATCATGCCCGGCAATTGTTGTACCTATTATGCGGCTTGGTTTATGGCCTTTCCAACAACTATCCCCTGCGGCAAGCCATCCGCATGGGTGTGGGTACTGCGTCTGTCGGGTCATGATTGGTAGTACAAGACATAGTTAATCATTGCCCTTCGGTGTGTGGGTATTGCGTCTGTTGGGTCATGATGCCAATAAAACCGTTTTATTGACCATTAGAAGGAGTTGAGAACATGCAATTTGGTCAAGTTTTTAAAGAGAAAAGAGAGAGTCTGGGACTGACTCTTGAACATATTGAAGAGGAAACTAAAATTCGCAAGCTGTACCTGGATGCGATTGAAAAAGAAAGATTTAATATCCTGCCACCAAAAGTGTATGCCACTGGATTTGTCAAAAAATACGCCCGCTATCTGCATCTGGACGATGAGGTATTGGTGGCCTTGTTCGTGGAAATGGCTTATGGCTATGAAGAAGAAGCCGAAATAACGCAGCCTCAACCCCAAAAGTCCGGGCCGGAATTCCAGTTTCTGGCCATGAACTGGCGCAATGTTGTGGTGGCTGGCGCCTTTCTGCTGGTGGCTTTATGGGTGGGGAACATGATTGTCGGCGCCATTTCCAACCACAGCCCCAATGTGGCCCAAAACCCAACCTCGCAGCAGCAAAACCCAACTGCCCCCGGGCCTGAGGAGCAGAATAATAATCCTGCCGGCGATCCTGCCCAAACCGATGAGCGGGATATGAGCGCAACGGTGCGCGTCGCGGCTCTGAGCGACTGCTGGGTGAAAGCCATAGTAGACGGGGAGACAGTGTTCTCGAGCACCCTGACTGCCGGACAGGAACAGGTTTTTGAAGGCCGGGAGGCGGTCTTATTGACAGTAGGCAACGCCGGGGGTATCGAGGTTTATTATAATGGCGACAAAATTGGTCCCCTGGGCGAAAGCGGCGAGGTTATCCACAAGGAATTCCGGGTGGCCCGCTTGAGTTCATAGTAAAGGATTTCTCCAGTGAATGTAGGCCTGATTAGTCTGGGATGTTCCAAAAACAGAGTTGATAGTGAAATAATACTATACCGGCTTAAAAAAGCCGGTTATAAATTGGTATCCCAGCCCGAAAAAGCGGATCTGATAATAATAAATACCTGTGCTTTCATTGAGGAGGCCCGTCAAGAAGCAATTGACCGGATCATTGAAACCGGTCTTTTAAAGAGCCGTGGAAGCCTTAAATACCTTGTGGTAGCAGGATGCATGGCGCAAAGATATGGATCATATTTGATGGAAGAGATGCCTGAGCTGGACGGTGTATTAGGCATCTCTCATTGCGATGAGATTGATAAAATTATAGAAGCGATTCAGTCTGGACAGCGGGTGACAGCTTGCGCGGAACCTGAAAGACAGTCACAGGCCTGGACGGGGCGAATACTTACTACTCCTCCGGGTATGGCTTATCTGCGCATTGCCGACGGCTGTGACAATCGCTGCAGCTATTGTGCC
>DHBS01000014.1:54657-98935 GCA_002398825.1 Syntrophomonas sp. UBA4922 | reverse complement strand
CAATCGCTGCAGCTATTGTGCCATACCCGGTATTAGAGGGGGGCTGCGCTCCCGGCCGCTTCAGGACCTGCTCGAGGAAGCCCGTCATTTGGTGACCCAACAACAGGTACGGGAACTGGTAGTGATAGCACAGGACACCGCAGCTTACGGAACCGACATATACGGGCGCAAATCCCTGCCGGATCTGTTGGACGGCCTGCAAAAGATCGAAGAATTGCAATGGATCAGGCTGATGTATCTTCATCCCGCGCATATGGACGACGCTATTCTCGATGCAATCGCCTCCAATAAAAGCGTCTTGCCATATCTGGATATTCCGGTGCAACATGCTTCTGACCGTACTCTGCGGGCTATGAACCGCAAGCATGACAGCACGCAACTAAAAGGTCTGTTGGCCGAGCTGCGGCGCAGAATCGAAGGATTGGTGCTGCGCACTACGGTGATGACCGGATTTCCCGGTGAGAGCGGAGATGACTTCCAACGCCTCTATGATTTCATCGCTGAATCAGCTTTTGACTGGCTGGGGGCTTTTCGCTACAATCCTGAAGAAGATACGGCAGCTAGCCTGATGCCCGATCAAGTGCCGCCGGAAATCAGCCAGGAGCGTTTGGATCTGATAATGAAGCTGCAGAACCGCATTACCCGCAGCAAGAATATTGCCAGGATTGGAAGCCAGGAACCGGTGTTGATTACGGAAAAGGTCTCCAACCACCTCTACATCGGCAGAGGTTATTATCAGGCGCCGGAAGTGGACGGCATCACCATGATCAAGAGCACCCGGGCCTTACCCAAAGGACAATTGATGCGGGTAGAGCTTAAAGCGGTCAGAAACTATGACATGATCGGAGAAGTTGCTGATGAACATCCCCAATAGTTTAACTCTTTTACGTATCATATTAATCCCGCTCTTCGTTATCATCATCTCCGTGAAGGTTCCCAACGGCGATTATATAGCCGCGGCTATCTTTATAGTGGCTGCCTTGACCGACAGCCTGGATGGTTACCTGGCCCGCAAGATGAAACAGGTCACCAAATTAGGGGTCATACTCGACCCGTTGGCCGATAAATTGCTGATTACAGCCGCTTTAATCAGCCTGGTGGAGTTGGGGCGTATTCCTGGATGGATCGCAATTGTCATTCTGGGGCGTGAATTTGCCGTATCCGGTTTACGCATAATCAAAGCAGAGGAAGGGGTTATCATTCCCGCTAGTATATGGGGTAAGCTGAAGACTATCAGCCAGATTATAGCCGTGGTGGTAGTAATACTGCAAAATGATTTTTATGCCATAACCACCCTGGTCCTGGGGCCGGTGATGCTGTACCTGGCGCTCATCATCACAGTCTATTCGGGGTTGGAGTATTTTTATCGATATATCAGCATGCGTGAGGTGAAGTGAATCTATCTAGGACCCTATTCCCAGGCAAAATAAACTACTAAAGTTATGATAAAGGCCGCTGCTTATAGCGGTCTTAATTTATTGTACAGCTGGTTGTGCTGCCATATATTGTCCAAAGTTAGGGACTATGGTCTATGTTATAATAACTTGGAAAGGGGCTGGCTCACATGAAAAAGAGCGATTTTAAAACTGCCATTTCCCTGGCTGTCTTCGTTATCTCCCTGGCGATACTGATGGGCGGCTATCAGCTATATATGAAGTATATGATAATCAATCCGGTAATCCAGCAACTGGAGGCCCGGCCTGCCATAGCCAACGTGGAACTGTCAAGGGTTGAAGGACAGTTTGAGGTCGCAGTGCAGCTGCAAGAGGTGTACAACCTGCAGCAGGAGTACCAGGCCATACAGGAGGCCCTGGATAATACTTTAAAAAAAGGCGCTTACAAGCTGATCATCACCGATCCCCAGGATGAAATGCTGCAGCAAGCATATTTACACCTGCAGCCAGCCATTTATGAAGCGGCGGCCAATCACAGCTTTGTATGGCTGGATCAGACCTTGGGCCAATACGCGGTCGAGAAAGGGATCTCTTATCACCTTTACGTCGACGACCGCTATTTATACCTGCATCTGGCTGATGGAGAGAATAGTATGTACCGTGTTATTGAACTGAAAAGCAGCCAGAACATTACCTAGTGAGGAGAATTGGACATGAAAGAATACCTGATCGGGATTGGAACAGCCTTTCTGGTTTTTCTGGCCTTAATCGGCTATAATATACTGCCTGTGGCGCTTTTCGGCGGATTGGCGGTAGTCTGTTATATGTTCTTGCATATGCAGGGGGCAATCCGATTTAATAATCTGGGTGCAGAGAATGGTAAAAAACGCCAAAAAAATATTTCCTTTGACGACATCGGAGGACAGGACTCGGCCATCAACGAACTGGGCGAAGCCCTGGAATTTTTGCGCAGCCCCGATTTGATAAGCAAAATGGGCATACGGCCGTTAAAAGGGGTTCTTTTGGTCGGCCCTCCGGGAACCGGCAAAACCTTGATGGCCAAGGCCGCAGCCAACTACACCAGTTCGGTTTTTATCGCCGCTTCAGGCAGTGAATTTATAGAAATGTATGCCGGAGTAGGGGCTAAACGGGTCAGGCAGTTGTTCAATGACTCCCGCAAAAAGGCCCTGAAGCAAAACAGCCACAGTGCTATTATCTTCATCGATGAATTGGAGATCTTAGGAGCCAAGCGCGGCAAGAACACCAGCCACATGGAATACGATCAGACTTTGAATCAATTGCTGGTGGAAATGGACGGCATCAATCCCGACGATTCAGTGCGCATACTTCTGATCGGGGCCACCAATCGCGCCGATATGCTGGATCCGGCTTTATTAAGACCGGGACGATTTGACCGTCAGGTACAGGTTAATCTCCCCGATAAAACCGGCCGCAAGAAAATTCTGGAGATTCATACCCGCAACAAGCCTCTGGACGACTGCGGGGACCTGGACCAGATCGCTGCCGCCACTTTCGGATTTTCCGGTGCTCACCTCGAAAGCCTGGCCAACGAAGCTGCCATACTGGCTATGCGGGAAAAAAGCTCAAAGGTCTTAAGCCGCCACTTCAATGAAGCCATTGACAAGGTGATTTTGGGCGAGAAATTGGATCGCAAGCCTTCATTGGAAGAAGTGGAACGGGTAAGTGTACATGAGAGCGGTCATGCTCTATTGAGTGAAACCCTGATGCCGGGATCGGTGTCCTCGGTCACCATCGTCCCCCGCGGGCAGGCTTTGGGCTTCATGCGCAAGAATCCGCCCGATGACCAATACTTGTATACCCGGGAACAACTGGAAAGTGAGATCATGATAGCGCTGGGTGGAGCTGCAGCCGAGGAGATCAAATACGGCAACCGCAGCACCGGAGCCAGAGGAGACTTCAAAGCCTGCTGGAATACCGCCAGGCAGATTGTAGAGGCCGGGTTGTCCTCTTTAGGCATTGTGCATGCTGAAGATCTGCCCCAGGAGAGCCTTTTTGAAGAATGCAAGAACATCATCGTGGACCTTGAGCAGAAGACCATAAAGCTCCTGCAGGATAAGAAGGATGCCCTTTTTACCCTGGCAGCGAGCATACAGCAGGAAGAGACAATAGACCGGCAGCGATTTGTAGAAATCATCCATTAAAGATACAGGCGCGGACGGTTCTTGAAGGGGCCAGATATTAAGTTTCCTGAATATCAGGGCCAAAAGCTTAAAGCAATATTATTAATGGTTTTAGACGTTGGTAAGAAATTTGATAAATAAGCTGGTTTCGGGCAAAGGGTCCTCGGGGTTTTCTGGTGGATCGAATCCAGGATTAATAGCACTCTGCTCCTACGCATCCTCAGCCCTATAAGGCAGCGCCTGAATTTTCCCCGATCCATTAAGCCATCCTGCTATTAGTGCGGTAAATGGTATGCAGGCAATTAAACCTATGCTCCCTACAAGTGCTCTCACTATTTCAGTAGTAATCATTTCCCAATTAAGAAAACTGATTGGTTCCATTTTGTACGCCATAAACAAAAGCATCAATGGAAGAGCACTGCCCGTATAAGCCAGGATTAGCGTATTGGCCATGGTTCCCATAATGTCCCGTCCGACATTCATACCTGCTCCCATTAACTGATAAGCCTTCATACTGGGATCAGCTTTTTTAACCTCACTTATCGTTGAAGCCACAGACATGGCCACATCCATGATGGCGCCTAGAGCTCCAATAAGGATGCCTGAAAACAATAATCCCCTGATGTCGATGGTTATATTGTTGACGTATAAAAGCATGCGTTCTTCCTCGGTACTAAGCCCGCTCAACTGAGCTAAACCGCCAAAAAGATAAGCTAACAGTCCTGCTGCAATCAGTCCACCAACAGTTCCTAGAGTGGCAGCTATGGCTTTTCGACTGAAGCCGGCTATAAAAACCATGGTGATTAGAGTAGCTCCCACCAGCACCATAATAGTTAAAGGCAAGGCGGGTTTACCTGCCAGCAAGCCGGGAAGTAATATCTTATAAATTCCTAAAGCTGTAACACCCAGTCCCAAAAGAGCCTTTAATCCCTGATAACGTCCTATTATAAGTATCAATGCAGTAAAGATAAGCGTCAGCCATAGCAAGGCAGGGCTCCGCAACCGATCAGCTACATAGACATTCTGCAGTACTGCACGTCCGTCGCTGTCAATCTCTGCAGTCATATAGAGTACTATTTTATCTCCGGGTTCAACAATGATATCTATGCCTGGCGATCCAGTTAAGTTATTAGTAACCAGCAAATCCTGTCCTTTATAAGTACCGCTTAACATGCGCACCTTTACCGTTTGTTCGGTAATCCTGTTTTGTGCGGTCTCGGAGGGGTCACGATCTATACTGTTTACCTCCAGTACTATAGCCTTTTCATAAAACTCTTGCTGCTGTCTTTCTGGTTCTAAGAGATATTCTCCAGGGATCTCCCCATCAGCCGGGTCAACTGCAGTGGCGCTCGTCGCTAATTGGGTGGTTGGAGAATTAGCTTGAGCAGCTGCAACCTGTTCAAGATGAATGAAAAGACCTGCAGCAAAAAAAGAAAGGAATAAAGCTAATGATATCATTAGCTTCGAAAGCCGGGTAATCCTACGCATGATAATAATACCTCCGGAAGTCAGGGATACCTAATTATATAAGATTAAGTTTGATTTCTGAAGATTATTTGTCTCTTTTGTTCATTAAATCTTACATTTCGCACCTTTGCCCTGTTTTGGTTTGGTGGCTTAAACAATACCACAGAAAGTGCTTTCCTTTTCGCTTTTTCCGAAAGTTTCTTATATAGTTTTTTCTAAAACCACCGCGGCAGCGATTTCGTTCTTTTTCCGTTCCTGCCTTGGCAGGAACGGAAAACCGTACCCTTGTTCATGGATTTTACAGTTCTATGCGGCGGTTATAGATCCATACCGTACCGGCGTATATCAATGTGCTGACCCCCAGCAAGGCCGCGATGAACAGCAGCAAGAACTGGTTAAAAGCGTCAATAGTCCATTGAATCGAAAAGTCTATGCCGAGAAATGAAACCAGCTCATTCCCCACCAGCAATCCCAGGTCTTGTATGGTGAACAACAATGCCAAGAAAACCAGCAGGGTCACCAAACCTGAATAGCCGCGCACCAGTTTACCCACAATCTGACTGCCGAAGCTAATACTGACCAGATATATCAATCCCGCTATACTGAGCAGATAGAATAAGAGTCCTGTTCCCAGGAGCTGTCCATAGCTTACTCCTGGTGTGAGGTGGATGGTTTGCAGCGCCCGTTGTATCTCTTCTCCAACCAAAGCCAGACTCACTATGAAGCCGCTGACCAGGACCGCCAGGGTTCCTGCTATATAATTTGTTACCAGGGCGGCCATTTTTGCGCCCAGAACCAATGCTCCTTTTACCGGCAGGGATAAGAGCATATAGATGGTATTGCTTTTCCATTCCCGGTATATAAGCTTAAATGATGAGATAAAGGGCAGAAAAGCGGCCAGCCCCAGCAGCATCAGATTAGGCAGCACCAGAATATGCGCATACGGAGTATGATTCAGTTTAAAGAACAAAAAAAGGTTGACTACGACCGCAAGTCCTGCCACGATAATGGTTTCAGCAGCTAAATCCCGCATCTCTTTAGCATATAGGGCAGTAAACATTTTTAAACGCTTAGCCTGCATGACGGAAAGCCTCCTTCATAATTTCAACCAGGGACATAGCCCGTTCCTGGCGAAGATCTTCAGCATTGCCTATAAGCTTGATCCGGCCGTTGTCAATGAAAACTACCTCATCGATTATATTTTCGATCTCGGCAATTTCATGGGTAGATATGATGATGGTCTGTTCTCCCTCACGAAAGCCCCTGATCAAAGTGCTGATAATCTCCTCACGGGTAAGCACATCGATGCCCGAAAGCGGTTCATCCATCAAAACATAAGGGGCTTTGCGGGAAAGGGTCAAGAGCAATTTTACCTTGGCCCGCTGCCCTTTGGATATGGAAGCGACTTTCATGTCTTCATTTAAATCCAGGTACTCCAGCAGTCCTTGAAAACGGCTCTGGTCCCAGTCGGTATAAAAAGAGCGCAAAAAGGCAGCGGCTTGCTTAACCGTCATCCAGTTGTAGAGGTGGTCGATTTCGGGAAGAAAGGCCACCTTTTCTTTAACTTGCTGCGGCGGCTGGCCGTCAACCAGCACCTGACCGCGGTCGGGGCGATTCAGGCCGGCTATCATCTTGAGTGTGGTTGATTTGCCGGCGCCATTAGGCCCGAATAGCCCGGTGATTTTTCCGGGATGAAATTGATGGGAAAAATCGTTTAAAGCTATGGCCTTGCCAAATGCTTTGCTAACATGTTGAAATTCAATCACGTGGTTTGCCTCCCTCTGCAGTAATCTCACTGACCAACCGGCTTATAATTTCCTGGTCATCGAAGCCCAGTTCGCGCATTTCCAACAGGTAGTGCCGCACGTATTCGCGGGCCATTTCGGTTTTGCTCCGTTCCAGGCTTTGATCGGATATCTTCACAAAAGTCCCTTGACCGCGCACCGTTTCTACAATATCCTGCTGCTCCATCTCTCGATAGGCGCGTTGTACGGTATTGGGATTGACCTTGGCTATTTCAGCGTATTCCCGTTGTGAAGGAATCTTGTCACCCCTCCGCAAATCGCCGCGAATCATCTTTTTCAAATATCCGCTGATAATCTGGCGGTATATCGGGCGTGAAGGATCGAATGCCAACCGGCTCACCTCCCACTAGTGTACTATAACACTAGTGTACTAATGAATAGTGCAATTGGCAAGCAAATTTTTTCAACATAGCAGAAAGCCCGGAAAGAAATTGATGACCGCCCACAGTTCTGGTGTCCTATCCGCAGAAAATGCTTATAATAATAGGGATGGATTGAAGGAGTTGAAACGGAGCTATGAAAAAGGCCTATATAATATCAACCGGAACTGAACTGCTGCTGGGGACTACGGTGGACACCAATTCCATGTTTCTAGCGCGGAAATTGGCCGAATTGGGCCTCAAAGTGATGGGAAAAAGCATTGTTGGGGATAACCGCGATACTATCGCGGCTGCTTTCAAGACCGGGTTAGAAATGGCCGACCTGGTGGTAGCCTCGGGAGGTTTGGGACCTACTCGGGATGACCTGACCAAAGAGGTGGTCTGTGAACTTTTGGGATGTGAACTGCAGGTAGTGGAAGAAGAGCTTGAGGCTATAAAGGCATTTTTCTCCAAGCGCAACCGCAAAATGGCGGAGAGCAATCGCAAACAGGCCATGTTTCCACCTGAGGCTAAAATCTTGAAGAACCGTTTGGGGACTGCTCCGGGAATGTACCTGGCCAAGGACGGGAAGATAGTAATCTTGTTGCCCGGTCCGCCGCGGGAAATGCAGGATATGTACCTTGCGGCAGCAGAACCCCTGTTAGGCCAGGAAGAAGGCCTCATGGGAAGCAGCGGGCAAACCCGGATAATGAGGGTTCTGGGGCCTGGTGAGTCACAGGTGGAAGATTTACTGGGGGAAATCCTCGATAAACAGCAGGATTATGGAATCGCCCTTCTGGCCCAGGAAGGCGAAGTGATAATAAAGATCACTGTAGACGGTCCCGATCCGGTAGAAGCGGGTCGGCGCCTGGAAGAACTATGCCGGAGCATCGAAGCCGCTCTGGGATCAAATGTGGTTTGTGTGGGTGAGGATACGCTGGCCGGAGTAGTTGCCAAACTGCTGACCCGGCAGGGATTGTTCATGGCTGCGGTTGAATCCTGCAGCGGAGGATTGCTCAGCAAAATGATCACCGATCTGCCGGGTAGCTCCAATTTTTTCTGGGGTTCAGTGGTTTCTTACAGCAATCAGGCCAAACAGGTTTTAGTAGGCGTAAAGGAGGATACTTTGCAGGCCTATGGAGCAGTGAGCAGGGAAACCGCTGCCGAGATGGTTGTGGGCATTAAAAACCTCTCCGGTGTCGATGTAGCAGTATCCATAACCGGAATTGCCGGTCCGGACGGGGGCAGTGATGAAAAACCGGTGGGTCTGGTGTATATCGGTCTGGCCCTTAAAGGAACAGTTGAAGTGAAAGAAATGCGATTTGTAGGTGACCGCAGCGGTATTCGCACCCTGGCAGCGAAAAGCGCCCTGGATCTGGTGCGCCGCCGGCTATTAACCGAGGAGGGTGCCAAATGAGGGCTTTTATTGCCATTCCCGCACCCGAGGCGGTAAAAGACCAGGCCGAGCAGATCAGAAGACAACTGGCCCGGACAAATCCCGATGTGAAGTGGGTGGAATATGTAAACTACCACCTCACCCTGAAATTCCTGGGTGATATCGATGATCATCAGCTCCAGAAGATTCGAGATCGCTTGTATCAGGTGGGAGAATACTGTCCGCCCTTCTACCTCAAAGTAAACGGGTTGAGCTTTTTCCCCAATAAACGCAAGCCCCGGGTGGTGTGGATGGGACTGGATGGGGATACTGAAAAGGCCGAGTTTCTGGCGGAACGCATTGATGTTTACGTTCAGGATCTAGGGTTTGAACCAGAAAAAATTCACCGCTTCCACATTACTCTGGGCAGGATCCGCTCGGAGCGAAATGTTGAGGAGTTGTTGAAAAAAGCTCACCAACTGGAATCTGCCACCAGGTCCAGTCTATTTCCGGTGCAGGCCTTTTATCTCATGGAAAGCCGCCTTACCAAGGATGGGCCTCAATATCGGGTAGAGCAAGCTTTCGCCCTACGCGGATAACAATTACCATAATATAACAGATTTTGCATTGACAACAGTAAAAACATTTGTCTATAATCAGGTTAAGCGAACATATGTTTGAGGGGGAGAGTTTGTGGACAAAGCGGAAAGTAATCAAGGCAAGGCTGAGGCTATAAACAGCACGATAAAGAATATCGAAAAACAGTTTGGCAAAGGGGCTATCATGCGTCTGGGCGAAAATGCCGCCATGAACGTGGAAGTGATCTCCACTGGATGCATGTCTATCGATATGGCTCTGGGAGTAGGGGGTCTGCCCCGGGGCCGGGTCGTGGAAATATTTGGCCCCGAATCCTCCGGAAAAACCACCGTGGCTTTGCATGCCATCGCTGAGGCACAAGCCCAGGGCGGGATGGCGGCCTTTATTGATGCTGAACATGCCTTGGATCCTTTGTATGCCAAGCGGCTCGGGGTTGATATCAACAACCTTCTTGTCGCGCAGCCCGACAGCGGCGAACAAGCTCTGGAAATAGCCGAGGCCCTGGTCAGAAGCGGGGCCATAGATGTGATCGTTGTCGACTCGGTGGCAGCCCTGGTTCCCAGAGCGGAACTGGATGGAGAAATGGGCGATGTACACGTGGGATTGCAGGCCCGCTTAATGTCACAGGCCTTGAGGAAGCTGACTGCCCACATCAGCAAGTCGAGAGCCACTTGCATTTTTATAAATCAAATCCGTGAAAAGGTGGGGATTGTTTACGGCAATCCTGAAACAACTACCGGGGGCCGGGCTTTGAAGTTTTATTCTTCTGTGCGCATGGAGGTCCGTAAAGCTGAGGCCATTAAACAGGGTACGGAATTGATCGGCAACCGCACCAAAGTGAAGATCGTAAAGAACAAGGTGGCGCCACCTTTCAAGACCTCGGAGTTCGATATCATGTACGGAAGCGGGATATCCCGGGAAGGTGATCTTTTGGATATCGCCACCAATATGGAAATAATTCAGAAAAGCGGTTCATGGTTTTCCTATCAAGGGGAGCGTTTGGGACAGGGCCGGGAAAACGCCAAAGAATACCTGAAAAACAACCCTGAGTTTGTAAAAAATATCCAGAATTTGATTCGGGAAAAACTGGCCGGGCGTTATCCCCAAGCTCCAACGGAACTGGAATCTTGACACTGTAGTTGAAAGTAAATAGAATTTAGATAGGACTCTGGTAGAAGTATCCTGTCTAATGAATAACCTTGACCAAAAAGACGGCCAGATTTATATATATTTACTCTGATGAAGAGCAATAAGCAGGCAGACAAGTTTGGGGAATGAGCCTGACATTTAAATATATCTAAAAGATGTCTTGTAGGTTGAGCAAGCTTGCTATAACGGTTTTTGATGTTGTGATGGAATTCTGGGAGAGAGGATTCTCCATCCGCCCCTGCCGTTATCGTTAGCGAAAACAAGATGAGATACTTCAAAAAGCCAGGTGTGCAGCCTGGTTTTTTAATTTGTCCGCAATTTACTGCTGTGTATATTTGAATAAATTTAAGGAGGTGAAGACGAATCAATACTTTATTGCAGTTTATTGTTATAACCCTTTCTTTGGCCATTGGTTTGATTGCCGGTTATTATGGCCGACGCTTAATAGCTGAAAGCCGGCTCGGTGCAGCAGAAGAAGAAGCTTTACGCATCGTAGACGAGGCCAGCAAAGCGGCCGAAGCCCGCAAAAAGGAAATCTTGCTGGAAGGCAAGGAGGAACTGCACCGCAACCGCCAGGAAGCTGAGAAGGAGATCCGGGAGAGACGACGTGAACTGGACCGGCTGGAGAGGCGCTTGATCCAAAAAGAAGAGCAACTGGACAGAAAGAACGAGAATGTGGAGAAAAAGGAAAGCCAGTTGCAGGAAAAGATCAGAGATGCGGAAAAGACCAACCAGGATTTGCAAACCGTGATGTCGCAGCAACTCAAGGAATTAGAAAGGCTATCCGGGTTGACTTCCGAAGAGGCCAAAGATTTACTCTTATATAATGTTGAACAACAAATTCGCCAGGAAACGGCTAGCGTAATCAAAAACCTGGAAGCAGAGGCCCGCGAAGAGGGTAATAAACGGGCCAAGAATATTGTCTCGCTGGCGATTCAAAAATGTGCTGCGGATGTAGTATCTGAAACTACTGTGTCCGTGGTGGCCCTCCCCAATGATGAAATGAAAGGCCGTATTATCGGGAGGGAAGGACGAAACATCAGAACCTTTGAAACCCAGACCGGGGTGGATCTGATTATAGACGATACCCCGGAAGCGGTCATTCTCTCTTCGTTTGACCCCATACGCCGTGAAATAGCTCGAAAAGCCCTTTCTAATCTGGTTTCCGACGGCCGAATTCACCCTGCCCGCATAGAGGAAATGGTGGAAAAGGCCCAGAAAGAGCTGGAGCAAGAGCTTCGTGAAACCGGAGAAGGAGCCGCCTTTGAGGTGGGGGTGCACAATCTGCATCCGGAGCTGATCAAGCTGTTAGGCAGACTCAAATATCGGACCAGCTATGGCCAAAATGTGTTGAAGCATTCAGTGGAGGTTGCGCATCTGGCAGGCGTAATGGCTGCGGAATTAGAGGTCGATGTATCCCTGGCCAAACGCGCCGGTTTGCTGCATGACATCGGCAAGGCGGTTGACCACGAGATAGCCGGGCCTCATGTTGAGATCGGGGTAGAACTGGCCAAAAAATACCGGGAGAACAAAGAGGTAATTCATGGTATCGCCGCACATCACAGCGATATTGAACCTGAGAGCATTGAGGCTATCCTGGTTCAGGCTGCCGATGCCATATCGGCATCCCGCCCCGGGGCCCGCCGCGAGACCCTGGAAGCCTATATCAAACGCCTGGAAAAACTGGAGAACCTGGCCGATTCCTTTGAAGGCGTTGATAAATCTTTTGCCATTCAGGCCGGACGCGAAGTGCGTATCATTGTCAAGCCGGATCAGATTGACGACTTGCACGCCATCAATATGGCCCGTGATATCGCCCGCAAGGTGGAACAGGATCTGGATTATCCCGGACAGATCAAGGTGATCGTTATCCGGGAAACCCGATCGGTGGAATATGCCAAATAAGTTTTCCTCTAAACCAAAAAAATGGAAACAGGGCTTGACAAAGCCCTGTTTTCTATATTTTACATATTTCTAGCAGCAGGATTTCTCCCCCCATTGCAGAATTCGTTTATATTACGCAGTTTAAGGAGAAAATACATATGTATCAGGATTCCGGTCTGGATGTCTTTATAAGTGCCAGCCTGAATTATCCGGAGCTAAGTGCTGTGAGATATGAAGCCGATCAGGAACAGTTGATCTTTGAGGCCGCACTGCAAGGAGAATTGAGTCCAGAAAAACAAGCCGAATTTGAGCAGCAGGTTGTTGCTGCTGTGAAATTGTTTCATAGTATTAAAGGAACCGAGCCCCGGTGGATTAGCTTGGAATATCGACATTATGCGCCCGGGCTCATTTTATTGCGCTACCATCGGGACAGCTACAGCATTTGCGAAGAGGAAACCGAGCTGTTCATCGGACTCCTGGCAGATGCCTTCAAGAATCAGATCTACCGCGACAGCACCAATATGGAGGTAGAAGAATCGGTTAAGCGGAAGGTAAAAAGGAACTTAATACAGAAGATAAGCAGAGAAGATGCTGAGACCAATCGTTTTCTCTCCTATCGTGAAGGGGGGAGGGTATTGGTCTTTAATAAGTGAGGGTTGGATTTTGAACATTTTAGTCATTGGAGACATTGTGGGAAGGCCTGGACGGCGCGCTGTCAAGGCTCTGCTGCCTGCCGTGCAGCAGCAGTACCAGATTGATTTTGTGATTGCCAATGCGGAGAATGCCTCCGGAGGCCGGGGCTTAACCGGAGATGTCATGGAAGAACTGCTTTTTATGGGAATCGATGTACTTACGATGGGCAATCATGTATGGGATAACAAAGATATCCTGCGATTTATCGACGATGAGCCCCGTTTGGTAAGGCCGTTGAATTATCCCGGCCCCTGCCCCGGTCAAGGATACCACGTCTACACTGCGGGTTTTAATACCAGAATAGCAGTGATCAACGCCTCGGGCCGGGTGTTCCTGCCTCCGCTCGATTGCCCATTTATTGCTGTTGATGATGCATTGGCTGATATTAAGGACCAGGCTGATATCATAATCGTGGATTTTCATGCCGAAGCCACCTCGGAGAAGGTAGCCTTCGGTTATTATTTTGATGGCCGGGTTCAGGCGGTTTTGGGGACCCATACCCATATTCAGACCAGCGATGAGCGCATCCTGCCCCAGGGAACCGCATACATAACCGATTTAGGCATGACCGGCCCCTATGAATCCGTTCTGGGTATGAAAAAAGAACAGGTTTTGCAGAAATTTCTTACCGGGAGACCGGTTCGTTTGGAAGTAGCCGGCGGGAAGGTGCAGTTGGAAGGGGTGGTCCTGACGCTGGATGATGATTCCCACCAGGTCGGCAAAATCATGAGAATCTCGAAGATACTGAGCGAATAAATGTGAAAATTTATCCAACACATTTATTGCCAAAAGGAGGAATTGATACTTCCATTTAGAATATAGATGTAGGAGAGCAACGCGTCTATATATAAAGATATGAGGAGGAGGTTATTAGATGGAAGTATTAAAAGTCTCAGCTAAATCCAGTCCAAATTCTGTGGCAGGAGCACTCGCAGGCGTTCTTAGAGAAAAAGGAGCTGCAGAAATACAAGCCATTGGAGCGGGTGCAATTAACCAGGCAATTAAGGCAATAGCAATAGCGCGAGGATTCGTTGCTCCCAGCGGTATGGATCTGATATGCATACCGGCCTTTACTGATATTATGATAGACGGCGAGGAGAGAACTGCGATAAAGCTCATAATCGAGCCCAGATAAATGGTTCAGTCAAGCTTGTTCCAAAGAAACTAGAGATATCAAACTATTAACCTGCTCTTAGCAGGTTTTTGTTTTTGAAGATCAAACCCATGGCCCGCCATGGAGCAACGGGAGGTAGTGTATTGATTGATTTGCATTGCGACACTTTATCAAAGCTGGTCAATAGCGGTTATTCGCTGCGGCGCAATCCATTTCACTTTGATGTTGACAGGGCTTTAGAGGCCGGGGTGACAGCGCAATTCCTGGCCCTATTCAGCCATAACCAGGACGATAATGCGGTTTTAAGGGCGATTTTGCAGCAGATCGCTTGTTTCCGGGCCAATCTGAGCGGGCCGGTAAAGGCCCGGGCGATTGCAGGATATGAGGATCTGGCCAGAGCCCGGGCCGGAGATGAAATGGCCCTTATCCTGCATCTGGAAGGAGCGGATGCGCTGGGCCAAGACCCCGGCCTTTGGCCGTTGTTTCATCATATGGGGGTGCGCAGTCTGGGATTAACCTGGAATTATAACAATGCTTTTGCCGGCGGGGTTTTAGATCCTGATCCTGCCGGTTTGACTTCCGCTGGCCAGCGTCTGCTCAATGAGATGGAGGCTGTGGGAAGTATTTTAGACCTGGCCCATGTGGGGGAGACCAGTTATTATCAAGCCCTGGAACGATATAGTCCGGCGGTAATGGTCTCACATGCCAATGCGCGCTCCATATGCGACCATCCCCGCAACTTGAGCGATCATCAGATCATGACCCTGGCCGAGCATGGGGGTATCATCGGTGTAAACTTGGTCCCGGACTTTGTTGATACCAATAATCCCAATCTGAACCGTCTGCTGGATCATATCGATTATATTTCGTCTTTGGTCGGGGTTGAACATGTCGCTCTGGGTTCTGATTTCGACGGGGCTGACGAATTGCTATTAAGCGGTGTTGAAGATTATGCGCTATTGGCAGCGGGGCTTAACGGGCGCGGTTTTACTCATCAGGAAGTAGAGGCCATCCTGCACGACAATGCTGCGGTTTTCCTGAGTAAGGTATTCGCTGCATGAGCAGGCCATGTATTATATAATCTATTAAACAGGTTAAAAACAATCTGACCCCAAGCTAATTATTTAAGAGGTAAACGTATGTTTTATGATATGCATGTTCACACCAGTGCTTCAGATGGCGTGTTGCCGGTAGCCGAAGTGCTTCGTCAGGCGTGTCGGATGGGTTTGCCGGGAATCGCCATAACCGACCATGATACTGTAGAAGGCCTGCCGGCTGCCTGGTCTTGCCTGGAAACTGAACAGCTTGATCTGGAATTGATTTCTGGCATTGAACTGAACACGGAAGTTGAAGATGGAGAAATACATATTCTGGGGTATTTTGTGGATTTTCAATGCCGGCAGCTGCTTAAAGATCTTGAACTGATCAAAGCGGCCCGCTTCGAACGGGCTCAACGCATGGTAGCTCGCTTGCGGGATATGGGTTATGCCATAACTTTTGAACAGGTGCAGAAGCTGGCCCAGAAAGATCTGATTGCCCGGCCTCATGTAGCCATGGCCTTGATGGAAAAAGGCTATGTTTTCTCGATTCGAGAGGCCTTCAACAAGTATATCGGCAGGGGCCGCCCGGCTTATGTGCCGCGCTACAGATTTACTCCGGAAAAGGCTATAGATTTGATCCATGCCGCCGGGGGTATAAGCGTTCTGGCTCATCCCGGACTGTTGCGGCAACCCAAATTAGTAGCCCAGATACTGGATATGGGAGTGGAAGGCCTGGAGGTTTTTTATCCCGAGCACACTGTTCAGGAAACCGGATATTTTATCGCCCTGGCAGAACAAAGGGGCATATTGGTGACCGGGGGTTCCGATTTCCATGGCAACCCCGGTGAAACCTGGCGAAACCGCCTGGGATATTGCGGCGTCAACCCCGACTACATGGCGAAAATCAGGACTTATTATAGCGAATTAAATCTAAAAAGACAATAAAATCTCCTTCCCTGCAGGAAGATTTCCTTGCCCTGTAGAATATACTACATTATTGGTAATATTCTGGAAAGGGTAGGACATCTTGAGAAAAATTGTAGCAATTTCACTAAGCGCTTTATTATGGGTTGGTTCCTCCGTGGCCCTGACCAATGCTCAACCATTGACCTATACAGTGCAATCTGGTGATTCGTTATGGAAAATTGCCAATCAAAATGGTGTGACAGTTGAATATCTTAAAACATTAAATAAGCTGCAAAGCGACAATCTTCAAATCGGTGATGTATTAAAGCTCAGCAGCTCCAGCAGTTCGACTAGTGCCATTGCTCCGGCCGTTTCAGGAAATGCGGCATATGTGATCCAACCCGGTGACTGTCTGGGCAGTATTGCCCTTAAGTTTGGCATGACGGTGGACGAACTCAAGGCCATGAACGGGTTGCAGAACGATTTAATACAGGTCGGCAAAACCCTTCTGGTCAAAAAAGCCCCGTCCCAAGCTTCTCCTACGACTGTTGTTCCCGAAACCACCCCTCCCGCTGCGGCTCAAACGACTTCTCCATCGGAACAACAGTATGTGCTTCAACCCGGAGACAGCCTAGCCAAGGTAGCTGCACAGTTTGGCATATCGGTTCCCTACCTGATGCAAATAAATAATCTTCAAAGTGACATCCTAGATGCAGGGGTTACTTTGCGCATTCTTCCTGAACCGGTTGCAGTATCTCGTTCCGGAGCACCCAGTGATGCAATGCGTATACTCAAAACAGCTGCGCAATACCTGGGCACCCCGTATAAATATGGCGGCAGCGGCCCCGGAGGTTTTGATTGTTCCGGTTTCGCACAGTATGTATACAAACAGAATGGATACAACCTGCCGCGTACTGCTGCAGCCCAATATGGATTAGGTTCAGCTGTGGCTAAAAGCAACCTGCAGCCTGGAGATTTAGTCTTCTTTAAATGCTATAACTCCAGTATCGACCATGTGGGGATATATACCGGCAGCGGGCAGTTCATCCACTCCAGTTCGCCGAGCAGTGGTGGAGTGATTTATTCATCGTTGTCAGAGGGCTTCTATGCCAGAACCTATTACGGTGCCAAACGCATAATTCCATAAATGGGGGAATACAATTTGCCAGACGAGACCGAATCCATATTTTTCTTGCCGCAAACCATTTTTGGCAGCCTGGAATGGAAAGCCATGGAAGAACGCGAGTATAACAAAGGACCGGATGCTTTGCTTGATGAATTATTACAGCAAAAGTCCTGGTCTAATGTGGAAATCCTCTGGGTTATAAAGAGGATGATATCTTTTTATGGCAGAAAAGAAGACATATTGAAGAAGGCTCCTGCCAGGCGCCTGATGATGAATATGAATGATGTTCTGCGTGTGTTTTACCTGATCATGGACAAGATTGATCCTGAATTGGATGATAACCTGCGCAGCTACATAACCAATAAATTGTCAGACGCGACCTGGGGCATAAACCAGCGTACCAGAGAATACCTCTATAAAATAGACTGAGACCACTTCCCGAGTAGAACGACCCTAATTAGTAATAGATAGAAGAGAAGATCCAGGGGCGGGGAGGATTAATATTGGCTAATGGGCTGAGGGAAGAGAATATTCGCCGTATAATCGCTTTAGAGGATAGAATTTGTGACTGCAGACGCTGCCCTGAACAACTGCATTGTGTGCGTCGGCCGGCTATGGGTAAGGGGGAGTTGTCTCCCGATATAATGATTGTATTCGAAGGCGAAAACCAGTATACCAGCGATTTGGAACAGATCATAGAACTGCGCAGGCTGCTTAAAAACTGCCTGGGTGTTAAAAAGATTTATCACACCTTCATGACGCGCTGCACCCCCAAGGCTTGCTCAACCCGGCATAGTGTATGCTGTTATACTCCAAGCAAACTCCTGGATAAAGACTACAACTGCATACTGACCAAACAGCCCTGCAACGGAGTGCCGGTTACACCCGACACCACACAGATATTGCACTGCTTGGCCTATTTAATCGAAGAAATCGATATATTGAATCCGCATTTTGTCCTGCTCATGGGCGAGCGGGTCAGTGAATTTGTGCTCAAGAGTTACGGTATCTTTGATTTACCTGAGCCAGGCCGGTCTTATCTCTCCAACCAGCGCTATTTTATTACTGCCGTGAATGAACAGTATTTTGGCGAAGGCGAGTGCCAACAACTGGCTGCAGCGTTTTCCGCTTAAAATACGGCTTTTATTTACCGGTTTGGAACAACCCTTAGGCCTTGCCAGGCCGGTCTCTCCTGCTTGTACATCTACAAGATAAAAAGCCCTTGACAAGGATTCACATCTGCAGACGGCTGATCTGGCAAGAGTTGTCAAGAATCCTCCAGCATGTCTCCCGTTCTTACGCCCCGATTGCTTGAATAACTATTCTAAAAAAGCAAACGGGGGCCTATCATGAGTCAAACACTGTGGCACCAAACCTCTGTCCAACAAACTGTATCAAAACTTCACACTGGACTTGAAAGCGGGCTCTCTGCGCAGCAAGTTCGAAACCTGCAGAAAATCTATCCCAATATCCTGGAGCAAGGACATAAACAAAACCCCCTGGCCATATTGCTGAGCCAGTTTACCGACACCATGGTTTTGGTGTTGCTAGGCGCAACGGTCATTTCCGGACTGGTTGGCAATATGGCGGATGCCATTACCATCATGGCAATTGTGATCTTAAATGCCCTCCTGGGTTTTGTCCAGGAATATCGCGCTGAACGTTCCCTGGACGAAATAAAGAAAATGGCTTCACCTTATGCCATGGCCTTGAGGGAGGGTCAGCGCTGTAAAATACCAGCCGCTGAATTGGTTCCAGGAGATGTGGTTTTCTTGGAAACGGGAGACAAGGTTCCGGCTGATCTGCGTCTGGCCGCAACCAGTAATCTGGAGATCGATGAAGCCCCGTTAACCGGCGAATCCATCCCGGTTGGCAAACAGGCCCATCAAATTCTGCCGGCCTCAACTCCTATGGCGGATCAGGTTAACATGGCCTTTATGGGCACTGCAGTTACCCGCGGACGGGGCACTGCCATAGTAGTTGACACCGGTATGCGCACTGTAATGGGACAGATTGCGCAGATGATTGCAGAAACCAAGCCAGCCCCCACCCCGCTGCAGATAAAACTCGATCAGCTGGGCAAAATGCTGATCATCATCTGCCTCCTGGTGTGCTGCGCAGTAGCTGTGCTGGGAATATACAGAGGCGAAGATCTGATCACCATGCTCTTGACCGGAATCAGTCTGGCAGTGGCCGCTATTCCCGAAGGCTTGCCGGCCATTGTCACAGTCGTCTTAGCCCTGGGAGTACAGCGCATGGCTAAAAACCACGCCATTGTAAGACGCCTTTCCGCGGTCGAAACCCTGGGCTGCACCACTGTAATCTGTTCTGACAAAACCGGAACCCTGACGCAGAATAAGATGACGGTCAAAAAAGTAGCGACTCTGGAAAGGCTGGTCGAGGTGAAAGGCGAAGGCTACTCCCCTAGAGGTGAGTTCTTATGGAATGGGCAGCCTTTTCTGCCCACAGCCGATCAAACTTTAAAACAGTTGCTGCAGGCAGCCTATTATTGCAACAATGCTTATACAGATAAGCTTTATGGTGAAGATATCATACAAGGAGACCCCACTGAAGGAGCCTTAAAGGTTTTAGCCATAAAAGCCGGGCTTAGCGAAAGGGAGCGCACCCGGGTCAGGGAGTATCCCTTCGACTCGGAACGCAAGATGATGAGTGTGGTCACTGTAGGCGAGGGCAACCCGCAGGTGCTGACCAAAGGCGCTTTGGACGCACTTTTGCCCCAGTGTACGATGGTGATGGCAAAGGGTCATGCCATCCCCATCAGGCCTGAAAACCGGGAAGAGCTGCGGCTGCTGCAGGATGAGTGGGCAAATGAGGCCATGCGGGTTCTGGGTTTTGCCTTTCGCGAGGTAAGTCTGAAGGAAACCGAAACCATAAGTGACAACGATTTGGAATCAAATTTAATTCTGCTCGGTATCTGCGGGATTGTGGATCCGCCCCGGCCGGGAGTAGTCCACTCTGTACAGCAGTGTACACAGGCCGGAGTCATCCCGGTGATGATCACCGGTGACCATCCCCTTACTGCCCGGGCCATCGCTGCACAGGTAGGTATTGGCGGCGGGGCGGTTATTACCGGACCTCAAATCGATAACATGGGAGACCAGGAGCTTTATGCCGGTGCGGTAGGATCACGGGTTTTTGCCCGGGTTTCGCCGCAGCATAAACATCGCATCGTAAAAGTCTTGCAAACCCGGCAGCATGTGGTAGCAATGACCGGTGACGGCGTTAATGACGCTCCGGCATTGAAGGCGGCTGATATCGGCGTCGCCATGGGAATCACCGGTACTGATGTAACCAAAGAAGCCGCGGCAATGATTCTGACCGACGATGATTTTTCCACCATTGTTAAAGCGGTGCACGAAGGGCGGGCCATTTACGATAACATCCGCAAATTCATCCGCTATCTGTTGGGCTGCAATATCGGTGAAGTTCTGGTGATGTTTCTGGCCTCCCTATTGGCTATGCCCATGCCTATGCTGCCTATTCAAATCCTGTGGGTAAACCTGGTAACCGATGGTTTGCCGGCGATGGCTTTGGGCCTGGAGCCGCCCGAACCGGGTATTATGAACCAGCGGCCCCGCCCGCGCAATGAAAATATCTTTGCCCGGAGGTTGGGATGGATCATCGTTGGCCGGGGCTCCTATATTGCAGCAGTCACCCTCCTGGCCTTTGTTGTGGGCATGGCCGCAGCCTCCTGGCTCAATCTTGCCGAGCCGCTCATTCTGGCCCGCAGCATGGCTTTAACCACACTGGTTTTCGCGCAGTTGTCTTATGTATTCGAGTGCCGCTCTGAACGCTACTCACCATTCGAGCTGGGCTTTTTCGGCAACCGCTTTTTAGTCATGGCGGTAGGTGTTTCCATATCCATGCATCTTTCAGTCTTATATGTGCCGGCTTTGCAGAGCATTTTCTCCACCTGCGCCCTCAATGGCTGGCAATGGCTTTTCATTCTCACCTTAACCGGCAGCAAGCTATTGTGGCGTTATTTAAACTATCTGTGGAAGCAGGTCTTGAGCCCGCGCTGGCTAGCCGCGTGACTAATATAGTCAATTCGTGGGCATACCTTTTCTTAATAGTGTATAATAATAGGCATTCGGTGGGATAATTTGCCGAATCTCATTTACTATCAATAGAAGGGTTGTGCAGCATGGTACGAAGTATGACCGGCTTTGGTCGCAGCCAGATCCGCGGTCAAGGTTATGTAGTCAGCTGTGAGATGCGCGGTGTCAACCACCGTTTTCTGGATGTTCATATACGAACCTCGCGGCGCTACAGCATCCTGGAGGAAAAGGTCAAGGAAGAGATAAAAAATCAGCTCACCCGGGGGCGTATCGAAATCAGCTTGACCATTGAAAAAACCGATGATTCGCGGCGGGCTATTAAGGTTGACAAAGGATTGGCTTTAGCTTATTATAACTATTTGAAGGAATTAGCAGAAAATCTAAATATTTCACCGGAAATAAGCGTAATTGACGTATTTAGGCTACCTGAGGTTTTCAGCCTGGAGGATGAGGAAGAAAACCTGGAGATGGTGTGGCAGGTGGTAAAAGAGGCTATAGGCCAAGCGTTGACGAGCCTGATCGAAATGCGCACCCGCGAAGGCATCAACCTGACCCGGGACATTCTGGCGCGTAATGAGAGGATTTTACGGGCCGTTGAGAATTTGGAAGCCCGCTCCCCGCTAGTTGTGCAGGAATACCAGACCAAGCTGAAAAGCCGTATCACCGAAATGCTTGCCAATGAAGCCGTCGATGAACAGCGTATACTGCAGGAAGCCGCATTATTCGCCGATCGAATCAATGTTACTGAAGAATTGGTTCGGCTTAAAAGCCATGTTATGCATTTGGAAGAATTAATGAATTCGAACGAATCGGTAGGACGTAAATGCGATTTCCTGGTACAGGAGATGTTCCGTGAGATCAATACGGTTTCTTCTAAGGCCAATGACCTGGAGATGAATCGTGTAGTGGTTGAAGTCAAAGCAGAACTGGAGAAGATTCGCGAACAAATGCAAAATATTGAATAACTAGGAGGTGAACCGGTTTATCCGGGTAATATGGATATCAAATTAGTTAATATCGGATTCGGCAATATAGTTGCTGCCAATCGTATCGTTGCGATAGTCAGCCCTGAATCAGCGCCGATCAAAAGGATTATTCAGGAAGCCAGAGAAAAGGGCATCCTCATTGATGCCACTTACGGCCGCAGAACCAGGGCGGTTATCATAGCTGACAGCGCACACGTGATCCTTTCAGCCGTTCAGCCGGAAACGGTTGCCAATCGTCTGACTTCCAAGGATATCAATGAAGAAGTCTAACCTTATTAGGAAGTGTTTGTAATTGATCACCAGAAAGGGCATCCTCTTTGTAATATCCGGGCCGTCCGGAGTAGGCAAAGGCACAGTAAGGAGCGCGGTTTTGCCGCAAGTTGATGATATGCAGATTTCCATTTCTGCGACGACCCGTCCGCCGCGGGAGGGCGAAATCGATGGCCAGGATTATTTCTTCACCACCCCGGCCCGTTTTCAACAGATGATAGACAATGGTGAACTGTTGGAATGGGCTTCGGTTTATGGCAACCTCTACGGTACGCCCCAAGATTTTGTGACCGCCATGCTGTCACAGGGAAATGACGTGTTATTGGAGATCGACATTCAAGGGGCTTTGCAGGTCAAGAAAAAAATGCCCGCAGGGGTATTTATTTTTATTTCCCCGCCCACGGTTGAAGAGCTTTCCAGGCGCTTGTGCGGCCGGGGCAACGACTCCGAGCAGAGTATTCAAATCCGGCTAGGAGCCTGCCAAGAGGAAATGTCCCATATGAAATACTATGATTATGTGGTAGTAAACGACCGCATCGAGGACGCGGTTGAAAAAGTTCGTTCAATTATTACTGCGGAACGTTGTAAAAGGAAAAACTTGAATCTGGAGTGATTGCTCATGATACCTCCTTCTACCAAAGATATTATGCAGATTGCGTCCAGCAAATACGCGGTCGTGGTGGCGGTAGCCAAGCGCGCCCGGGTGTTGGCAGAACAAAACAAGAGCAATGAGAACAACCGTTTATCCACCATGGTCACAGAAGCGCTGGAAGAGATCAGCCAGGGCAAGATAAGTGTGGAACTACTGCCGGATGCTACGCTCAAGGAGGCCTGACATGCCAAAGACAGTAGGAATAGGTATAACCGGAAGCATTGCGGCTTATAAAATTGCAGACCTGATCAGCAAATTAAAAAAGGATGACCAGGGTATTGATGTCATTGTCATCATGACGGAAGGGGCCACACAGTTTATCACCCCTTTGACGATGAAGACCATGTCAGGGCGAGAGGTATTGACTGATATGTGGGCACAGTCACAGGAATGGAAGGTGCAGCATATCGGAGTGGCGGAGCAATTAGATCTATTGGTGATTGCACCCGCTACCGCCAATTTTATCGCCAAGATGGCTCACGGCTGGGGGGATGATCTGCTCTCCACCATAGTTCTGGCCAACACCGCGCCGGTTCTGGTGGTTCCCGCCATGAACACCAATATGTACAGGAATACCATGGTGCAGGAGAACATTAAAAAGCTCATTAATGCGGGCGTTCATTTTATGGATCCCGGAACCGGACTGCTGGCCTGCGGGGTTACGGGTGAAGGCCGGCTCCCCGAGGTCGATCTTATATATCAACAGATCAAACACTTGTTGTATCCGCGAACTGATCTAATGGGAAAAAGAGTTCTGGTAAATGCCGGGACAACCTGTGAAAACATTGACCCGGTGCGTTTTATTTCTAACCGCGGCACCGGTAAAATGGGATATGCCATTGCCGAAGAAGCGGTTATGCGCGGAGCTGACGTGATACTGGTCAGCGGACGGACTCATTTAAGCCCGCCGGAAGGGGTTAAGCTGGTTTCAGTCTGGGGAGCCGAGGAGATGTGTGAAACTATGGTTAAATACCAGCCGGCCTGCGATATAATAATCGGCGCAGCGGCAGTAGGAGATTTCACTGTAGCCCGGGCGGCGGATCAGAAGATAAAGAAAACTGGCGATAAAGGTCAAACCCTGGTACTCGAACTGGTAGGGACTCCCGATATCCTTAAAACCCTGGGGGCCAACAAGCAACCCGGCCAGATAATGGTAGGCTTTGCCGCTGAAACCGAAAATGTATTGGATAATGCCCGCAAGAAGCTGGCTGCCAAAAATCTGGATTTTATTGTAGCCAATGACATCACCATGGAGGGCGCTGGATTTGCCATTGACACCAACATAGTGACCATGATTGACTGCAATGGCGAGATCGAAGCTTTGCCCAAGATGAGTAAGAGAGATGTGGCCGCTGCCATTATCGATAAAGTGATCGATCTGATGTAAACCATTATTAAGGAGATGAGCCAGGGTGACCAAGACTTTATTTACATCCGAATCTGTGACTGAAGGGCATCCCGATAAAATTGCGGACCAGATTTCCGACACCATACTGGATGCCATTCTGGCCCAGGATCCCTATGGCCGGGTGGCGGCGGAAACCCTTGTAACCACCGGGTTGGTCATGGTTTCAGGGGAAATTACCACTGACTGCTATGTGGATATTCCCAAGCTGGTAAGGCAAACCGTTCGGGGTATCGGTTATACTCGTGCTAAATTTGGCTTCGATTCGGAGACCTGTGCTGTAATTACCTCTTTAGACGAACAATCTGGCGACATAGCCCTGGGGGTAGACCGGTCTTGGGAAGCCAAAGCCGGTGATATTAAGGATAATGATCAGGAAAACCTGGGCGCAGGCGACCAGGGGATGATGTTCGGATATGCCAGCAATGAGACTGAAGAGTTGATGCCCATGCCGATATCACTGGCCCATAAGCTGGCACAGCGGCTCTCTTTGGTGCGCAATCAACAGATCATCAAATACCTGCGCCCCGACGGGAAGACACAGGTTACCGTGGAGTATGTCGACAACCAGCCGGTGCGCATCGACACCGTCGTGGTTTCCTGCCAGCACCATCCGGAAGTGGATCATGCCACAATTGAGAAGGATGTTTTGGAGCATGTCATAAAGCCGGTTGTACCCTCAGCCATGTTGGATGAGAATACCCGTTATTATATCAACCCGACCGGCCGTTTTGTGATAGGCGGTCCGCAGGGAGACTGCGGGCTGACCGGACGCAAGATCATCGTTGATACTTATGGCGGTATGGCCCGCCATGGAGGCGGGGCCTTTTCCGGAAAGGACCCCACCAAAGTAGACCGTTCGGCTGCGTATGCGGCCCGTTATGTTGCCAAGAACATCGTTGCAGCCGGAATAGCCGATCGCTGCGAGATTCAGCTGGCTTACGCCATCGGGGTGGCCCGCCCGGTATCGGTAAGGGTTGAGACTTTCGGCACCGGCAAGATTTCCGATGAGAAAATAATTGAGTTGATAGAGAATAATTTTGATCTCCGCCCCGGGGCCATCATAAAGGATCTACAGTTAAGAAGGCCGATTTATAAAAAGACTGCGGCTTACGGCCACTTTGGCCGCAATGATCCCGATTTCACCTGGGAGCATATCGACAAAGCCGAGGCGTTAAGACAGCAGGCCGGATTATAGATATAGTCTTAAATGAAGACTGTGCCGCAGGTTCATGACGACGTCAACAGCCCCCGGGGCTGGGTCGCATCCATCTGCGGTCTCGTTTTTTGCCACCCATCAACGGAAAAGGATCTGAGAAATGCGTTGTGTGCAAGTTCTCATTAATCTGCCCAGTTCCCGAATGGACAATTATCTGACCTACCGGGTGCCTGATCATATAACCGAGCAGGAGCTGTTTGGCAGGCGCGTTCTGGTTAAACTGGGGGCCCATGTGGCTGAAGGCTATGTAGTGGCCGATGGCGCCCCGGATATAGGGCAGGCCATGAAGCCGGTCTTGCAGGTACTCGATCAACAGGCCGTCATCAACGCCAAGATGCTGGACCTGGCTCAATGGATGGCTGCCGACTATTTATGCCCGCTTTCAGTAGCCTTAGGCGCCATGCTGCCCAGACCCCTGCACCGCAAGCGAGGGCAGGTGGTAGTGCCCTTGGTAGAGCCTGATGAGAGGCATGACAGCCGGGAAATCAGCTCCTCCGCCAGGGAGCTCATGGAGCAGCTGTGGTGTTTCGGGCCTTTGGGATATCAACAGGCTTTAACCCTTTTAGGCCAGGATGAGCTGCAGTTTTTGGCGGAACAAGGCTGGATCACACTATCCAGTTATTATAAAATGCAGACGCCGCTGCCGGAGCGATATTACGCGCTTGGCGACTTTGACCCGGAAAAGGATGAAGCTTTATTATCCAAAAAAGCCCCCCGGCAGGCTGAAGCTTTGCATATCTGCCGGCAAAAGGGTTTAGTCGAGGCCCGGGCTCTGGAAAAAATAGTGCCCAAATCCAGCCTGGAGGCTTTGCTGAAAAAAGGCTGGCTGCGCCTGACCGCCCCCGCAGCTGTTGCTGCAGCCGGGAAACAAATTTTGACCGCAGAACAGCAGGCAGTTATGACTGCGCTTGAGCCCAGTCTGGAAAAAAGCCGGTTTACCGCCTGGCTTTTACACGGGGTTACAGCCAGCGGGAAAACCGAGGTCTATCTTCAAGCTATTCAAAAAGTGATAGACTGCGGCCGGCAAGCTATCATGCTGGTCCCCGAAATAGCATTGACCAGGCATCTGGAACAGGTTTATCGCCTTCGCTTTCCGGACTTGGTGGTGCTGCACAGTCAAATGCCGGACCGCGAGCGTTATCGGGCCTGGCTGCAGATTCAAGACGGGCGCGCCCAGGTGGTTTTGGGCACCCGCTCAGCGCTCTTTGCTCCGCTGACCCGGCTGGGCCTGATTATACTGGATGAAGAGCACGAATCCACATACAAACAGGAAGAAACCCCGCGTTACCATGCGCGGGAGGTTGCTCTGGCCCGGGCCCGGCTGGAGCAGGCGACAGTGATAATGGGCAGTGCCACCCCGGCACTGGAAAGCTATTATAAAGCTCTAAAGGGCGAGTACAGGCTATTGACTATGTCAGGCCGCATCGCCCCCGCCCGTTTGCCGCGGGTGACGATTATAGATATGCGCCGGCATTATCGTCAGGGGCGGCATAGTGCGATATCGGCTGAACTCAGGGAGGCTATATCCGCACGATTGGAGCAAGGCCAACAGACCATACTGTTCTTGAACCGGCGTGGTTATTCACCGGTAACTATATGCCGTATGTGCGGCCAAAGTCTTATGTGCCCGCACTGTGCAGTGTCATTGAGCTATCATCAGGACAGCAATGGTTATTTATGCCATTACTGCGATTACCAACAGGAGGTAATTGAGGTCTGCCCTGCCTGCGGCCTGCCGGCTCTTAGCCCTCTGGGTTATGGCACACAAAAAGTGGAAGCAGAAGCAGCCGCCTTATTTCCCGACGCTCGAGTCGGACGCCTGGATATGGATAGCAGTCGCAAGTCCGGGGCTCAAAAAAGCATATTAAATAGTATGAAAACGCGCCAGATAGATATCTTGATCGGCACCCAGATGGTAGCCAAAGGATTGGATTATCCCGGAGTAAGCCTGGTCGGTATCGTGGATGCCGATATTACCCTTAACCTGCCCGATTTTCGTGCCTACGAACGCACCCTGCAGCTGGTGGTACAGGCATCCGGACGGGCCGGACGCGGGCAAGACCCGGGAGAGGTTTTGATACAGACCTACAATCCCGAGCATGCAGTGATCCAGATGGCTGCCGCCCAGGACTACGAAAGTTTTTATCGCACCGAGATTGAGTCGCGGAGGGTTTTGCAATACCCGCCCTTTACCCATATCATGCGTATAGTGGTTTGGGATGGACAGGAAAAACGGGCCCAGCAAACAGCCGCAGACATTTTTTCATGGATTTATGAGATAATAGATGCCAAAGAAGATCAGATCATGGTTCTCGGGCCGGCACCCTGCCCCATTTCCCGTCTGCGCGGGAAATACCGGCAACAGATAATGATAAAAGCTCAAAACCGTTCTTTATTAAGCAGTATTGGGCTCTCCCTCAAGCGGTTGAAATATCCGCCGGGTGTGCGCATAGAGATAGATATAGACCCGATGTCAACCTTATAGACTAAAAAGGGGCAATAAAACTAACCGTTGTTATGTAAGGAGAGTGTTTAATGGCTGTATACCAAGTGTTGAAACTGCCCAATGAAACCTTGCGGACCCGTTCCGCGGCTGTCGCCAAAATCAATGACGGCATACTACGGGTTCTGGATAATATGCGCGACACCCTCTATGCTGAAGAGGGCCTGGGGTTGGCAGCCCCGCAGATTGGGGTCTTAAAACGCCTGATCGTGATTGATACCGGGGAACAGTTTATTGAGTTGATCAACCCCGAAATAATCGAGCGGGAAGGTGAGAAGACCGGCACTGAAGGCTGCTTGAGTGTACCCGGCATAATAGGGCGGGTGTCACGCTCCCTGTATGTCAAAGTACGGGGTTTAAACCGCCAGGGTGAAGAAGTCGAGATTGAGGGCAGTGATTTATTGGCCAAGGCCTTGCAGCATGAGATTGATCATTTAGACGGCATTCTGTTCATTGACAAGGCCATTGAAACCAGGAGAGAACGATGAGGATTTCGAATTGAAGATTGTATTTATGGGAACAGCACAATTTGCGGTGCCAGCCTTGCAAGCCTTGCTCGAATCCGGGCAGGAAATAGCGGGGGTTATAACCCAGCCCGATAAACCACGGGGGCGGGGGCATAAACTAGCTTTTAGCCCCGTAAAGGAGTATGCCGTCAAGCAAAACCTGGAGGTGTTTCAGCCCGCCAGGATTGACTCCGAGCCGGCCTTGCTCAAAATCAGCGAATGGCAGCCGGAAATGATTGTAGTGGTGGCTTACGGGCAGATCATACCGGCGCGTATCCTGTCGCTGCCCGTACATGGATGCATCAATGTACATGGTTCCTTACTTCCCCGTTACCGGGGGGCGGCCCCCATACAACGCGCCCTGATGGCCGGGGAAGCCGTGACCGGGGTGACCACCATGTACATGGACCAGGGTCTGGATACCGGGGACATGATAAAAAAAGCCACAGTGCCCATTGACGGTGATATCGATTATGGGGAACTGCACGACAGGTTGGCTGAGGTGGGGGCTGATTTATTGCTGGAGACAATCGCAGCCGTCGCTGACGGTACTGCGGCTCGAGAAAAACAGGACTCCAGTCAGGCTACCTACGCACCGGTGTTGAGAAGCAATGATGAACTGATCTGCTGGCAGATGACAGCCCAGCAAATTCATAATCAGATTCGGGCCTTGAGTCCGCTGCCCGGCGCTTATACCTCCATAGAGGGAAACAAGCTCAAGGTTTATAAGAGCCGGGTGACCAGCCTTAGCGACGAAGGTACGCCGGGTCTGGTAAAGACTACCGGCAGCGGTTTCCTGGTGCAAACCGGGCAGGGGCTGGTGGAATTGTTGGAAGTGCAAAAAGAAGGCCGCAAGCGCATGCCGGCCCGCGATTTCGCGGCGGGTCAGCGCATACCAGCAGGCCTCATCCTGGGAAGCTGAGGGCTGGGTGATGCAAGCCAAAAAACGTCTTTATATCGGTCTGCTGAGTGTCAGCCTGATCATGGTGATCGGGATAGCCGCTCTGGTCTGGTACCTATTCGCCAACCGTGAAGCGCTGGTCAACCAGGTGGTACTTTTGAGCCTGGCGCTTATAGCAGCGGTGATATTTGCCATTTTGGGAATCGGCATTCTGGGTATCGTGATCATGATTATTCGCTCTAAAACTGTGCCCTCGCTGGAGAACTTAACCCAATGGGCCAATGAAATGCTGTTTCCTCTGGCTTTGTTGACCGGCAAATTTTTTGGCATAGAAAAAGAAAAAATCCTCAAATCATATATTTCGGTGAATAACTATTTGGTAGGGAATAAAAAACTGGCTTTAAGAACTCAGGATATAATGATCTTGCTGCCCCACTGCCTGCAGAATTCGGAATGCAAGTTCAAGATCACGGTAGATGTCAACAACTGCAAGAATTGCGGGAAGTGCAAAATCAGCGATTTAAGAGAATTAGCCGAGCGGTACCGTGTCAAACTGCGAGTCGCTACCGGCGGCACCCTGGCCAGAAAATGGATTAGAGAAAACCACCCCAAGGCGGTAATCGCCATAGCCTGCGAACGAGATTTGTCCTCCGGAATTCAGGACACCGGTGAACTTCCAGTCCTGGGGGTGCTCAACTGCAGACCCAATGGTCCTTGTGTGAATACTGATGTTGACGTGGCAGAGATAGAAAAAGCTCTGCTGACAATTAGCAAAGGAGGCTTCTGATGACTTATTTGCTTTTTATTTTACCGGCCCTGGCTTTATCACTTTATGCGCAGTTTAAGATCAAATCCACCTTCGAAAAATATTCGCAGGTGAGATCCCAAAGGGGCATCACCGGCCGGGAAGCCGCAGCGACCATACTGCGCCGCAATCAGATGGGCAGCATCGCCATTGAAGCTGTAGCCGGCTCATTGTCAGACCATTATGATCCGCAGGCTCATGCGGTGCGCCTTTCCGAAACGGTCTACGGCAGCAATTCCTTGGCGGCTATAGGTGTGGCCGCCCATGAAAGCGGGCATGCTATTCAGCACCACCAGCGTTACGGACTTCTGGAACTGCGCCACAGTATAGTGCCGGTAAGCAATTTCGCGTCCTCGGCATCCTTTCCCATACTGTTTCTGGGTTTCATCTTGCGAAGCCCCAGCTTGATCCTGGGAGGAATCATCTTGTTCAGCCTGGTGGTGCTTTTCCATGTGGTTACTTTGCCGGTGGAAATAAACGCCTCGCAGCGGGCGGTAGCCGAACTGAGCTCGGCCGGTTTGGTGAGCAACGATGAAATCCCCATGATAAAACAAGTCCTGGGAGCGGCGGCTTTAACCTATTTAGCAGCCACCATTTCCGCAGTATCCAACCTGTTGTATTATTTATTGATTTTTACAGGGGGAAATGACGATTAAAAAGTCTTCAACCCGTGACGGGAACCAATCAACCCCGGCAGCTTCAGGTAAACAGGCGCGTTTGACCGCCTTGCAGATCGTATACGAGGTATTCGAGAAAGGCCAGTATGCCAATCTGGCCTTGGAACGCACTTTGCGCAAGAGCACCTTGGCCTGGGTAGACCGCCACCTGGTTACCGAGATAGTGAATGGAAGCGTACGTATGGTCAGGCACCTGGATTGGGTGCTTGACTTGTTTTTGGCCAAACCGGTCGCCAAACAGCAGCCCTGGGTGCGCAATATACTGCGCATTTCACTATACCAGCTGCTGTTTATGGATCGCATTCCTGATTATGCCTGCGTAGACGACGCAGTGAAAATGGCCAACCTAAAAGCCGGAAAAAGGCTGGGTGCGGTGGTAAACGGGGTATTGCGCAATTATTTGCGCAGCCGGGAGAAGATTCAAATCCCGGCTGAAGATGAATTGCAGTATCTGGCGGTCAAATACTCCTATCCGGACTGGCTGGTGCGGGAATTCCTTAGCCTGACAGATAGCGCCGAGGTTGAGGGGGCTTTGATCTATTTAAACTCCCCCCCTAAAGTGGCGGCGCGCAGCAATCTGCTACGGATTGGCCGGGAAGATCTGTTGGACCGTCTCAAGCAAGAGGGAGTGCGGGCTGAGGCGGGCAGTTATACCCCCTGGTCAGTCCACATCAGAGATTTGAAACAGCCCGTCATCGAGCTCGATTCGTATAAGCAGGGCCTGTTCTACCTGCAAAATGAAGGTTCCATGCTGGCTGCGGCCCTTCTTGAACCGCCTCCGGGGGGATTGGTATATGACCTCGGCGCCGGAGTGGGTGGCAAAAGCACCCATGTGGCTGAAATGACGGGCGACCGGGGTAGAGTAATAGCGGTGGAAAGGCATTCCCATAAGCTGGAACTGCTGAAAGCCAATTGCCGGAGGCTGGGGATCAACCATGTGACCCCGCTGCAAAGCGATATATTACAGCTTGAGCCGGACCTTCCCCAGGCCGAGCGGGTGCTATTGGATGCTCCCTGTTCGGGATGGGGGGTCTTAAACCGCCGTGCAGACGCCAGATGGCGCCTGAGCCAGGAAGAGGTCAAGAACTTGCCGCAGCTGCAGTTTCGTTTGCTACAGGCTGCGGCCGGACTGCTCAAGCCCGATGGACTGCTTTTATACAGCACCTGCACCTTTAATCCGGCTGAGAACGAGCAGGTGGTAGCCCGATTTCTGAAAGAAGCCCCTTTTGCTGTGCAGGGATTTGCGGAAAAGATCAGTTTTTTCCCCTTAACGGCAGAGGACATCGAAGCGGCCCGAAGGGGATGCCTTACTTTAAGGCCGGGCCGATATCAGTGTGACGGCATGTTTTACGCTTTATTGAGGAGATTAGGACATGAATAGTGTTGAAAAAATCGAGCTCCTGGGGATGAACATGCTGGAAATGGAAGATTTCGCAGTTAGCCAGGGACAGCCGCGTTTTCGCGGCCGCCAGTTGCACCGCTGGATATACATAAAAGATACTTCTTCCTTCTATGAAATGAGTGATATCCCGCGCGAGATCAGGCAGCAGTTTGATGACAAAGCATTTATTTCCATACCCAGGGTCTTAAAACAACGGGTCTCGGAAGACGGCACCCGCAAATTCCTGATGGAAATGAATGATAAAAAAAGGATTGAGACGGTATTGATCCCCCAGTCTGCCAATTTGAACGGACGCTACACTTTATGTGTTTCTTCCCAGGTGGGATGTCCGTTTCGCTGCGCTTTTTGCGCAACCGGGCAGGGTGTGTTTCAGCGCAACCTCTCCGCCCACGAAATCGTGGGGCAACTTTTAGGGTCGCGGCGGGAACTCAGACGCCGCCTAAAAAACCCCCAGGAGCCATTGATAACCAATGTGGTCTTTATGGGCATGGGTGAGCCTTTGCTCAATCTTGCTCAAGTGGTTCGCTCCATACAGATAATGAATGATCCGCGTGGAATCCAGTTGGGACAGCGGCATATCACCATTTCCACCTGTGGAGAAGCCCACGGCATTTTGCGGTTGGCCGAGGAGGATTTGCAGGTCACCCTGGCCGTTTCCCTGCACGCCGCTGATGACCAGCTGCGCGACGAGTTGGTGCCTATAAATAAGAAATACCCTTTGGAGACTTTGATGGCTGCGATAAAAACCTATGTTGAAAAAACCGGGCGCAGGGTTACTTTTGAATACATTATGCTCGATGAGGTTAATATCGGCCGCAAGGACGCGGAAAACATGGCTAAGCTGGTAAAACCTTTACTGGCTAATGTTAATTTAATTCCCTATAATGAAGTAGGTGGTTTACTGTACCGCAAACCGGACCCCAGCCGGGTAAAGCAATTTTATAACTGGCTGGCGGCCCTGGGCTTGAACGTGAGTATACGTGAAGAACATGGCGGCGACATCGAAGCGGCTTGTGGGCAGCTGGCGGTGAAGCCAAATTAAATGGGGACGGGGGAAAACCATCCTCTAATATACGGGTTAATGGGTTTTGTGCCCAATCCGGCAGGTCAGGGTGGATTATGAAAGTTAGTGTAGTAACAGATACCGGTAAAATTAGGCCGAGAAATGAAGATAGCTACCTGGTCGACACCGCCAGGGGCTTATTTGCGGTTTGTGACGGAATGGGAGGGCATCGCGGCGGTGATGTGGCGTCTCGCTTGGCAGTACGCACAATTCACGCCTGGATAAAAGAAAATCCTCCAGGCCAGTCTATCACCCCATTGGAAGGCGCCATACAGCAGGCCAATCTCAAGGTTTGGGAAGAGAGTCAGACCAATCCGGATCTGCACGACATGGGAACCACTGCCACAGTGGCGTTAGTATGGGAAAATCGGCTTTTTATGGGCCATGTTGGCGATAGCGCCTTATTTCGCATCCGCAATAATCAGATTGAAAAGCTCAGCCGGGATCACACCCTGGCTGAGCAGATGGTGAGCAAGGGATTGCTCAGTGAAGAGGACTCCCGCAGCAGCGCTTATAATCATATCTTGACCCGGGCTATTGGCATTGCCCCCCGGGTGGAGGTTGACAGCTGCCAGGTTCCCCTATCTCCCGGTGATGCGGTTTTGATCTGCAGTGATGGACTTAGTGATTTATTGACTCCACAGGATATGCTGGCGATCTATCGGAATTATACCAATGATTTGGATAAAATCGCTCAGGAAATGGTTCAAACTGCACTGGCCCGAGGTGGTTATGACAATATAACCCTCATACTTCTACTCATCGACTAGGAGGTTACGAGAGTGAAAGATATGATTCTAGGCGAACGGTATGAACTCCTTGAGGAGGTAGGAGAAGGCGGCATGGCCACGGTATACAAGGCCCACTGCAAAAGCCTGGATCGCATTGTGGCGATCAAAATCCTTAAAGAGGAATATTCACAGGACCAGGTTTTCGTGCAGAGCTTTAAAACCGAAGCCCTGGCCGCAGCCCGCCTATCACATCCCAATATCGTAAATATATTTGACGTTGGCCAGGAAGGCAATATTCATTACATCGTTATGGAATACATCGAGGGCCAGACCTTGCAGGAAGTCATTGCCGCGGAAGTCCAGCTACCCGCAGATAAAGCTGCGGAGATCGCCATCATGATCTGCGAAGGCATACACCATGCCCATGAGAATGGCATAATACATCGTGATATCAAACCTCATAACATTCTTATCACCAAAAGAGGCATTGTTAAAGTAGCCGATTTTGGCATCGCGCAGGCCATCAACAAGAAAACCCTCACCTTCGCCCGGGATCTGGTGGGAACCGTTCACTACATTTCCCCGGAACAAGCCAAAGGAGAACCGGTTACCCCGGCAACAGATATTTATTCTCTAGGCTGTGTCTTATACGAAATGCTGACCGGAAAGCCTCCTTTCGATGCGGAGAGCACTATTACCGTGGCTTTGAAGCACATTCACGATGAACCCATCCCCCCGGAAAAAATCAATCCCGCAGTAGGAAACGCCCTTTCCGCCATAACCTTGAAGGCTATGGAAAAACTGCCCGCACACCGTTTTGGCAGCGCCGAGGAGATGCGCAATGCGCTCATAAATCTGGACGAATCAGTAAGCAGAGTGAGAAAGGATCGCAACGGGACTACCTTAATAATGAGTCCTATTAACTCCAGTAATAAAATCCCGGCTACCAAGCGCAAAATACGCCCGGCCGGGATGGCCATCATCGCCGTGGCTATTCTAGGCTTGTTATCCGGTATATGGTGGGTGATGGGCGGCAGTATATTCGGCAAAGAGGTTCAGGTTCCCAATCTGCAGGGTATGGAATTGAAAGAAGCCACCGAAGAATTGGCGGCTTTGAATCTAAAAATAGCGGTGGCCGGACGTAATTTCAGCGATGAGGTTGAAAAGGATCTGATTATTTCGCAAGAGCCGGCCCCAGAGCAGACCGTGAAAACAGGCCGGGAAATCTCGGTAATATTGTCCAAAGGTCCGGAGATGGTGCAGGTTCCCAATGTGGTCGGCCTGCCACAGGGGGATGCCGAGATTCAGCTGCGTAACAACGGGCTGGAAGTGGGAACAACTGATCAGAATTATGATGATCGTTATCAGCTCGGTCAGGTTATTTCCCAGAGCCCAAGCGGCGGGGAAGCTGCCAAGGGTTCCAAAGTGAATTTGTTGATCAGCAAAGGCAAGACCCCGCCCAAGGTTCCCATGCCTGCCTTGGAGGGTTTGAGTCTGGATGAGGCTGAAGATAGATTGACTGAGAAGGGACTGGTTTTAGGTCCGGTAAAAAGGCAGGACAGCAACACCTACAAAAAAGATATTGTAATATCTCAGGATACTGCCTCAGGGATCTTGATTGAGCAGGGAAGCACCGTCAATCTGGTAGTCAGCAACGGCGCCAAGGCTACCGCCAAGACCAAAACCCTGCAGTTTACCCTGCCTACAGGAGAAAAACAATACCAGGTTGTTATAAATGTTACTGACTCTGAGGGAACCCGCCAGGTGTACAAGCAAACCCATAACTCAGGAACCAATGTTAACGTAGGGGTAAGCTATTACGGCAGCGGAAGCGCCGAGGTCAAACTGAACTCGGAGCGCTTCAAGGTGTTCAACCTGCAGTAATTAACCCCGGTAATTCTCAGGAGGGAGTAGATGCCCCATCAACCATTTACTGGCTTGATACTAAAAAAATACAGCGGTTTCTACTATGTGCAGGATGAAGCGGGCAAGATCTATGAGTGCAAACTGCGGGGCAAGGTCAAAAAACAGGTCATATTGACCGGAGATAAGGCCGTAATTACCCCTTTGGACGAAGCCCAGGGCATTTTGGAGAGGGTGGAACCGCGCCAAAATGAGCTGTACCGGCCCCGCATTGCCAATGTAAACCTGGTCCTGATAGTAATGGCTTATGATCGTCCTGAACCGGTTCCCATGCTTTTGGACCGCCTGCTTATACTGACACTTCATGGAGGACTTACACCCGTGATGGTGTTGAACAAATGCGACCTTAAAGCCAGTGAAAAAGCTGCCGACATTATGCATATATATAAGGGCTTGGGGATTCAGATTATCAGCACCTCAGCCAAACAGCGCTGCGGACTGGAGCAACTGCTGACCGCCATAAAAGGTAAAATTGCGGTTTTTGCAGGGCCTTCCGGTACTGGTAAGTCTACCCTCTTAAATAATCTGGCCCAGAACTTGAACATAAAGACTCAGGAGGTCAGCAACAAAATCGGCCGGGGCAAGCACACCACCCGGCATGTCGAATTACACCCCCTGGAGGGCGGAGGCTGGATAGCCGACACCCCGGGGTTCAGTACTTTGGATTTGCCCGAGGATTTGACCAGCCGTCAGCTGGGCGCTTATTATCCGGAATTCGCTCCCCACCTGGAGGACTGTCGTTTCCAGGATTGTCTGCACTACCGCGAGGCGGAATGCGGTGTCAAAGAGGCTCTGGAAAGCGGGCAGGTGTCCGGACTGCGCTACCACAATTACGTGGCTATTCTGGAGGAAGTGATGAGAAATGAGAGGTGTTACCGGTGATTTTAATTGCTCCATCTATTCTGAGCGCCAACTTCACCCGTCTGGGAGAGGATATACAAAAGGTGGAAAAAGCCGGTGCTGATTGGTTGCATATAGATGTGATGGATGGCCGCTTCGTACCCAATCTTACTATCGGTCCGCAAGTAGTGGCGGATATTCGGAAAATAACCGGATTATTTCTTGATGTTCACCTGATGATCGAAAAACCTGAACAATTAATTCCCGCTTTTATCGATGCCGGGGCGGACCTGGTTACGGTGCATGTGGAGGCCTGCGCGCATCTGCACCGGGTGGTGAGCATGATTAAAGAACTGGGCGCAAAAGCCGGAGTAAGCCTGAATCCTGCTACCTCTGAGCATTGGCTGGAACCGATACTGCCGGAACTGGATCTGGTTCTGGCCATGTCGGTCAATCCTGGTTTTGGGGGGCAGCGCTTCATACCGGGCGTACTCGCCAAGATTAAAAGGATTAAAGCCTTGATTGACTACTCCCGGACTGAGTGCTATTTGGAGGTGGATGGCGGCATCAACGCAGATACCGGGTATGATGTGGTAAGAGCGGGCTGCAATGTCCTGGTAGCCGGCTCTTATGTGTTTAATAACCATAGTATTGCAGAGGCCATACAGAATCTGAAAGCTCTGCGTGCTTGACCTGATGGGCTACTAGTGCTAACATCAAATATATTAAAATACTATATTGACCTTTCTTCGGGGATGGGTGCAACTCCCTATCGGCGGTAAAGCCCGCGAGCCGCAAGGCATGATCCGGTGAAACTCCGGGGCCGACAGTAACAGTCTGGATGGTAGAAGAGAGGCTGGTTGAGCATGGTTTGCTCAGCTTGTCTTGTCATGTCTAACCCGATGGAAGTGTCGGGTTTTTGCTTTGTTTGGAGGCGAAAAATTGCATCAGGATGAGGTCTATATGCGCAGAGCGCTTGAATTGGCCGCTCTGGCCACCGGTCGAACCAGCCCCAATCCCCTGGTGGGAGCCGTAGTGGTTAAAGATGGGGCAGTGGTAGGGGAAGGATATCATCACCGGGCCGGAACACCCCATGCCGAGGTGCATGCACTCAGGCAGGCGGGAGAATTGGCCCGGGGAGGCACCCTTTACGTAACCCTGGAACCCTGCAATCATCATGGCCTGACTCCGCCCTGTACCAGGGCAGTGATTAACGCCGGCGTCAGAAGATGCGTAGTGGCCATGGAAGACCCCAATCCGCTGGTGAATGGCCGTGGTCTGACCACTCTAGAGCAGGCTGGCATCGTAATTGAGACTGGATTATTGCAGGCCGAGGCTGAAAAGCAAAATGAGGTTTTTATTAAATATATTTGCACCGGCTTGCCTTTTGTAACCCTCAAAACCGCCATGACCCTGGATGGCAAGATAGCCAGCAATAGCGGGGACTCCAAATGGATTACCTCCGAGCCCGCCAGACGTTGGGTGCACCAGCTCAGAGACCGGGCCGATGCTATTCTGGTGGGGATCGGCACGGTTTTAGCCGATGATCCCCGGCTGAATACCCGGCTCAATGACAGGGAAGGCCGGGATCCGGTGCGCTTAATCGTGGACGGCCGTCTGGATTTGCCCGTAAACAGCCAGATCGCATCCAGCAGCAAGCAGCAGACCACGCTGGTTTTTACATCTGAAAAGGCTGACCCCAGGCGGACCAAACGCTTGGAGCAATTGGGCCTGGAGGTCATAACCATTGACGGGGCCCCGGACGACCTCAATCTGGAGCAGGTATTGCAGATTGCCGCCCATCGCAAGCTGTGCAGTGTTCTGGTTGAGGGCGGCGGCAGCATAAATGCCAGTTTACTGAAATACAACCTGATCGATAAACTGTACTGGTTTATCGCCCCCAAAATTATCGGGGGAGCTAAAGCCCCTTCTCCGGTTGAGGGCAGCGGTTGTAAAAATATGGCGGATGCCATCGAGGTTGAGGATTTGCAGATAACATTTATCGGCCAGGATATTCTGGCCACCGGGTACGTTAAAAAACCAGCCTGTCGCTGAGCAGGACAATAACTTTAGGTAGCGGGTGAGAGCCATTTTTACAGGAATTATAGAAGAAATCGGATTCATCAGTGATATAAAACGGGGAGCCCACTCCATTCGCCTGGGGGTGAAAGCGGAGAAAATCCTGGAGGATGTCAAATTGGGTGACAGCATCGCGGTAAACGGGGTATGTTTAACGGTGGTGCAATTTGAATCCCGGCAATTCTGGGCAGATGTTATGCCGGAAACCTTTGCCAAGACCGCTTTAAGAGATTTGACATTGGGATCCCCGGTTAACCTGGAACGAGCCCTGAGGCTCAGCGACCGCCTGGGCGGGCATCTGGTACAGGGCCATGTGGATGGCATCGGTTCAATAATCAAACGGGAGCGTTTTGAAATAGCCATCGTCTATAAAATCAAAGCCCCGCCGGAAGTGTTGAAATATACGGTAGCCAAGGGTTCAATTGCCATAGACGGAGTGAGTCTGACCGTGGTCGAAGTGGGCAGCGACTACCTGACGGTCTCCTTGATCCCCCATACCGCACATCTTACCGTTTTGGGCTCCAAACAACCCGGACAGGAGGTCAACCTGGAAAGTGACATTATTGGACGCTATGTGGAGAGACTACTGTCAAGGACTGATCAACCTTTAAACGGCAGCTTGAGCATGGATTTTCTATCCCAACATGGATTCTTATAAAGGAGGCACTTATTATGTTTAATACCGTTGAAGAAGGAATAGCAGACGTTCGGGATGGCAAAATGATCATTGTGGTCGACGACGAGGACCGCGAAAACGAAGGGGATATTGTGATTGCCGCGGAAAAAGCCACCCCGGAGGTAATCAACTTCATGGCTACCCATGCCCGCGGGTTGATCTGTGTACCCATGGAAGGCAAGCGCCTCGATCTTCTGGATATCAAACCCATGGTGACCAATAACACCGACAGTCATGAGACCGCATTTACAGTCTCGGTGGATCATTATACCAGCACCACCGGCATTTCCGCTCATGAAAGGGCTGCCACCGTCGCGGCCTTGATTTCCCCCGACAGTACCGCTAAGGACTTCAGGCGCCCGGGGCATATTTTTCCCTTGCGCTACCGCGAAGGCGGGGTATTGCGACGGACTGGCCATACCGAGGGTTCCATCGACCTGACCCGCCTGGCCGGGCTTTATCCGGCGGCGGTGATCTGCGAGGTTATGAGCTCGGACGGAACCATGGCGCGGGTGCCCGAACTGATTGAATTCGCCCAAAACCATGGATTGAAAATCATTAGCATTGCCGATCTCATTGAATACCGGCGCCGCCGGGAAAAGCTGGTGGTACGGGTGGCCGATGCCAAGCTGCCTTCCAAGTTCGGCGATTTCAAGGCAGTGGCATATCAATCCCTGCTCGATAATAAAGAACACCTGGCTCTGGTCAAAGGGGAATGGAAGCCGGATGAGCCCGTCCTGGTCAGGGTGCACTCGGAGTGCTTGACCGGTGATGTGATGGGCTCCTCACGCTGTGATTGCGGTGATCAGCTGCAGAAAGCCCTGGAGATGATCGAGGCTGAAGGCAAAGGGGTTCTGCTGTATATGCGCCAGGAAGGGCGCGGCATAGGTCTGTGCAACAAAATTAAAGCCTATAAGCTGCAGGATAAGGGTATGGACACGGTGGAAGCCAACATTAATCTGGGCTTTGCTGCGGATTTGAGGGACTACGGCATCGGGGCTCAGATTCTGGTCGATCTAGGCATCCGCAAGATGCGTCTGATGACCAATAATCCTAAAAAACTTAAAGGCCTGGAAGGATACGATCTGGAGATAACCGAGCGTGTTCCCATGGAGATCCCCAGCAAAGAGGAGAATCGCCGTTATCTGCAGACTAAAAAGGATAAAATGGGCCATTTGTTGGTTAATTTGTAAGGTTAAAGATTTAGAGGAGGAATGAGTTTTGGCACAGGTATTCGAAGGAAAACTAGTGGGACAGGGGCAGCGATTTGGACTGATCGTATCCCGGTTCAACGAATTTATCACCAATAAGCTGTTGTCAGGATGCATCGACGCCCTGACACGCCATGATGTGGATCCTGACAACATCGATGTGGCCTGGGTGCCGGGCGCCTTTGAAATGCCCCTGACGGCACAGCGGATGGCTCAAAAAGGTTATGATGCGGTAATATGTCTGGGTGCGGTTATTCGCGGCGCCACACCGCATTTTGAATATGTGTCTGCTGAAGTGACCAAGGGCATAGCTCAGGTGGGTTTACAGACCGGAGTTCCGGTGATCTATGGAGTAATAACCGCTGATACCATTGAACAGGCCATAGAACGGGCCGGGACCAAGGCCGGCAATAAAGGGGTCGATGCGGCTGTGACCGCCATTGAAATGGTAAATCTCTTAAAACAATTGTAAGCTGTCGAAACATCCCGGAGACGATAGATTTTTTACAATCTTGAAGACAAGGATTATTGTAATAAGCCCGTTAATCCAGGGGATGATCCCGGCTGATCGCAGCTTAAGTCTATTCCCAGGCCGGCGGTCAGAGCAAGAATAAGCCTGTACAAAAGCCCTGCAGCTTACTGATGTGGCAGTAATCATTTCACAGTTTGTGAGTTTCCCGGGCGGGGCTGAAGTGAAGTCGAAAGGAGGGCTGATGCGGCCCTCCTTTACCGTTGATTTACCTAGTATTTATGGCTTAGCGGGGAGGCTCCTTCTGCAGGATTATTTTAGTGACGATGTTGTCGCGCACCTGAAAAATCACCCCGCCGTCGTTGTTGCCATAGGCAGCATCGATATCTCCGCTAGCCCCCGGCTTTTTAGCATAGCCATAATTTGGGCCATAAGCATCGGTCACTGCAGGGTCAAAAGGATCGCCCACTTTAATTCCCCGCGCGGTCATCAAGGCCGGGTTTTCGATATGCATTACTTTAAGTTTGTCCAGCTTGGTGAAAGTAAAAGTGCAGCCCCGGCTCTGATCATAATAAACCGTACTCATACCCAGAGTTTTCCCGGCAGGGAAAAGAGCAGCGACCTCTTGAGAAGTTGATTCTCCAACCATGACCGTGCCCTGATCGGTTGTAAGCCGCATGTCGGCGGCCTGTATGACATTAACCCCTTGAGGAATCTCGATCTGCAGTTCCGGAGCGCGGCTGGCAGTCCACAAAGCGAATGCCACCACCACAGCGACCAGGCTCAGCAAGAGCGCATATTGTTTTTGGTTGGAAGTCATAGTATGTCTCCCCTGATGTAAAGATATTGCCACTTACCATTATATCCTGTAACAGGTCAGGTGAATACTGCCCAGTCCAGACATAGGATCATTAAGTTTGTAGGCAGGTCAGTTCAAAAAGGAGATCTCATGGATATGAAGCCCCATACTCCCAGAGTCTGGGGGGATAAGCGTTATCACAGCCTTAACTACCACCTGCGCCAGAAATATGGCTGCAAGATATTTAAAATACCACTGGATGCCGGCTTCACCTGCCCCAACCGGGACGGCACCTACTCTGTTTCAGGCTGCCTTTTCTGCACTCCCAAGGGTTCCGGTGACTTTGCCGGCCAACGCAGCTTAGATCTATCACAGCAGTTTTGCCAAGTAAAAGAGATGATGCACCGGAAATGGCGTGCGGCCAAGTACATAGGTTATTTCCAGGCTTTTAGCAATACCTACGCCAGCCCCGAGCGCTTACGCCAGATCTATATGGAAATAGCCGCCCAGCCAGGAGTGGTAGGCCTGGCTATCGCCACCCGTCCCGACTGTCTGCCTGTAGAGGTGATGGAAGTTTTGGATGAGGTCCGTCTTCATACCGACCTGTGGGTGGAACTGGGTCTGCAGACAATACATGAGAAAACTGCTCAAGCCATGAACTTGCAATATGACTGCCGCGATTTTGAGACTGCGCTTAAACTCCTGGGTGAGCACCATATCGAAACCTGTGCCCATATCATTCTGGGACTGCCCGGAGAGAGCCGGGAGGATATGATGGAGACCGCCGCTTATCTGGCCAGGAGCCCGGTGCAGGGGGTCAAAATACATCTGCTCCATGTGATGAAAAATACCCCGCTGGGGCTAAAATACCAAAAAGATGGTTTTGCCGTGCTCGATGAAGAGCAGTATGTGAATCTGGTTGTGGAGGTTTTGGAAATCCTGCCTGCAGATATGATTATCCACCGCTTAACCGGGGACAGCCCCCGCGAACTGCTGATAGCCCCGCAATGGAGCCTTAAGAAGTGGGAGGTTTTAAACCGCATCGATCAGGTTCTGCTACAAAGAAACACCTGGCAGGGAAAGCGATACGAGAGCGGACAATCATGAAAATGCCCGGGATCCGTCCGTATATCGTGGGCAAAGTTAGCATGAAATGACTCTAGGAAGCAAATAAAGACTAAAAAAGAGAATCTCCCCTTTGATAAATAGAAACTGCTTCACAAGACCACCTATCAAAGAAAGGAGATACTCTTATGGGACCAGTTGCCAAAATGGAAGTTTAGATCACTCCCAGGCGTGACAATAAAGTATCGGCTGCTTTTAAATGGTAGTTTACACGGACGCTGAGACTGGGATTGTCGCTAGTTTCGAAAATAAAGGCATGAACCCCAAGATACTGGCCGGAAGCCCTGGCCAGACTTCCTTCAACTGGGTAGCGAAATAGACTAAATTTCTTATACGATGTGCTAATGCCGCTGTTCAGCTTGCTTACAATAGCACTGGCCATCGTTTTGGTAGTGGTTGTGGGATAATAAATTAGACTTTGTCCCACTGAGTCACTGATTTTTGTATAGTTATAACCTTCATGCATATCCATCAGCCAGTCGACATCATAACTTTTAACAGCAGCGTAAATTGATTTAGAGAGGGTATTATCACAGGACTCTTTACTGCTTTGCGGGAAATCACGGTTAAGGTCTCCGTTATAAGTACGGGTCTTGTTTTCTACAGCTTTTTTATTGGCCTGCGGCAACACAATTAATTTACCTTTTTTTATATCCCAATCCTTTACTTTCCCTGCTGCTGTGTATCCGGCGGGTTCGTTGCCGTGTACACCGCCCACAATCATAACAACCGGTCCGGACACGCCGCTGTCAATAATATACATCGGGGTTGCATATGTAGTTCCGGCAGCAATAGTAACTGTGGTCCGCTTAGTCTTGGCGGGAGCTGTTAATCCCTTATTTAGAGCTGCCTTGGTTATCGGACCAACAACGCCATCTGTTTTTAA
>DHBS01000014.1:54292-54442 GCA_002398825.1 Syntrophomonas sp. UBA4922 | reverse complement strand
CGATCCATCAATACTATTTGAGTAAAAGCCTAACTTGGCAAGATCTTTCTGCAACTGAGTGACGGCTGAACCTTGGCTTCCCAAGGTCAAATCTTGTGCTTCAGTTAGAGCGGTCTTGGTTATCGAACCAACAACGCCATCTGTTTTTAA
>DHBS01000014.1:31167-54095 GCA_002398825.1 Syntrophomonas sp. UBA4922 | reverse complement strand
CGATCCATCAATACTATTTGAGTAGAAGCCTAATCCAGCAAGATCTTTTTGCAATTGCGTGACGGCTGAGCCTTGGCTGCCTAAGGCAAGATCTTTGGTCCCATAATCTACAGTGGCTGTAGCTTTGGATGTTGCTGCATGTACTGACGGAGTTAATCCAGTCAATGCAAACAATGTCAAGAAAGTTAGAATTGCGAAACATTTTAACAAATCGCGATTTTTTTTCAAAATATTCTCCTTCCTTAATAAGGTCGTTTTAGCAAAAAAATAATTAAAGACAAAATTCTACATAAATAATCAAACCTTTCATAAATAAAATTTTTTTGGTAATAGAGTAATCAATGACAAATTTCTACAAAATATAGGAGAACCCTGCCGATTTATGGTGGTAAATAATGGAGATAACCGGTATTATTCGTCATAAATGGGGGATCGTCGGGATTTTAGAGGGGTTTATGTCGACACCAGAAGGTGGAGTTTAATGGGTTATAGCGGCAAGGATGATCTTGGACTGGAAATAGCAGACTAGATTGACGAACATATCATATGAAATCGATGCAATTGAAAAAACCTATGATGGAGAACCTTGGATATAAAATGTTCCGGGCAGGATTAAAGGAGTGTTTATGTGCTGGACCGTTATCATCAAGCCAGATATGTGACCCAAGCAACGGGGCATATTGAAGGCAGCGCAGCTATAATGTGGAAGTATATTCATAGCGGTGAAAAAAAGTTGCGACAGGTTTTTGCAGTATTAATCACTGCAATTGAAGGTGAAGCTAAGAAGCCATCTGTAGGGGAAGCTAGAAATCATCATGTACAAAAACCGGCTTGACAAGGGAGGAAGGCATGTAATATAATTTGTCTTGCTGAGGCAATAAATCAGCATTAAGCGGCAGTGGCGGAATTGGCAGACGCGCTAGATTCAGGTTCTAGTCCCGCAAGGTGGTGGAGGTTCGAGTCCTCTCTGCCGCACCATAATTAAGCCCTCAAAAAGATGTTCTGCGGAAAAACCGCAGAACGTTAACTTTTTTCGGGCTTTTTTTATACGGTTTTTGCCCCGCCAAGACAGATATTCGGTTTGAGGATATCTTTTCAATGTTTAGAGAAATCCTATATTCAAACTCACACATGAGGGACTTTTACGATGATTGATACGGAAATGAGGACTTGCAGCGCTCAAAATGGTTTTATATGTCCTAACGCCTTCCCGCCCTTTTCTGTAATGGTACATGAGTATACCTCCCTACTGGAAAGGGCGCCGCTTCTCATATTCTCATATCCGACAGCAGAAACGACTCCTACCATCTGATCCTAACGGCGTAGTTCCGGCAGGAAAGGAAAAGGGCGCTATGATATCAGTCTGCCTTTGGCTCATTCCCTATCCATGTTCTGCAAAGAGCGAATAAAGGCCGCCACTGCCCTCAGCTCCCCGTTATCCATCTGCTTCACTTTCTGAATGGTGTCGTTTTGCAAATCGCTATGCGCGATTCCATTGTTTTCTGGCCTTTTGCCGGTCAGTATCCACTCGGCGGAGTACCCGTAGGTGCTTTCAATCAGTCGTGCCAACGGCCCGGATATTAAGGTTTTCCTGCCGCTGGTCAGCAGATAGACATAATTTGCGCTGATTCCAAGTGCTCTGGCGAAGTCCACCTGCTTAATCTGCTGTTCTCCAATGATCCATTGGATGCGTGACGCTAAGGTTTCCAGTTCTCTCGGTTCACTTGTTTCCCGCATTTGCGCAGCCTACCTCCTCCATCATCTGAATATACACCATCAGCTCCTTGCGGGAGGTAACGTTTAGCTTCATATAGATGCGCCGGTTATGTGTTTTAATTGTATTGATGGAAAGGCAAAGAATCTCTGCAATTTCCTTGGCCTTGTGCCCCTGCACGTACAGATCAAAAACCGATTTCTCAGCGGCCGAAAGCGTTCGGATATTCCTTACGAACTCCAGGTACAGAGCGGAAGGCTCCCGTGCCGGGAGCTCCTTTTTTTCTCCGGACACAGGTAATGCATCATGGGCCGCGAGAAACTCGATCAGATCATCGATTTCCGGAATTTTGGTTTTGGCGGTTAGGTTGGGTTCTTTCAGATGCTCCAAAGCCGCCGCCACCGGGTGGACATACTTGTGGCTGATAAACGACGCCAGGCCAATGTTGACAAGCATCAGTATCAGAAGCCCTAAGATCAGGTTGCGGCTCTTGGCTGAAATCAGCGTGTTAAGCCCTTGATAGGGCATCATCAGCGCCACCACCCACTGCTCATCCGCGTATGCGGAATCAGCCGGATACAGGGATACTGTCTGGTGCAGGCCGGCATAGCTCTCCTTTTCCGGCTGCTGGTAGCGGTAAAATTCGCCGCCACCGGAGGATATCTCCATTTTCGTGTGTTCCGGCGCGTTGGGGCCGGCAGCAAAGTTTCCGGCAAAGAGTGCGCCAGACAGCCGCAGTGTATTTTCTTCCAGGGGCGAGAGCAGACAGAACAAATGGTCATAGCTCTCTGATCCCGGGGTGTGGGAGAGCTTAAAGAGCATCTCGCTCACCTCAAACCCGCACACGCCAAATACCGTGCCGTCCGATGCGATCAGCGGCACGATACAAAGCATAATCCGTTCGCTGTTGCCCGGCAAGCTTGTCCCTTCGCTCCAGCGGTAAAGGCGGGAAAAAGGGAGCTTTTGTTCTCTTGCGGCAGCCATCAGCTCAGTAAAGCAGGGCATCTCGCTCAAATCAAACTCCATCTGCCACTGCGGAAGAATATGGATGCCATTGTTTCTTGCAATGGTCATGGGGCCAAAGCTCAGGCGCAGATTTGCCGCCATGCCATTGATAATATTCGGCTCCATATTTTTCAGGTAAAGGCAGGCGCGGGAATCCTTCGCACCTGGCAGCTCGGGATTGACAGTCGCATCCAGTAGCAAGAAAACGCCGCTTCCTCGGGATCTTTCCAGGGCGCCGGTGAGCCTGTCCAGTTCCTCCTCCAGCAGATGCTCCAGCAGATCGGGATTTTCCTGCAACGAAGCAGCCGATCCGCCGTGTTCTTTCAGATTGCGCTCCAGTCCCGCCGAGAGCTCTTTGGCCAGATCCACCGTCTGTACCGAAAGGTTGCCGAAGGATTTATAGATATCCGCCGTATAGTGCATCAATTCCCTTTCAAGAACCGGTCTGTGCTCAAGCAGGCCGGCTTTGAAAACGCCGACGGAAAACAGGATGAGAAGAACACCCAGCATAATGGTGTTGAGGAACAGAATCAGAAAAAGAAACAGCCGCAGACGCATGGGCAGGCCGTTTTGGCCGCCGCGGCGTATGGCCTCGCGATAAAGTCCCACAATCTCCATTAGTCTCTGCTTTGGCATTACCTGCCCTCCGTCTGTCTCGCAATAAATTCCTTCAGAGCGCCGTTTGCCGCCCTCTCAAAGGCGCCGTCGGGCTCCATTGTTTTCAGACTTTCCATATACTGCTCCCGCCTTTGCTCCGTTATGGCAAGGAAACTGGCTTCAAAGCTCGCGCTGATGGTGTTGAATCCATCAAATACCGGGGGGATGTAAAAATCGTATTCTTCATGAACTGTAATAGCGGTGCGCAGCAGCCTTTGAATATTCGGGTTGCTGTTTTCAGAGATCTCCCGCTCCATGTGGTCGGTAAAAGCCCGCCCGGTCACTGGAAGGTACCCGGTGGAAGCCACAAAGCGCATGTTTTGCTCCGGGGCGGTAAACCACTTGAGGAATAGAGTGGCCGCTTTTTCCTTTTCGGGGGTGGATTTTGCCACTGCCAGGCCACCACCTCTCTGGATGGCGATTCTTTTGCCTCCCTCAAAGGTTGGGTACGGCAGGATAGCGTATTCAACCGCTTCCTTAGTGTTATTGGGATAGGTGATCTCCTCACCGTAAAAGAGGACACCCGCTGTCGAGCCCGTTGAACAAAGAATATCGCCTGTCTTGGAAAGATCGGAGGAATAGCCGTCATATATGGCGTAGCCGCCACGCACTGCCGGTTCCAAGATCGTGTTCCAGATCTGCTCGAATTCCGGTGTGTTCAGCCGAAGCTTCTCTCCATCAAAGAGGGAGGTTCCCATCTGTTCCATCCCCACCTGAGCGAGATTGAAAAAGGAATCCGCAGTATAAAAGGCTTTTCCATCGTTTGATATGTCCGGTGTTTGCTGGTCGGTCCAGCGGTAGTACTGTGTCGCTGCATCAGCAATCCCCTCGAAGGTGGCAAGGCTGTCCGCAGTGACCCCGGTGGCAGATGAAAAGCGCTCAAAAAGCGTTTGGTTCAGGAAAAGCACCTCGGTGGATTTGGCAAAGGGAAACACATAGAGTTTTCCGTCGGGCAGCCTGCCCTCCTCCAGGAACCGGGGCAGATAATCCATAAGCTCTGCGTCGGTAAAGTACCCATCCATCGGCGCAAGAAGCCCTTTGTCCGCAAGCAGCATGGCCGTGGCCGGATAACAGGTGGTGATGTCGGGCATTTCCGGAGCACCGGGATCGCCCCTGGCAATCATGGTCAGCTTCTCTTGGAGGGCAGCCGAACTGGAAATAGACGTGACGCTTACGATCACGCCTTTTTCCTTACCAATCGTGGCGTTAAACTCCCCGATCTGTTCATCCATAGTGGCCTGCATCTGTCCGCCAAAATTGTGCCATAGTGTGATGGTTACCGGGCTTTTCGGATTCAGCCCCTTTGTCTGCCCACAGCCAGACAGTAGGACGGACAGCAGCAGCACTGTCCAAATAATATATTTCTTTTTCATAAGAACACCTATTCCCTTCCGCAAGGCTCGTTTTAGAAATCTTCCTTTCATCACCTGTTCCCGGTGCCAGACAAGCATTTCCCAGGTAACTTAGACAGGCTATTCGGAGGATTATAAAAAATCACCCCAATAATCACCCCTATTTTGACTTGACAATCACCCCGGGGATGATTACAGCAGGTGGCATTTTCAGTATGATAACACGGAAAATCAATGGGACCGTTGCCTGTATATTACCAAACAAATCTAACTCAGCCAAGCATTTCCTGCCGGTGAGAAAGAGGGGGTGCGATGCAAAAAGATCACAGACAATTTGGAGGAAATAATAGAGGCCATCCGCAGGCTGGATCATTTTAGTATGCAAAAACTGCCTTTATTGCCGGTTAGGAAAGTGTGAAGGTACGGGATAAGGAAAGCGAGGGTCAAGATCATGGTGGCGGATCGGCCGGTTCCAATATTTACGGCAAAATACCGAACGGTGCGGGAAGGGGCCGGGTTTCGCCTGACCTTTTTCTGCGAACTCTGCGGCGGTGGATATACCACTCCGCTGCTTGGCTGCGATACTCCGAAGGAGGCCCTGCATTTGGGGGAGCAGGATGCGCGGCTGCATTTCAACCGCTGCGAATGCTGCCACGGGTGGGTGTGCGACGAGCATTTCAATGAGAATCGCATGATGTGTATTGCTTGTATGCCCCGTATCTGCACCCAGTGTGGCGCCCCTGCGTCCAAGAGCGAACAGTTTTGCAAGGTGTGCGGTGCACCGCACTTCGAAACATGTGAGGAAAGGATGGATGACTATGAGTGAGTTGTCCGGCGGATTTGGCGGCCTGATCAAGGGCTCTCCGGCTTCATGCCGCAGGCTCAAATTCTGTGGCAGTTGCGATAGCAAGATATAACGGGATATGAAGATATATCACCGTAAGCCCACCGAATCCAAACAAATATAAAAACTTTGGAGGAAATTGACATGACAGAGCAAAATAATAATCTTGAAAACCAGGGATTGGAATCCATACAGAAAGACATCTATACCATGGAAGATATCGAAAAGAATAAGACTATGGCGGGACTTTCCTATTTTCTGTTCTTCCTGCCGCTGATCGCCTGTCCCGAATCCAGGTATGGCAAATTTCATGCCAATCAAGCGCTGCTGCTCTTGATTACAGGAATAGCAGGCAACGTAATACTGGGTATCATTCCCGTGATTGGCTGGATGCTGATGCCAATTTTCGGAGCCGGTGTTTTAATATTGGGTATTATGGGACTCATCAATGGATTTGGGGGGAAAGCAAAGCAGTTGCCCCTCATCGGCAAGTTTACCATCTTGAAATAAGGCATGGTTTTATAACTGCGAAATCGTATTCTGATCATAAGAACTTTGGAGAACCGATATGAAGAAATTCTTATCTTGGCTTTAGCGACCACATGGAATTTTCCGCTTTCAAGGACAGCAGCATGATGGTCTGCGCTTATACAGGTGAGGAAAAACAGGTATCCATTGAATTTCAAAAATAGGGCAGCTGCAAAATAGCTGCGTTTAAACTGAGAGGAGAGATGATATGAAGAAGATTATAGTCGGTCTTTTGGCCTTTATGCTGATCTTATCCTTGGCCGGGTGCGGCGCAAAAGAAAAAATGGAGGAAAAGGCCGGAGAGGCCTTGGCGGAAAAAATTATCAAGGAAGCCGGAGGGGGCGATGTTGACATCGACGGAGACAAGGTGGTCATCAAGGGCGAAGACGGAGAACAGGTGACTTTCGGTCAAACTGAATGGCCAACCTCCGACTTGGCAAAAAGCATTCCCAAATTCAAAGGCGGGAAAGTCGTTACAGTTATGGAAATGAATGATTCGCTGATTATCGCCCTGGAAGAGGCATCTAAGGAGGACTTTACAGATTATCTGGGTGAAATCAAGCAGACCTTTACCGAGCAAAGCTATGATATGAAGTCGGAAGGAAATGTGACCTATGGTGCGGAGAACGGCGAAGGTATTGGCGTTTCGCTCATTTATACCACAGACCAAACCCTCAGCATCACGGTCGCGAAAATACCGCAATAGCATTTTATCAGGGTGATCTGCCCCTTGGCGCCAGCGAGGGAACGGATCACCATAACATAATCACATAGAACAATAAATCCCTGATATTATTTCAGGGATTTTTACTTTTCAACAGGAACCAGCATCATCAACTGTTAGCTTGCGAGCACCCGCCAACATATTGACGATCCGCTAATGTCAGCGCTTCACGCTCTTCTGCCATCTACTTAATAAATTTTGGTATTAGTGAGACTAGCACAGAATAGTGTCTGCAAGGTATATATTGCAATTAATAGAATACTAAAAGAAGGGTGATATATGCAGACCAGCAACCAAACCCGCCTGGAAAAGTCATTGCTCAGAATTCTCGATCAGATAGAACAATTACAGGAGCAGATAGGAAAGTCAAGCGATGAGGAAGAGAAAGCTTCGCTTAAGATCAAACTGAGAAACCTGGGGATATTAAGATCGTATTATATTCAGTTGATTATGATAAAATACGGTGATCCGAATAGCGATAAACATGCCGCACGTTGATTGCAGGATTTCCGCAACTGATGCTTTAAGCCCCAAACCTGCTTTGGTGACTGTGGCGCTGCAGCCTTTCCCAGTAGAATCCGCAGCCGGCTAGCAGCACACCCACACCACCCAGCATCAGGGTCGTCTTCATAAAGGCGGCTTGAACAGCCGTTTTTAAAATTCTGGCCAGTACGGCGGGATTTGCGCCCAGTGAAAGCCAATTGCTATTGTCGGTCACATGTTCTATTATATAACGTTCCACGCGGACATCACCGGCATTTAAAGCCACCAAACACAGTATGCTGGCCAAAACCAGTCCCAGGCCAAACCATCTTAAGCCTGCGGCAAAGCCCCGAACGAGGATCAACATCGCCAGCAAGCCCAGGAGCACATAGTACAGGTAGGCGGTATAAGGGTAGTACTGTCTGAAAGCCTGCATGTATTGCTGTGTTTCGGGCCGGGAAAATACCGTGTTCTGAGTAATATCAATAGTCTCCGGCAAATGCAGGAATTGGCTTATATGACTTAATAGACGCTCGCTTTGCTGCTCGATCATGTCTGCCAGGGCGCTGTTTGCCGGGGGAAGTGTTCTGAATTGTTGGATATATTCCTGCAGTAATAAATTCTGCCTGGGACGCAAGTCAATGGTTAGATCCAGTACATCCTCCTGGTTTTTAAGGTAGCCCAGCAGGTTCTCAATCAAGCGGGAAGTCTCCTGACGGGTCCATTCCGGGGAAAAAGACCTTTCTATAGCATGCATCAAGGCATCACGAACCGGTTCCGCCAGCTGCTGGTTGATGCCGGAGCGTATCTCCATAAGAACATAGCGCTGTGACAGCTCGTAGATATTATGCCGGGTAAATTGCTGCTCATAAAAATCGGCGTTGAGCAGCGAAGCTTCACTTCCCAGCCCAAAACACGTCACCATTCCGGCAGCCACAACTCCAAAAAATAATATTATAAAAACAAGTAAACGAAAATATTTCATGATAGGACCATATCCCTAATACTCTTACTAATTATAACAGATTAGCACCTGTAGAAAGCAATGTCATGTTTATCGGCATTAGCCAGGGCTTCAAGGAGCAACCTATACATGATAGAATAATCCCATAAGTCAATTATTCCATAAGGAGGATGCAATGATGGAAATGGGCAAGTACAGATTGGATCGGCTGGATTCGCTCTTGTTGATTATCGACTTGCAGGACAAGCTATTAAAAGCCATGAAATACCGGGACTCGGTGGTGAAAAACACCAGCCTCTTGCTCAAGCTCGCCAGGGAAACAGGCCTGCCGGTTTTAGTCACCGAACAAAACCCCCGTGGCCTGGGCCCTACCGTTACCGAGATAAAGGAGAATTTTCCCGAAGGAACCGAGGTAGTCGAAAAAATGTCTTTTACCGCCTGCACCCTGGAGACCAGAAAAGCGCTCTTCGCGTATGACCGGCCCAAGATCATCGTTACCGGCACTGAGACTCACGTTTGCGTGTACCAGACCGTGAGGGACTTGCTCGAGAACGGCTACACCGTACACGTGGTAGAAGATGCGATCTGCTCGCGTTTTAAACAGAATTATCGCAGCGGTCTGGAATTGATGAAGCAAATGGGAGCGGTGATCACCAATGCGGAGACCATATTCTTCGATATCCTCAAAACTTCAGGCACTCCGGAATTTAAGGCATTGTCACCGCTGCTCAAATAGGTAAATTCAGAGAGGCATGGGAAGCGGATACGATGGGTGTAAAGGGCATAGGCCAAAGGCGCGGAGGAGCGGTAAGATGAAGAGAATATATATGGACCATAGTGCAACGACTCCTGTTGATCCTGAGGTTGCCGACGCGATGATGGAAGTTATAACAAATGGCTGGGGGAATCCATCCAGTTTGCACAGCCAGGGACGCGAGGCCAAAGAACATTTAGAAACTGCGCGGAAACAGGTAGCCGCACTAATTGGAGCAGAAGCTCAGGAAATAGTGTTTACCAGCGGCGGAACCGAAGCTGATAATCTTGCCATCATCGGCGCGGCCTTGGCCAGGCAAAAACAAGGGCGCCATGTTATAACTTCCGCAGTAGAGCATCACGCAGTGCTTAACGCTTTTCAATTTCTGGGTCAGTTGGGTTTTGAGGTAGCAGTTTTACCCGTCGACTTTTATGGAGCTATTAATATAGACCAATTAAAAAAGACTATCCGTGAGGACACAGTCCTTATCAGCATTATGCACGCCAATAATGAGATCGGCACAATGCAGCCCATCGCTGAAATCGGAGAAATCGCCGGGCAGAACAACATATGTTTTCATAGTGATGCGGTGCAGTCCGTAGGCCGCATCCCGGTAAATGTCAAGGAACTGGGTGTAGATCTGCTGTCGCTGTCAGCCCATAAATTATATGGGCCCAAGGGGAGCGGCGCATTATACATCAGGTCGGGAATAAATGTGGCCCCACTGGCTTATGGAGGGGGACAGGAGCGAAACTGGCGTCCGGGGACCGAAAACCTGCCGGGTATCGTAGGTTTGGGCAAAGCCGCTGAAATAGCCCGGTATGAAATGGAAAAACGTGCTTCTCATCTGGGGCGACTGGGACAGAACCTTATTCAAAGGGTGTTGGATGAAATTCCTCAGAGTTACCTTACCGGACACCCGCAGCATCGTATCCCCGGCCATGCCAGTTTCGTATTCCCCGGGGTGGAAGGTGATTATTTAATATATTTCCTGGACTCGCAAGGCATCTCCGCCTCCAGTGCGGCGGCTTGCAGCTCCAATTCATTTCAGGCATCCCATGTTTTAAGAGCCCTGGGATTAAAAAACGAAATTGCCTTAAGCGCTTTGCGGCTAAGTCTGGGTAAAGATAACTGCGAAGCGGACATCGACAAGCTGATGTCAATCCTGCCGGAAGTGGTGGAGCGCTCCAGGCTTATCTGGTCGATGTCGCAGTAAAACAAAGGATTCGAATTATGCAGGCATAAAGCATCAGCCCATATGGCGGCTGAGTAATATTACTTTTCCATCAACTGCATCATTCATCCCGAAAGCACCCCATCTGGAGGTGCTTTCAGGCTGGATAAGGGTTCTTTAGGTCTGTGAAAGTTTAAATACCGGATGGGTGCATTACAATTCGCAAAGAAAATGCTACACTATTTTGGAGGAATATGCCTGATATTGAAAGCTCTCTTTAACTTAGAGCCAGCCTTTAAGCCACTACAGTAAAGAAATATTGAATATAGCTTTTACCCCAAATCAGTTGCAGTGGGACATAAACAGCCGGATAGCGGTTGAACCTAACCTCAAGGAGGCGGCAATTTGAATATTTATCGCAAAATAAGGCATAGGCGTCGTTACCGGCAAATCATCCAGACCTTGTTGAAGCATGGCCTGGGTTATTTCGTCCACCGGTTGGGTCTGGAAAGCGTAGTGCCCTTACCTGCGGTATATTCACTGCAAAAATGCCAAAAGGAATCGGACAGCTGTATGGCAGATAAGCTGACCAACGCCCTGATGGAACTGGGCCCCACCTTTATCAAGTTCGGTCAATTGCTCAGCACCAGGTCAGACATTCTTTCACCGGCTTTTATTGAAGAACTTGAGAAGCTGCAGGATAAAGTACTGCCTTTTCCTGTCGATCAAGTCAAAGCACAGATCGCTGCGGAGATTGGCCCGGTGGAGGAAATCTTTGCAGAGTTTAATCCTGTACCGCTGGCGGCCGCATCTATTGGACAAGTGCACCGGGCCCGTTTAAAAAGCGGGGAAGAGATTATTGTAAAGGTGCAGCGCCCAGGCATTGAAAACCTGGTGGAAGACGACCTGCAGATACTGATCGATTTGGCCGGCCTGGCGGAAAAGCGCTCTGCGGATGCCAGGCAAATCGGCATACAGGCTATGATTGAGGATTATGCCAAAATATTGCGCCTGGAATTGGATTATGAACGGGAGGCCAAAAACACTGAAAGAATGCGTGTGAATTTTGCCGCGGACCATTCAGTGGTTATTCCCCGTGTTTTTGCGGAATACAGCACCAGAAAGATTCTGACCGAGGAATTTATTGATGGAGTAAAACTCAGTGATTTTAATACCATTCAAGCCCGGGGATGGAACCGCAATAAGATTTCCCGTTTGGGAACCCGGGCCTTTTTGACCCAGGTCATGATGCACGGTTTTTTTCAGGCTGACCCGCATCCCGGGAATATGATGCTCCTGAATGAAGATAAAATCGCCTTTATTGATTTTGGGGAGATCGGGTTATTGACGGAAAAAAGGCTGACCACCCTGGGACAGCTGCTGGTGGGGATCGACAAAAAGGATCTGGACAGTGCCATGAGTGCCTTATATGATATGGGAATATTAAATGAGCGGGTTGATCTGGACAGTTTTGAGGCGGACTTCTCGGATCTGATAGAAAGGGTATATTTATCCAATATGGGGAGCATTGACGCCGACCGCTTGCGCCGGGAAATGATGGACATCGCCTACCGTTATCAACTGCGGCTGCCCAATTACCTCACCGCTCTCATGAAGGCTTTGATCACCGTGGATGGCGTCGGCAAAAGACTCGATCCGAACTTTAATATCTCCGAAGTGGCCGGTCCTATCATTCGGGAAATGTTTATAGAAAGGATAAAGCCGGAAGGTATTTACCGCAGCCTGCGCCGTAATTATTATCGGGAAATCAAGCCTTTGTTTGCTTTCCCCCGGAATCTGAACCATTTGGTAAAGGTGGCCGGGCAGGGGGATCTGGAAATATCCCACAAACATGAGCTGAAGAAGAGCTTCGAAACTAAAATCACCCAGGTATCAAACCGTATAAGCGCCAGTTTGATCATTGCCGGCGGGCTGATCAGCACGTCTTTGCTGCTGCTGGCGGGGGATCATTCCGCGGCTCACTTGAACAGAGTCCTCATGGCTACCAGCGGCTTTGCCATCTTAATGGGCTTATATGCCTTCCTTATTTCAGGGCGGCGTTACTGAAAAACCGTCATCCTGACAATGGGAAGGGCAGAGGTCTCAAACCCTGCGGGTATAATCACGACGGTACACCCATATGGCCGAAAAGGCTAATAAGGTGTCTGCGTCTAAATTGACAAAAACAAAGCCCCCGCTTAATCTGTGAGGACATAGCGGGGGCTGCATATTTTACTGACGAGGTCGATCATTGATAATGATTAGCTGTCTCTCCAATTGGTGAAGTATGGCAGTTGGGTGGCAATAAATTCTTTGGATAAGGCGATGGTGCTGCCCAGATCGGTTTTATCACTTCCCATGACCGGAACCGGATTGCATCCGCCTTTTATCTTTTCGACCTGGTCAATATGAAATCTATTTCCGCAGTTCTGGCAGACCAGATAGGAGCCTTCCTGAATATAATAGCCCCGGCCCGAATCATAGCAAACCTGACAGGTATTTAAGGCCGTTCTGATAGTGCCGTCGCTTGCCTTAACCGCAATTATCTCCATGTTCACGCCATTAAGCGTATAGGGGATAAAGCTGGCTTGGGAAGAGATTTGACTCTTGGTAATATTTATGGCGATGTCTCCATTTTGGGGATTGTTTTTGCTGTCAGCCTTATTGGATTGAGCATTGCCGCTTGGTTGGTTTTCGCGGGGCGCATTGGGGGCCGGTTTGGTGATAGGCTCGGGTTCAGCATTGTTTCCCGCGGAAGTGCTTGTTCTGTCGGGAACGGCTGGATCAGCTGATCCGGGGTTTAAGCCATAAAAAGCTATAATGGCCAGAGATAGCGCCACACATCCCCAAAATACTATTTTTGAAATACCACCGCTTTTCTTCATTAAAAATCCCTCCTGTACTGAAATTGCTTTGACCATTTTATCTGGTAAATGTGCAGATATTGTGAAGACATCATAAGCCGGCCTTAACTAGCTTGCTAAAGCATAAAATATCATTACGTTAACCAGAGCCAGTATAATTACTTGGCCCCAGACGAGAGGGGCCACCCAGGTTGATGATGGGGTTCCGGCTATTATTTCACCCGGATTTCGTTTGCCAAGCCAGCTATTTAGCGCATAAGACACTACAATGAATGCCAAACTGGTTAAATGCGCCGGGGTGACGTCGCCAATGATAGTTGGATTGGTTCTGAAAAACTCCAGCATCAGTCTGATCAGCGCGTAACCGCCCAAATAGTACACGAAGATTTGCCCGGTATATTTTTGCCGGGAGCGCTGGCCCCATAGGAAGACAAAAAGTGCCAGGTCCAGCAGGGCTTCATAGATCTGTACCGGGTGCACCACGAGGCCGTTTACCTCTATACCCCAGGGCCAAATTCCGCTCATGACCTTCCCGTATACATCACAACCCACGCGGGCAATTCCCTGTCCCAAAACGGCAGCTGGAGCTATCAGGTCAGCGGTCTTCCAGAAGGGCAATTTAACCTTTTTGGTATACCAAAGTCCGGCCAGTAACGCGCCCAAAATACCTCCATGTATGGAAAGCCCCCCTTCATAAAGTTTGAAAATATCGGCCGGGTTGTGCCAGTAGTAAGCAGGTTGGTAGAAAAGAACAAAGAATATACGTGCCCCCAGAACACCGGCCAGCAGTATAACAAGTATTAGGGTAGATAACTTTTCTTCATCCAGAGCGTTTCTTTTGGCCTCTCTAATGGCCAGCAGGTAGGCAGTCAAAGTCCCAACCGCGATGGCAAAGCCAAAGGTATATATTGTCAGCGGACCAAACTGAAACAGAATTCTATCCATATCTCGCGGTATCCTTTCTGATCAGGGCTCATTGTTGAATGACGATAGCAGACAAAACAATCCCGCTTCAAGACTATCATCACAGAGTGAAGATATTGTGAAGAAGTATCAGCGCTAAAAAAATTCTCATGGCTTATATTTTAATTTATGTATTCATTGTCAAATCATCGTGCTGCTTGCATCCGCTGTCAAGGATATATTATTATTCATATAAGAAAACTATATGGTATCTGGAGGTCTGGGCTATGAAGATGTCAACCAAAGGTCGTTATGGTTTAAGGGCTATGCTCGATCTGGCGCTAAACTCGGGCGGCGATCATGTTGCTTTAAACACTATAGCTGAACGGCAGGACATTTCCACCAATTATCTGGAGCAGGTATTTTCCACCCTGAGAAAGGCCGGTTTGGTAGTGAGCATAAAAGGGGCTCAGGGAGGATATATGCTGGCCGATAGCTTGAACCGGATTACGGTTGGCCAAATACTTCGAGCCTTGGAAGGGGATCTGGCCGTAGTCGGGGACAAGACCGGCAGTGAAGCGTTAAATCCGGTTGAATATTGTTTGAAGACGCAGGTATGGGATAGGATCAATACGAGCATCGACACAGTCGTTGACAGTATCACTTTGGAGGACTTGTTGATCGAGTATAGGAAAATGCAGGGAGCGGAATCTCTTATGTTTTATATCTGATCAACCTCGTGACTCCACCCATTCAAGATGTGATGCCGGGCAGCACATGGTATAGGTGACCGCAGATCCCTTGGTACATACGCATCCTTTTTGCCGGCAGTAGCTGGGTATGATCGTGATTAATCCTTAGGTCTTCATAAAATCAACACAAAAGCTTTTTAAAATGGAGTCAGTTAGAAAATGTAAGCGGCACGGCTAATGGATGGAGGTAATGGAGTATGGATTGCCATAATCATAATGAACGAAGCTCAGAACATAACCAACCCAATCAAAGTTCTAACCTGCCAAGCCCCAAAACCAATGGGCTAACCTGGTTGCCCTGGTTGCTGGTAATTGTCTTGGCAGGCATGATGGTCTTTTATTATATTGCACCACCGGGGAATGCCGAGGCTGGTTCCAAGAACTTGAGTTGGCTGCCCATATTGATAATGAGTCTGGCCTGCCCTTTAATGATGTTATTCATGCCTGGACATGGCCGAAATGGCGGCGGTGGCTGCTGCCACCCCCAGGAAAACCCCAATGAATCTGATGCCAATAAAGCCCCAAGAAGATAGGACACCACCCGCGCCAAGGTTGGGGCAACTTTTGGCCGGGGATAGTTATTCGGTTTAATTGATGCGCAATAATAGCAAGGAATACCCCCCGTTATTAGGGGGGTATTTATTATGAGAAAGCCCTAGCAGCGATTCACAAGAAAGGCTGCCGGAAAATATCCAACAGCCTATAACCATATTACTATTTGAGCCAATATTTCATTAAGTCAGGTTATGCAAGCATCTCCAGCCTATTTCAGCTGGTAGACCATGGTTACCGTGGCGTTTACCTTAAGCTCACCGGGACTGATGGGGACGCTGTTGACTGCCCCTCCCATACCCTTGGCGGAATCCATGGCTATGTTGGCTACATTGGGATATATGGTGGCGTTGTAACCTTCGCTGATGTTCAACAGGTCGCCCAGACTCATCTGGGCTGCACTGGCTATGAGCTGCGCTTTATCATGGCCGCGGGCAATGGCCTTGAGCAGGGCCTCATTTTCCGCCGCATCCAGGTTGGCCTTTTCAAAAGAGACATAATTCACGTTATTGGCCCCTGCCTGAACTGCTCCATCCAATATGGATCCAGCCTTGCTTATATCCTTGACCACTATGGTAATTTCATTTCGAACCTGGTAGCCTATCAGGACGCCGGTTGATCTCGTATTGTAATCGTATTGGGGATAGATGTTAAAACTGCTGGTCTGAATATGGCTTTTGTCAATTCCCATGGTTTGAACGGCAGCTATGACTTTCTGGGTGTTCTGATTATTCTCGCTCTGGGCCAGGGCCAGGTCTTTATTGCTAGTGACCACGCCCAGTGAGATTCTGGCTTGATCCGGGGCTACGGTGGTGGTTCCGGTGGCGGTAACCACCACCACCGGACCGCTATATTGCACTGGAACATCTGCAGCCAGGGCTGGCCCGGCAATAGATAAGACTAATAGACATATAATACCTAAAAAGGCGGTTTTACGGATTCTTTGCTTTAACACCTTGGATGCCCTCCTCTAATTGTAATGAATTGGCTATTACGGCTAATTCCTCAGTACTCAAGTTGCCGCTGACTACTAGTTGATAAAGCTGTTGATCATAATTCATTTCCGACTGGAAAGAGTTGATCAGGACCGTTTTTGGTGGTGAAGGGCCCCCTGATCCTTCTGTCCTGGCGGGGGAAGCGCTTTTTAACAAAAGTTCATCAGATGAACCCGTGATTTCAGCGCTATTTATTTGATTATCAACCACCGTCAACCTGAGGTTTAATTCCTGTTGTGTTGCCTGGTTTTGATATACAAAGGTAATATCCCGGTCTGAGTTGCTGACAACAGCCTGAAGCGTATACTCAGGCGGCAGGTTGGCCGGATGCAGGGTCGATAACTCCGCCCCACGATTAGGATTGCTAGTATAATTGGGTGATTTCATAATCTGATCAGCGGGGGCTGCGTAGGAAAAAGATCTAGCATCCGGGGCGGGTTGAGAAGCATCTGGCAGCAATGTGTCTTTTGGGGAAACGGGTGTCTGAACATCTTGCACTGCCACCTGGCGGGGTTGACCGGCAGTCTCTTCAACAGGCTCTCCCGCCTGGGGGGTCTCAGTTGCTGGATTTTTTTCCGGGACATTTTCCGGGACATTGTTCAACGCTGCGGGCAAGGTTTCGGTGTGCAAGCCAGCCTGGTCGTTTTGTCCGGCCAGTCTGGAGCTCATGGGATGTTCCAAAAGGGGCAGCGAATACAAGGCCAGGATTAAAACGGCTGCGCTGGCCGCACCCCACCACCACCGAATCTGTTGCGGATGGCGGGAAGCATGAACAGCCAATATACTTGCCGGCCTGTTATTGTACCTTTTCTGGATCAGGGATATAACCTGACCGGTAAATTCAGGCTGCAGGGTCGGAATGATTTCCAAACTCCGCAGCAAATTGCCCTCCCGCCCGGCCGCAGCTACTTTGTCGCGGCAGCTTTCACACTGGTCAAGATGGGCCTGGATGCCGTCCTGCATCTGGGGAGTCAATTGTTTGTCACAGAACTCATAAATGTATTTATCGATTTGCTGACAGTTCATTGTTTATCCCCCTTTCTGCTTGACGGTTTAATAAAATCTTCTGTAAGGCCTTACGGGCGCGGTGTACTTTTACCTCTACATTCTCTTTGCTGATTCCCAGGGTATCTGCTATCTCCTGGTTATCCAGATCCATTTGATACCTTAGAGTGATAACCACCCGGTAATTCTCTGGCAATGCCATGATGGCAGCATCAATCTCGCGATGCATTTCGCGCTGTTCGAACATGGAATGGGGATCGCCCACCTGAATCGAGGCATAGCAATCCATTGGGGCGCTATAGGCCTCGTCAAAATTGACCATAACTACCTTTTTTCGCTTGCGCAAGGCGCTGATACTGGTGTTGGTGGCTATGCGATATATCCAGGGGGCAAACTTCTTATTAGAGTCAAACTGGTACATCTTCTCATAAACAGTCAGAAATACCTCCTGGCTTAAATCCTCGGCTTCCTGCGCATGGCCTATTATACGATAGACGATGGCATAAACCTGATTCTTATATCGATTAACCAGTTCCTCATAAGCTGCTATATCACCGCTCAGAGTCTGCCACGCCAGCATCTCGTCGCTAATCAATAGAATCAGCTCCCCAATCCCGTTCATAAACAATACGCCGTCAATATTTTCAGCTTACACCAATAGGGGGAGGATGTGGGATAAAATTTAGCCATAAGCCCAACCAATTTGTGTTAAACTATTCTATGATTATTTAGGAGGGAAAAACTTGCTTTATCAGCAGGGAAGCTTGGGCAGGATATTTGTGGTTAAGCTGGAACACGGAGACGATCTTCTCCTGGAAGTAAAGCGCCTGGCTGTAAAGACGGGGCTCAAATCCGCCTATCTCTTCATGATTGGCGCCTTGCAGAGTTCCACTATGGTGGTGGGGCCCCGGGAATGTGTGCTGCCCCCGCAGGGAATAGAGACTCACTTGGATGACGGCCGGGAGATCGTGGCCATCGGGACTTTGTTCCCGGATCAGGACAAAGGCGAACCGGTCCTGCATATACATGGCTCCCTGGGGCGCGGAGATACTAGTTTAACAGGCTGTCTGCGGGCGGACAGCAGGGTTTTCCTGGTAGTGGAGATGCTTATCATAGAATTGCTGGGTTTTGATGCCCAAAAAGGCCATGATCCCCTGACCATGATGAAAACCTTATTGTTAAACCGGGTCGACAGCCTATGAGAGTATTAGTAGATGCAGACGCCTGCCCAGTTAAGGATATTATAGAAAAAACCGCCCAGGAATGGAATCTGGAAGTGATTATGTTCTGCAATCCCAACCATTCTATAGAGAGCAGTTATGCCCGGATAATCATGGTGGACTTCGCCCCCGAAGCAGTGGATCTGGCTATCATCAATCGAACTCGGGCCGGCGATATTGTGGTCACTCAGGACTACGGGCTGGCCTCACTGGTTCTGGCCAAACGGGCCCAAGCCATCCATCCTGACGGCAAAATTTATGACCCGGGGAATATCAACGCCCTGCTCACCCAGCGTTATTTAAACGCCCGAGCCCGCAGGGCAGGAGTACGCATCTCCGGCCCATCCAAACGGAGCCCGGCGCAAGATCAGTGTTTTACCAAAAATTTCATAAAATTGCTGCAAAATACCAGCGATATGAAAGGAGACTAATCATGTCTGACAAATGCAATACCTGTCCATCTGCGGCTGGCTGCAATATCGATGCCAGTTCCTGCGGAGTAGAAAGCCAGCCTAATACACTGATAGGGGCTTTTAACAGCATCCGCAACGTGATCACCGTAATGAGCGGCAAAGGCGGGGTGGGCAAATCATCGGTCACCGGTCTTCTTGCCTTAAGTCTGACTCGTCAGGGCAAAAAGGTGGGGATACTGGATGCCGATATCACCGGACCCAGCCAACCTAAAGCATTTGGCATAAAGGGAAACATTAAGGCGGGAGATTATGGCATGATCCCTCCCCAGAGCCAAAGCGGGATAAAATTGATGTCCATAAATTTCTTTCTCCCCAATGAAGACGACCCCGTAATCTGGAGAGGGCCTATGCTGGCCGGGGCGGTGAAACAGTTCTGGTCCGATGTGGACTGGCGCGATTTGGATTATCTGATCGTAGACCTCCCGCCCGGAACCGGAGACATTCCTTTGACGGTGATGCAATCCCTGCCGGTGAATGGCATAATCATTGTCTCCTCACCACAGGACCTGGCCTTTATGGTGGTGAAGAAGACCATCAAAATGGCGAAAAAGCTGCAGCTGCCTATTGTTGGCCTGATAGAGAATATGAGTCATGCGGTGTGCCCGCATTGTAATGAGAAAATTGAGATCTTCGGCAAGAGTCAGGGCGCCAAAGTTGCCCGTGAGACCGGGGTGGAATTTCTGGGCGGCCTGTCCTGGGATGGGCATTTCAATGCCCTGGTGGATGAAGGAAAAATAGAAGAATACCGTTCACAAGAAATGGATGCCATCGCCGCCCGGATTATGGAGCAGCTGCCTTAACGGTTAAACGGTTTGGGGTGGGGGATATCAATGAAAATCTATTCATGGAACGTCAATGGCATTCGTTCAGTATTTAACAAAGGCTTTATCGAATGGCTGCAGTCGGAAGCTCCGGATATACTGTGCCTGCAGGAGACCAAGGCCAGCCCTGAGCAACTGCACCAGTCCTTGCTGGAAGTGCCGGGATACAGAAGTTATTGGAATATTGGCGCCAGGAAGGGATACAGTGGGGTGGCCACGTATGTGCGGGAGACTCCGCTGGAATGCCTGGTCAGCACCGGGGTGGAACTCCTCGATGTCGAAGGTCGCCTGATTGTAACCAGGCATCCGCAATTCACCTTATTGAACATATACTTTCCCAATGGGCAGATGAGCAATGAGCGTTTGCAGTATAAGCTGCAGTTCTATGAAGCCTTGATGGATTACTGTGAAGATTTGAAAAAAGCTGAACCCTATTTGATTATCTGCGGGGACTTCAATACCGCGCACCGTGCGATCGACCTCAAGAATCCTAAAAATAATGAGAAGCGCTCGGGTTTTCTGCCCGAAGAAAGGGAAGTCCTGGATCGTTTTTTAGAGCGGGGCTATGTAGACGTTTTCCGCCACCTGTACCCTGAGAAAGTCCAATACTCCTGGTGGGATTACCGCACCCGCGCCCGGGAGCGCAATGCCGGCTGGCGCATTGATTACTTCTATGTCAGCCAGCCCTTGCTCCCCAGGATTACTGATTGTGCCATATTTGATCAGGTCACTGGATCTGACCATTGCCCCATTGCTCTGTACCTAAAATAAGAAAACCAGGGAGAACCAACCCCTGATGCGGCTCACCAACACGTGGTTGTTATTTGCAAAAAACGGTGCTGCGATTTTGGGGCCGGTTAGAGAGTCTGCCCGGCACAGTGCCACATTTTCAGGGCAATTTGTTTGTCGGTTTGTTGAACAGTATAACCCCTGGGGAATCGCAACTATAGTTTACGAATGAGCCGCTGGAAATTAAAAAAGGGGTACGAATTCCTGTCATGGATGTATATAATTAAACTATAGACATGCATCCAATACATTAGATAACAACCAAAACATGAAATCGAATAATGTGTCAAGGTTGCAGGAATCGAAATGGAGGAGTTATCATGGCAACCAAACTGTTATTAGAATTAAAAAACTTGCTTGCTGATCTGGCCTCCACCTTGATTCTGGGCAAGAATAAAGATGCGGCCTGTTTGGCCTTGAAATTGTCAGAAAAGAGCAAAGCCCTGGCAGAGGAACTGGTTAAATAGCGGTGGTCAGGAAGGCCATCTGTTAAGACTGACATAACATAACATAACAGAATAAATACAAGACGAACCACGAAGGTCGGCCCCTGTTACAATGGTCGTTCTGTGGTTTCTTTTTTTTCATTCAAATGTTATTATGAAGCAGAAAAAGGACAGTTCTAAGATGATCGTGCCGGTTGTTGCTTCAGAAAACTCAATTATCAACCAATAATCGACAAGCGGAGGGAAGATTTTGAAAATCGCTGTGATTGACGGTCAAGGGGGCGGGATCGGCCGCTTAATTATTGAAAAGCTGCGCAAGGAATTTGGACAAGAAGTATATATTATCGGGGTGGGAACCAATGCGGTGGCTACATCGGTCATGTTGAAAGCCGGAGCGAATGACGGGGCCAGTGGGGAAAACTCGGTGGTTTGGTGTGCTTCACGGGTCGATATGATTGCCGGTTCGGTAGCCGTAATTGTTGCTAACAGCTACGCCGGGGAATTGACGCCGCGCATGGCTGAAGCCGTTGCATCTTCTCCGGCCATGAAGATATTGATACCCATGAATCGCTGTAATATAGAAATCAGCAGCAGTCAGGATGAGCCTTTGCCCCTTCAGGTAGATCAACTGGTAGCCAGAGTTCGAGCTCATTGCCAGATGTGCCAAGATGCCGACAGGTAGAGAATGAAAGGTGGTTTATTATATGTGTAAAGACATGACCCCGTTAGAGTTAGCCATACAATTCCACGGCCATATCTGTCCCGGTTTATTGATGGGAGTTCGAGCCTCTCAGTTGGCTATGCAGCATCTTGACCTGAAGCGGGACCAGGATGAAGATGTTGTGGCCATTGTGGAAACGGATTCCTGTGGCGTAGATGCCTTGCAGGCCATTCTGGGTTGTACCTTCGGCAAAGGCAATTTAATTTTTAAAGATTATGGGAAAGCGGTCTATACCGTAATTAACCGCCAGGATGGCCGGGCGGTGCGAATTGTTCAGCGAAGATCAGCCTCTAGCGGGAAAACCGGACAGCGTTATCGTGAGCTCAAAGGCCGTGAAGATCTTAATCCGGCTGAAAAGGAAGAAATGGAGCAAGTTCTGCAAGAACTGTTTGAGCAGTTGATGACCTGCCCTTATGAAGAGCTGTTTGACTGGCAGGATGTTGATGTAAAACTGCCTCCTAAAGCCAGTCTATATTCGACCCTGACCTGCAGCAATTGCCAAGAAGGGGTCATGGAAACGAGGGCGGTTGAAACAGCGGATGGAGTATTATGCATACCCTGTTTTGACCTGCAAAGGAGGTAAGTGGTTATGTGTGAAGCCAATGTCTACCTGCTGCGCGACGGGCAGGAAGAACTCTTGATGGAAAAGGTGGACAGGGTTATTCCCGGTGAAGAACACACCTTGTTTATGGAGAATATATTTGGGGAACGCAAGATCATCAAGGCTCGTATCCGTGAACTGGAACTGGTGCACCACCGCATCATAATTGAAGAGATCCCTCAGCGAACCGTGGTTAGGGAAGAAGAATTGTGGCTGGAACCGGATACCGACCACGGCCATTTTCATGAAGGTGAAGAAGTCGGATTGAAGCTGTTTAAGGGATATAATATGCAGCCCCAAAAAGATGCCGATTTGGGGGGCGTAAAGGCTTTTATGGCCAATAGCGGGGGGAGACGCGATCTGCAGATTCACCATCATGAAGGTCAGTATATGCTTCATCCCGGGCAGGAAGCTGACGGACTGATTCAGGTGATCGTCCAGCAGTCTGGAAACAAGGAATTGTATGCCAAAATCCTGGTTGAAATTGGTCATCACCATCATCATCACATTGAGGCCGTAGGTCTGCCGGTGGAGATCGTACCCAGCGGATACAGCCATGCCCGCATCGGCGAATATTATGAGGTGCA